>JAQYWI010000039.1:0-5670 GCA_030145015.1 Desulfobacterales bacterium
TAAAACTTACTTTTTCTTTGTATTTCCTTTTTCCTCCTTTAGCCCTGCTACAAAGGGCAGTCGATGCTCCCTAAAACCCTATTTTGCAGAAGCCTTTTGAAGGTTGACAAAACAGCGGCACAAAATACCATCAATTTCTCTGCGTTGGGCTATCCCTCCTTTCCCAAAAAGCGTTTCTAATTCGCCGGGATGAAAACCGTCACAGCCGCGTTGGCCACGACGATTTGATCGCAGTCCGGGGCGAAATTGGGCACACAAAGCCCCTTGGCGTTCATCCCCCCTTCAACCGCGCGGGCGGTTTTTTGTCCGATGGGAACAGTGGCCTTTACCTGCTCCAGGTCCAGCTTATCCGGTTTCGGACAGGCCACCAAAATATCCACTTGGATGGCTTTCAGATCCTCGATTCCCAGAATTTCCACCAATCCGCACAGACAGCTTCTGGAAATGGCGTCTTTTACAGCCCTGCAAGCCGCCTTGGTAACATCTTCCCCGTGCAAATCCGCCCCTGTGCCTATTTCAACGATAAAACGTTTTGTTCCCATCAGCTTACCTTTCTGATTTGATGGTTTCCGGATGCGCTTTGGATTGCATCCATCATCTCCTCTGCACGATATGAACTTCTTACCAACGGGCCGGAGGCCACGGATGTAAACCCCATGCCGCGGGCGGTTTCGGCCCACATCTCAAATTCTTCCGGCGGGACATAACGCGCCACCGGCATATGATCTTTGGACGGTGCCAAATACTGCCCCAGGGTGAGCAACCTACAGCCGGCATATTTCAAATCCATAAGGGTTTTTTTGATCTCGTTTTCCGTTTCGCCAAGACCTAGCATAAGCCCCGATTTGGCCATAAGTCCCTTGCCTACGGCGTATGACAAAACGCCTAATGAGCGCCGATAATCGGCCACCGGGCGAACTTTGGCATACAATCGCGGCACGGTTTCAATGTTATGGTTGAACACGTCCGGCCGGACTACGCATACCGTGTCAAGGGCTGGGATGGCCCCGCTAAAATCTGGCACCAATACTTCCACAGACACGCCGGGACATTGTTTGCGGATCTGTTGGATGGTCCTGGCAAAATGCCCGGCGCCTCCGTCGGGCAAATCATCCCGGGTCACAGAGGTGACCACCGCGTGCGTTAACCCCAACTGCTGCACTGCCATAGCGACCCGTTTGGGTTCCCCATCATCCGGAGCACAGGGTGCGCCCTTGTCCACTGCACAAAATCGGCACCTGCGGGTGCAACGCGTTCCCAGGATCATGAAGGTGGCGGTGCCTCGCTCAAAGCATTCCCCCTGGTTGGGGCAATGGGCGCTCTGACAGACGGTGGCCAACTGTAAACGCTCCAGCCGCTTTTCCATACGATCTGCAGCCTTAAGGTCTGTTGCGGATATAACCAGCCATTGCGGGCGCCCGCTGGGTTTAGCTTTGATTTTCTTACATGCGGCATAATGGTGCCGGCTGCAAAAATTCACTGCAAAGCGCTTTTTCACATCCGATATATCCACGGGAACGCCCATCTCGCGATCCATGGAAGTTATTTTCTCACCTGGCTGACCGCAGGGAACGATCAGATCGAACCATCTGGGGTCTGTACAAACGTTTAAGGCGATCCCATGGTATGTGACCCACTTGCGCACCGCCAGTCCGACACTGGCGATCTTGGTCCCGTTAACCCACACACCCGGTTTTCCCTTTTTAAATTCAGGAACCAGATGGTAACTCCGCAGCACATCGGCAATGGTATCGAGCAGTCGCTTCAAAAAAGCGTGCAGATCTTTGTCGCTGACCTTAACGATGGGATAGGCCACCAGTTGACCCGGTCCATGAAACGTCGCCTGACCACCGCGGTCAACTTTATATACTTCAACACCACGTTGTTGCAACGCCGCTTCAGAAATGCACAGATCCTTTTGGCTTCCGCTTCGCCCGAGGGTGACCACGGATGGGTGCTCCACCAGAACCAGGCGATCGGGTGCAGATCCGTTGATCCGCTCTTCAACCAGATCGAGCTGACGCTGCAAAGCCTGGTGGTACCCTAAACGCCCCCAGTCCAAAATTTCAAAAACAGTGTCTTTCAAGCCGATATCTTAACTTCGGGGTAGATAAAGCGCCCAATTCAATGCATCCCGGCTGGCATCCACGATCGACTCCGAAAACGTGGGATGAACCCGAATGCTGTTAGCAAGTTCTTTTAGCGTGCATTCCAATTGCATGGCCAGAACTGCTTCACCCACCAATTCCGTTGCATTGGCGCTAACGATGTGAACCCCCAAAATTTCACCATAGCGGGGTTCTGAAACAATTTTTACTGCCCCGACCATTTCGTCGCAGGCCATGGCTAATCCGTTTACCGTATAAGGAAAATCGCCGACCTCCACATCGATTCCTTTTTTTGCGGCCTCCTCTTCCGAAAGCCCTACCGCGCCCACCTGGGGGATGGTCCAAATACCGCGCGGGATCAGGTGAAAGGGAAACAATACGGCTTGGCCCATGGCATTCTCGGCGGCCGTTACCCCCGTTGACGAAGCGGCGTGGCTGAGCATCCATCCACCGATGGCATCACCAATGGCATAAATTCCCGGAACCGACGTCTCCAGCTTGTCGTTGACGGCAATGCTGCCGTCTTCATTCAATTTGACTCCCACCTGATCCAGTCCGATTTGGGCGGTATTGGGCTTGCGTTGGGAGATGAGAACCTTTTCGATCTTGACGACCTTTTCGTCGCGTCCAACGAGAACGGCTTTATAGCTCTTTTTCAGTTTGCGGACGGATTCAAGGGTACACTTTAACAGCAATTCAACCCCCTGTTCCCGGAGAGCCTGGGCGATGCGCTGACTCGTTTCCCGATCTTCATGGGGAAGAATCCGGGATTGTTCGGTGGCCAAATACACCTTGGATCCAAATACGGCGAGAGTATTGGCAATTTCCACTGCCATCGGAAGGGATCCCCAGACCAGCACACTCGCAGGGATTTGCTCCAGATCCATGAACTGATCCGTCGTCATGGCTACTCCTTCAAGACCGGGAATATCGGGGATATCAAGACAGCTGCCGGTGGCGACAATTATTTTTTTAGTTTCCAGGACGGTTCCGTCGACGTCTACCTCCCGGTCATTTTTTAAAACCGCTGGTCCTCTGACAACCTCCACCCCATTGTTGGCAAGCAGCCCTTCCATGCCCATGCGAATATCCCCTGCCACGCCGTTTTTCCTTTCCACAATGGCCTTAAAATCCAGCTCTTCGACCACCACCTTGAGACCAAATTCATGGCTCATGCGGATATTTTGAAGCAGATAGGCACTGCGCTGCCAAATCTTGGTGGGAATGCAACCACGGTTGACACACGTGCCTCCGATTTCTCCGGCCTCGACCAATGCCACTGCACCACCCAGCTGGGAAGTGCGGATAGCCGCGGCATAACCTCCGGGCCCGCCTCCGATCACCACGACATCAAACATATGATCACCTCTATTTCGGTATTCACGATCAAAGAATATGTATTCGACTAGATTGGTTTTGCCAATCCGGTCATGATTAAATAGGGATTTTCCAGGTACCGGGCTACGGTCTGCAGAAACTCGGCCGCCGGGGCCCCGTCCACAATTTGATGGTCAAACGTCAAATTCAGAAACATCATTGACCGGATAGCGATCTCGCCGTTGTAAACGGCCGGTTTTGCTTTAACCCGCCCGACCCCTAAAATACCGGTTTCAGGCGATTTTAATATGGGGGTGACGCCATCTACCTGAAACATGCTCACATTCGAAATGGTAAATGTTCCCCCGGTGACCTCCTCAACCGTTAGAGTTCCTTCCCGAGCTTTACGCGCCAGTTCTCTGGCCTCACTGGCAATCTCGAAAAGATTTTTTTGGTCGACATCCCGCAATACCGGTACAATCAACCCCTCAGACAAGGCCACGGCAATGCCCATGTGGACGAAATCGTGCAACAGAATTTCTTCGCCAATCAGCGTGGAGTTCATGATGGGATGCTGCTTCAGGGCCCGGGAAGTTGCCAGAATGATGGTGTCATTATCAGAGATCCTGACCGTATCATCTTGCTTATATTCTTCTCTGACCATGTCGCGGAATCTAATCATTTCAGTCGCGTCCACTTCGGTAAACATCGTCAATTGAGCTGTGTTGTGAAGACTGGCATGCATATTTTCGGCAATCGATCTTCGGATACCATTGAACGCCATCGATTTGACCGGATGGGTGACATCTTCGTATTTTTTCAAATCCAGGAATCGCTGAACATCCTTCTTAGTGATCTTTGCGCCTTCCCCGGTCCCTTCGATAAAAGCGATATCCAACTCTGCCTGCCGGATCATTTCGGCAGCCACAGGGGTCATCTTGGGTGCTGGTGGTCCCTCTTCATGAAAACGCTTGACATCGGCTTCCGTAATCCTACCGCTGGGACCGGTACCCGCTGCTAATGCCAGTTCAACACCCAGTTCCTTGGCCAAACGACGGGCTGCCGGGCTAGCCAGGACAAATTTCTTTTCTGCCGGCTTTTCAGCTGGAGTTGGCGCCGAGCGATCGGAGGCAGGTTCGACTTCCTCAACAACTTCGCCCGCCTGAATTCCCTCAATGCGTTCGGGTTGCTCCCCAGGCTCGGCGATAACCGCCACAATGGTTCCCACGGGGACCTTTGTTCCTGCTGAAACTACGATTTGAAACACAATGCCACTGGCTGTAGCCTCTACGACATTGGTTATTTTTTCGCTCTCCACTTCAAAAAAAGGCTCTCCTTTTTCAATTGTGTCCCCTTCGGATTTAAACCATTTGCTAATCTTACCCTCTTTCATCGTCATGCCCCATTTGGGCACGGTTACATTCAGCGCCACTTTATTATCCCCCAGTCATATTAAAGCATAGAAAGCCCTGCATTAAGATTTGACGCATAAGGAGATTAAAATTTCTCCTTGGAAATTTTTGATTTATCTTTTCAGCACTAAATCGAAGAGAATGTTATGAGAAAGATTCTTTACAAGCGAATCCTGGAAACTTAATTATGACCAATGCCGGTTCCACTGCAAGCGTTACAGGACTGTGTATTCATGCGAGCTGGCATTTCTTTTAGTGATTTCTGGTTGGTTGAGTCGATTTATCAGACGAACACTGATTAAAATTGATCTCTTCTACATCGATTGTGGTGATGGGAACTGGAATTCATTGCATTTTTAACAACGAACGGGAGAATTATTTCATCTATTCACTTGCAATTCATATAGTTTAAATCAAAAGTCTTCGTCAATAACAATTTAATTCTTTTATTTTTTTCGTCCGCAACTAAGAAGCGGCCTCTTGTTAAATAAACTGTTCTCAGATGATAAAGAATTTTTAGAATTTGATGATATTGCATAAATTATCTTGTTAACAAAAACCCACTTTACCTATAAAAGGGCAATCATAATTCAATTTCATTCTGTAGTTTGTGGCTATCGCTCATATTCAACTTTTCGGATTACACATTCAAATGGCAACAATTTGTTGCTGCTCGTTTTGTTCGATTTCCTAACATTGAATTTGGAGGGACCGGAAATTTGTTAGATGTGCTGATGAAAGGTGTAAATTATTTGGATGATGGATTCATAGACATAATGTTTGAAAGTTAAGAGGTCTGCCCCTTGCGCCGTGGGTTAAGCTGTGCGACCAAT
>JAQYWI010000039.1:5680-36223 GCA_030145015.1 Desulfobacterales bacterium
ATAAAAGGGGTGGATAAGTAGTTTCTTGTTGACACTTTCAAACATATCAGCCGTAATCCACAATTTAGCAAAATTGTGGGTTGCGTAGCCTAATATGCAACCACGGGGCAGTAACGAAAGTGGCGGAATTTTACACCTGAGATATAAAACGAATATCGCAAGAATTTTGGAGATTCAAAAGTACTGATATGTTGGAGAGTTGGGCAGGCTCCGCGAGCTACACCTTACGGGCGCGCTCGCCTCCCCAACATCTATCTTAGGAAAGGTACCAGAGGTATCTGTAATGTTAGCATTGAAGCTCAATGGCAGCGCGTTTTTCGAAGTTCTATTTGAATCGATCATCCGATTTCCGGACTGAGACGGTTTTCCTGGCTTGCCCAAGCCATCCGGTCCGAATGTCTTGGGGGCTGTCAAACTCCGGCACGTAGGGCTTGATGTCAAGCAATGGGGTACCGTCCATAATGTCAACATTTTGGATATGCAGCACACCGTTTTCGATCTTATCCAGTTGGACAACAGAAATACCGATAGGGTTCGGACGCTTGGGTGCACGGGTGGCAAATAGTCCTCGCAGCTCCGAATCCATGAAGGGCACAACTTGGAGGTTGAATCCGTGGCTTCGGTGGAAATGGTAGAGCAGAATGATGTGGGAAAAGCCATCGAGATCCTTAAGTCCCGCATGGTACTCATCAAATAACTCGATTGTGGCACGTATACCGGCCGCACCCGTAGGCTGAATAGGCATTCCTTCAGGCTTGGTGAAAGGTGTGTGGATGATTCCGATGGGCTTCAATTCAATCATTTTCTACTCCCGTGAACCAGTGATAATACGGATCAGTATATCATCACCTTCTTAATGTTATCCGTCTTAGAATGCGATGTGCTATTAAAAAACCAAATATCAACCGGGTGCAGATTTATTGAGACTAATCAAAGTTTTCGAAATTTTTGGAATTATTGCAGATATCAAACTGATACATGCAACCTATCTCATTTTTTCGATTGCTGTCAAATCGGAGTCCCGAAGAATGTAGCTTTGGAAAAATAAACAGGGCAAATCCATAGGTTCGGATTCACCATTCTGAGTTGTGATTACAACCAGATACCCAAAATGGATTTTGAATAAATATGGGCCCAATCATGCCGGAAGTACAAGACCGTGTCTTTCTCTTGAAAAAATAGATATCACAGTTTTTTGGGGGCTTCGAAAAGCTTTGATTAGGTCGAGTAGCCCGGGGGAATTTCACCCCCAAGCCCTCACAGGTAGGGTCGAGGAATGGCGCGGTACTCTTGGAGCCCGTTTCCATCCCCCGCCTCGTCAAACCCGGCATACGGATTTCCCGGACCAGGCTTTCCGCCGCATCTCGCATGCGTTGGAGTAAGTCCTGAATCGATTCAGCTGGAATGGCGGCAAGCTCTTCATCGGATGGTTTAGTGGCTTTGTCTTCAGCGGCAATGCCAAGGGCATGAACCGATTCCAAGGCCCGGTTAAGTGTGTTTTCCAGTTCGGCCAATTTTTGATTTAGCTGTTTTGAAGGCGGCATCTTTTTTTGATCACCTTTAACCAGCTTTTCAACTTCGATTGCTGCTTCTTGCAAGTACCAACTATTTAAATAGAATGAGCATAAACGACAGCACCCGCTCTAACGCCCAGAACGCCGCCACACTGCCAATACTGAAATATAAGGGGTCTTCATATTGAACATACAGTGAAGAATGAAGACCCCTAATCTTCTGTTAATCTGTTTAAAACATTGGTCATCCTTGTTTCTCCGGCGAAACCTCTTTAGGCATCGGGACAGATTCGGGCTGTATTTTGGGTATTTTAATTCTAAACAAGGTTCCTTGACCCAAATTGGACTTGACAATGATTTCACCGCCGTGCTGTTCGATAATTTTGTTTGAAATAAAAAGACCTAAACCTGTTCCCTTTTCTCCCTTTAAAGAAAAAAAGGGCGTAAAGATTTTTTCGCCGGTTTCACCATCCATTCCGATTCCGTTGTCAGCGATATCAAATATGATGTGACCTTTGTCTTGTTTCACCTTAAAGGTGATTTTATGTTTTTGTTTTGACGGATCTTTGGTGCATGCATCCACAGCATTATCCAGAATGTTGAGGAGTGCCGAATGGACATAACCCGCATTAATTTCAAATTCTCCGATTTTTAAATCAAAATTCTTTTCAAACTCAATCCCGGCAGACCTTATTTTCGGTTCAACGACCTTGGCAACTTCTTCGGCAAAGCTCAATGCATCGATTTTCTCCCATCGCAGATCTCTTTCTTTGGCATAAAAAAGGATATCCAGCACCATCTTGCGGACGCGCTCGACCATACGTTTGACAACCTCCCAGCCTTCCGTGATCTGGTTCTGGCTTTTTTTGGCAAAGCCCTTTTCAAGAATATACATTCCGCCATCCAGGCCGGTTAAGAGTCCTTTTATTCCATGGGATATCGAACTGATCATCAAACCCAGTGATGACAGATGATCTTGCAATTCTGTTTTTTCGCGAATCAGTCTTTCCAGGCTTTCGGTATATTCTTTTAATTGCTGCCGTGTAATGATTCTATCGCGGACCCGTTGCAGCGCAATTTCAAGGACATTCACATTAATCGGCTTGGTGATAAAGTCGGTGGCTTCATATTTCAGACTTTTTACGGCCAGGTCCATATCGCCGTGTCCGGTTATCATAACGACTTCGGTTTCGGGGTTTACACGTTTGATTGCCTGCAATAATTCAATGCCATCCATGTTGGGCATTTTTATATCGGTCAACACAATCGGCGGTTGAGTTTCTTGAAATATACGCAGGGCCTCGTCTCCATCTTCGGCTTCAAGCACCTGATACCCCAGATCCGATAAGAACAAATGGACAACCTCGCGTATATCTTTCTCGTCATCGACGAGTAATATTTTCTTTTCCATTTCCATTGGTTGTTTTCGGGATCGGAAATTTTAGAATAAAACAGGCCCCCTTGGGTTCATTGGGGACGACCTGGATGCTTCCCCCGCAGTCTTTCACAATCCCATAGCTGATGGAAAGACCCAAACCGGTTCCCTTACCGATTTCTTTGGTGGTGAAAAAGGGTTCAAATATCTTGTCTCTCATCGCCTTCGGAACGCCTTTACCCGTATCACAGACCTGACAAATAATTGTCTTAGCTTCGCGCCTTGTTTTGAGAATAATTTGTTTATCAGCCTTTTGGATATCCTCCAGAGAGCCCCATCGTTCTTCGATGGCATCTCTGGCATTTAGCAGAAGGTTGATAAATACCTGCTCCAACCGAATGGAATCGGCATTGATCTTGGGCAATTTTCTTTCAATTTCCCATACGACCTCGATTCCCCTGAGCTTTAGTTGCTGGCTGAATATTTCAAAGGCTTTTTCCAGGACTTCGTTCACCTGGACCTTCCCCAGTTCTATGTCGGGCTTGCGGGCAAATTCTCGCATGTGGTTGATAATTCGTGTAGCTCGGTCTACATTACTGTCCACCTTAATTATCATTGTAGCCATGATATCATCATCGATTTTAGCCTTTTCATTAAATTTTTTCATACAAAAGCTACTTGCGGTTTTAATAACCGACAGGGGTTGGTTGAGCTCGTGGGCAATTCCGGTGGCCATCTCTCCAAGGGTTGCCATTTTGCTGGCCTGGATCAACTGCTGTTCCGTTTCAAGCCGTTTGGTAATATCGCTGGTGGTAACCAGAAGCACCTTTTTGCCCGGGTACTCAGCCGGCGAGACCCTGATATTTACAAAAAGGGGCATTCCCATATGGTTTATATGTTTAACTTGGGTCAAAATGGCCGAAGACTTAATTTTCGAAGCATATTGATCTTTTTCTTCTTCTATAAACAAATCCATAAATGAGGTGTTCAGAATCTCATCCTTGGAATAGCCATAAACGGCTTGAACGCTCTCATTGCAATCGATGATTTCGAGGGTGTCGATATCTAACACAAACACCGGATTCGGAATATGGTTGAAGATTTCATGGTACTTTTTTTCAGACTTTTCCAGTTTATCTTCGAGTTGTTTTGGATGGGTTATGTCCAAGCTCATCTCTATGGCGGCAACAATATCTCCCTTAGCACTTCTAATCGGAGATGTTCGCAGAATCCAGTGAACCGGAGTACCATCTTTATTTACCCCTGTCTCTTCGCCATAATGAGTTTGACCATCGTTAAATGTTCGCTCCACCGGGCAATTTACACATTTCTCATCTCGTCCTTTATATGCATGAAAGCAATATTCGCCGGGCTGAGGATCAAACTTTTTGGCGAATTCACGATTATATCTTAGCAATTTATAATTTCGATCCTGAACAGTGATAAGGCAGGGTGCCCTTTCAAAAAGCGTCTGGTATTCATTCCTTTGTTCATTCAGTTCTGCTTGCTTCTCGGCGATCTTTTCACTCATTTGGTTGATAGCAACCGCCAGCTGTCCCATTTCATCGTTCTGGTCAATATCTACTCTGTTAGGATATATCCCCTTTGCGATGCGCCGCGTTCCGTCGATCAATTTGCGGATCGGTCGATTGACAAACCTCAATTGGAAAAGAAAGATAATTGCGGATGTTACCAGGAATATGCCCCCTGCTAAACCAATAGCTCCTTTTTCAGCCATAAAGATTTCTTTATCCGTCTCTTCCAAAGAAACCACCACATCCAGGGCGCCAAGTATCTTTTTGTCCTGAGGATGGACATGACAGGAATCTTTAGAACAACCCAGTTCGTTATAAATGGGACTGATGATTCCCAGCAGATGATAACCTTGTGGCGAAGTAAATATTCGTGTGCGTTCCGCCAATCCAAGCTCAGACTGAGGGGGATCCCTGCGGTGACAGATATAGCAAGCTTCGTTCTTAATATTGGTTGTCGTTTCTATTTCTGATGGTTGGTTTGAAAATTTTATTTTACCTAGCTTATTATAAATGCGAATGGTTTCGATCTCTTTTTGTCTTCCAATGTTATTGATGATTTGGTTGATATCATCCCGTGAATTCAGCATCATGGCATATTGAGTGCCGAGTTTAATGGTATTGGTTAAGCGGTCGGTTCCAGCCACAATATTTCCCATGAGCCTTTTTTTCTGATAATTGATATTAAAATAAGCCCAGATGGATATCGTGACGAGCAAGGTCAATCCGACCGCAAAGATCAGTTTGAATGCCAGCCGACGACGGAAATTTTTAAGGGGTTTAAATGTCATTGCATTTATCTAAGTATTTAGGCCGCTCCCGAGACTACACGTCTAAGAGAGGCCCTTTTGGAGCAATTGTTCCATAAAACCCGCAGGGATGGTTATAAAGCTCCGCAGGGATGCTCATCCAATTGCTGCATCGATTATTTCAAACATCTGCTGGCCTTGAAAACCCTCCAAAATTGAGGCACTGTTGGGGCATACCGCCGCACAGGAACCGCACCCCTGGCACATTACTGGATTAACCCGCACATGTTCATGATCGTAATCGATTGTACGGGCACCATAGGGGCATGCGTCAATGCATCGTTCACATAGACTGCAAAGACTATGGCGGACGGACGCTACCACTTTGCCTGCCGCTATGCGCTCGTGGGCAAGTATTCTCAATGCCCGCTGGGCCGCCGCCTCAGCTGTGGTTATACTTTCGGCGATATTGCGGGGCGAATGGGCCAAACCACAGGCAAACACCCCCTCCTTCAGTGAATCAACCGGTCTCCATTTGGATTCGGCCTCTTGGAAAAATCCGTCCTGATCAAACGCTGCACCAAACATTTCCACCAAATCTTGCGGCAGATTTGGAATGATGCCGGTGGCTAACACTAAAAGATCCGATTTAATTTGCAGATGTTGCCCGATGATCGGCTCAAGCACCTTTACTTCTAATCCGTCTTTTACAGCTTGAACCAATGGCTTTTGATCAACACGATACTGAATAAAGATCACATTGGCTTTGCGGGCCTGAGTGTAATAGGTCTCATTAAATCCATAGGCCATCAGATCCCGGTAAAGAATATAAATCGCGATCGCAGGATTGTGTTCTTTGAGATAGAGCGCCTGTTTCAATGCATTTGCGCAGCAAACTCGGCTACAATAATTGCGTGGCTCCTCACGGGAATCGACACATTGTATCATGACCACTGAATTGAGCTGTTGGGGATCAATGCTGTTGTCTGACAACTTTTGTTCAAATTCTTTCTGGGTGATAATAGCCGGGCTTGTTTCATATCCGTAGGAAGCGGTAACTGCCTCGGTCCCACCGGTAGCTAAAATGGTTACACCATGTTTCAGGGTGTGCGCCGTGTTCTCGGGTCCTTCTAGCGTCGTATGAAAATTCCCCACTTCACCGCTGGTATGAATCACCCGAGATTGTGTGCGCACACGAATCTTGGGATGCTTTTCAACCAACGCACAATTTTCCTCCAACAACGTATTTGTGTGGTACCCTTCCAGGGATCGTTGTAACCAGGTGAGGTTTCCACCTAAATTTTCGGTTTGTTCCACAAGATCCACTTCAAAGCCATGGTCGGCAATTGCCAAGGCAGCCGTCATGCCGGCAATTCCCCCCCCGACAATCAATGCGCGCTGTACAACTGGAATTTTCGCAACGGGTTCCGGATTTGCCCACTTCAGTTTGGCAATACCGGTTTCTAATGCCGCAACGATATTACGCAAAATAGAATTTTCTTCTTGCAGTTCCGCTTTCTGCCCTCCGCCTTCCTTATTGATATCGACCACTTCCATAAGCGCAGGATCCAGCCCCACCTGTCCACCTAGCTCCTGAAGTTTACGTTTGTAGATATAGGGAAGACAGGCACCAATCAAAAGACGATTCGGTTTGCTTGTTTTCACCAACTCCACAAGGCGCTCCCATTCGGTGGCTGTACAGATCTGCTCCAGAAATTCGACTCGATCTACCGAGGGATCTGTTGTGAGGCGTTGCGCAACTTTTTGAGGGTCGACCCACTGCGTAAGCCGCTCTCCGCAGGTACACACAACCACCAGAACTTTCGGCGGCTCCCGCATGACATCAGCTGTTGGAGCGGCAGGTGACGGCTCCAAAGCCAGACTGCCTCCAGCGGAGTGGATTACGCGCGAGGCGTTTAATGCGGCCGCCGATGCCTGGGTAACGGAATCACCGATGTCTTTAAGGCCGCTAAAAGATCCACCCAACAGAATTCCGGTCTGATTGGTGCGCGTCAAAGAAAACGGCTCGATTTGCCCAAATCCCCATGAATTTTGTTCAATGCCTGACATCTCGACCAGTTCCGAAATGCCTTCGGCCGGTCGCTGGCCAACAGTGAGAATCACCATGTCAAAGGGCGCCTCTCGGGATTTGCCGGAGATATCCACACTCCGCAAAATGAGGTCACCACTGTTTGCATCTGGCATCACCGAGTGGACCCGCCCTCTTTCAAAGCGGATACCATGAATCGTTTCGGCTTGGTCCCGATATCGCTGAAAGGATTTGTCAAAGGTCCGCATGTCCATATAGAAAATGGTGGCCTCCAAATCCGGATCAATCTTTTCTTTGGCCACCAGCGCTTCCTTAATGGCATACATGCAGCATATGTTGGAGCAAAAGTCGGCCTCCATTTGTATATCACGGGACCCCACACATTGGATCCAGGCAATTCGATGAACCGGTTTTCCATCCAACGGTCGCACCAACCGTCCCGCATGGGGCCCGGTGCCGCTTAGCATGCGCTCAAACTCCAGGCTGGTGACCACGTTTGGATAAATTTTGTAGCCGAAGGTGTTTTTTCCATTGGTCGGGTCAAAAAAGCTCGTACCACCGCAAAGCACCAGCGCTCCGACTTCGAGCTGTCGTCCTTCGGCCACAGCAAAATCGTGATATATTCGCAAAACCATAGGTACTAATGTTTCGGGATCAAAGGGCTTTATCAGATAATCTAAAGCACCGATTTTCATGGCTTCAACGGCAGTTTCCACCGTTGCATAAGCAGTCATCATAATTACATTTAAATCTGGAAAACTCTCCTTGGCATTTTGAAGGACCTCAACGCCATCCATTTCCGGCATCTTTATATCCAGCAGCATCAATTGATATGTTTGCTTTGTCAGTTGATCGAGCGCTTCCGGACCGGATGCGGCCATGTCTGCTGAAAAGCCCTCTTCTTCAAGCCATTCTTTGAGAGAGTCGCGTACGACGAGTTCGTCATCGACCACCAGAATATGAAATTTTCGGCGTTCCTCTTCAGGCAATTGAATCGCCCCGGTTGGACAGGCCTCTACACAGGCACCACAGCGAGTACAGGCCGCAAAATCAATAACATATGGATTGGGTATGGCATGCGGAACCGGCAAATAGATGGCCTTGTGCGTGCTGAGGCCGGCATTAAAATCATCCGGAATTTCTACCGGACAGACGTCCACGCAATCACCGCATCCCGTACATCGCTCCGAATCGACCCAGTTCGGATGCTGCTTGAGCGTTACCTGAAATTGACCGGCCTCGCCTTCAATGGCGGCAAGATCCGTGGACAGAAGGATATCGATGTTTTCGTGAAACAAACCTTTGCGCAGACAATATTGAGAGCTTGCATCCCGATTGACCAATGGAAGCATTTTACACATGCCGCAGCGATCGGTGGGAAACTGGTAGTCAAGTTGACTCAAAATCCCCCCCACATGCGGAGCGTTGTCGATTAGCGTTACACCGTAGCCGAATTCTGCTAAATCCAACGCTGCCCGAATACCGCTGATCCCAGCGCCTACAACCAAAGCTTTACCGATTTTTCTAGCCATAGAGTGCCACCTCCTTCAGGTCCTCGCGCAGATATTCACGCTCATTTTCACCGAGGATACCCAGGGCAAGACAGATAAGGGTCCACAGATGAACCACGCCATAACCGCCACCGTAGTGCTCACTGAGCTCATGAATTTGGGCATGACAATTGTGGCAGCCGGCAATGCAATAGTCTGCGCCGGTTGCCGTAATTTGATTGTCTTTCAAGCGCCCATATTCTAGACGGGCCTCCTTATATCCGGATTGCAGAAAACCACCCCCGCCGCCACAGCAATAATTATTGGAGCGGTTGGGTGTCATATCGATGAAGTTTTCCTCACCGACAACGGTTTTGACCACAAAGCGCAGATCTTCGGCAATGGGATCGCCATAGCTTTTGCGTACGATCTGACACGGATCTTGAACCGTAAACTTGACCTTTAAGTCCTTGTTCCAGTCCGAATTCACCTTCAGTTTACCCTCACGGATCCACTGGGCGTAATATTCATAGATGTTTTTCACCTCAAATTTGTGTGCAATATCGAATTTTTTCAGTCCTGCCAGGACCGAGAAGGTCACATGCCCTCATTCGGTATTGAGAAATATTTTACAGCCCAGGTCATCGGCCTGTTTGGCACTCGTGCGGGTGATGTGTTCCCAGGACTCATTGTCGGCTAAAAACATACAGTAGTTTTCTCCTCCCCAGCCTTTGCTGCCGTATGTCCAGTCGGCCCCCACAAGGTGGAGAATCTTCCATAAAGGCACCAGTTCATCCGGTTCGGTGACCGGTTCCCGTGAATTCTGGTTTAAAAAGAAATAGGCGCCTTTTTTATCAATGGGTGCCTGCATGTCTTTAAATTCGGGCTGGGCCTCGCGATACTCTTCCAGCACATCCTCCACTACGAAAGCAAAATCTTCCGGAGAGGCTCCCATGGCACTGCAGCTGTCATTTCTTAAGGCCATGTCGCATGACCCGAGGATGCCCTTTGGCCGCTCTTCTCGTGGCCAGCTGCTCCGCACGTGGTAAATCAGCTGGGGAATGTCGATTTTCATTGGGCACACATAAATGCAGCGTTGGCACATGGTACACATCCAGGCCCAATCGGATTTAATAATTTTTTCATCCAGTCCGAGGGTCGCCATACGCAGAAATTTTCTGGGATCCATTCCAGCCAGACCGGTGGCCGGACACCCTGAAGAGCACGCCCCACAGGTTAGACATAGATTTAAATTGCCACCTTCAGGTAGAATCTCCATGACCTTATCCATAAACGAGCTTTTCTTTTTCTCACCCAGCTTGATAACAGCTTCTGACATGGGTTCCTCCTTGGCTAGTTTTGCGTTTCGTAATTTGAATAATTTATTGAAATCATATTGGGGCGAAGCCCAGCGGTTCTTATCAGCTTATACCCACCACCTCGGTAAACTCTTCCTCTCGAAAAACCGACAGCGGGGGATCTTCATCGATACTTTTCCCGGCCTCATAGTCAAATGCCTTCTGAGTATCCTGTGCGATGGTGCGGAACAGCTCCATGACGGGAATATCATTGGGACAGGCATTCGAGCATTGGCCACAACCCACGCAGGCTGTACTCATGTGCGCAAGACGGGTAATGTGGTAAAAGAGCGTATCGGTGGGCATTTTGATGACGCCTTTACGGTTAGCCCATCGCAGGTATTGCTCAGGGTCATGGTTGAACACATCGGTGACAAAAACACATTCCTTGCAATAGCACACCGGACAGGCCACCCGGCAATTGTAACAATTGATGCAACTGGCAAAGTAAGTCGCCATTTTTTCAAGGCTGTCGGTGGCCTCATGGGTTTTGATAAACAATTCATCGCGGTAAGCGGTACGCTTTTGAATCACGTCAGCTACCGCATTCTTACGAGAAGCCGGTTCAGCAATTTTAGAGAGCTTGAGCTGATTTAAAAGATTCATTCCCGATTCGGTTTGAGATTGAATCAATAATTGATCCTTAATATCAATTCCATAAAGCCCGATAGAAACATCGGCATTTGTCGCCACCGGATATTCGCAGGCTTTGCATGCAGCGGCCAAACTTACTCCGTCTATTTCGCCATCCTTTCCGCTCAAGATATTTTCGTAGAATTTTACAGTTGAATCATTCCCATTCTGCTCGATAAACCGGGCGTAATCTTTGTTCGGGTATGCGCCGAGGCAGTCAATACTAAGTATTACGACCTCATCCGGACTTGCCTGTTTGAGTTTCACCAATTCGACAAAGGCACGAATCTCGCACGGGCGCAATACTGCCGCAACCTTGGCGCCCATTGATTTGCGTGTCAGACGGGAAACAATCTTGGCGGCATTCATGGGAAAGGCCGGCGCCAAAGGATCTACACCGTTTAAGTAATCAGGGTCAGTTACCAGCGCGGGCATGACCATGTTTTTCATCGGCAGATGCTGCGGCACCAGAATCGCACTAATTTCTTCTGTATTAAGGATATCTTCGAAAAATCCCTGCAACGCCCCTAGAATGTCTCTTTCTTTCACATCAATTTTTGCCGTAATCGCCATAAATACCTCCGGCATCTGTTATGGGTTATCTGTTATTCGGTATTTGTGTATCATTGGCCGGGAGACACAACGTGCAACCCGCAACTCAAATCACCATTTTCAACTTTGCCTGACTGGGTCCCAGATCCTTGATTTGGGTTACCAATTCGTGCATAATTTCAGCGAAGCGGACGCCATCACTGGCACCAATCCAGGTTAATCGCAGCCGTTGCGAGTCAAAACCGAACTGGGGCAGAATCTCTTTGAGCAATTTAATCCGCCGGCGAGCCTTGTAATTTCCATTGATATAATGGCAATCACCGGGATGGCAACCACTGACCAGCACGCCATCAGCGCCTTCTAAAAAGGCCTTGATCACATATTGAGGGTCCACCATGCCGGTGCACATCACGCGAATCATGCGCACATTCTGCGGGTAACTCAATCTGGAAGTTCCCGCCAAATCAGCAGCGGTATAAGTGCACCAGTTACAAACAAACGCGATGATGGTCGGTTCAAACTCGCTCATCTGATAACTCCTTTCTAGCGCCGGCCCATCTGAAAATAAATATGCAAACGATGGGCACCGATTGGGTTTTGAATTCGAAACCTGGTCAATTTTTCACTATACAAATCCGCGGATAAACCCGCTGCGAGATTCAGCGGAATCCCGCTATAGCAGCACCGGATGGTCACTATCTAACCGGCTAATAAACCATCGATTTCCGCAAAAATCTGCTTTTCTGTAAAGTGCCGAACTTGGGCAGCCCCGCTGGGGCAGTGGGCGGAGCAACTCCCGCAGCCTTTACACACGGCTTCATTTACCTCGCTAACACCTTTCAACTCATTGAATTCGATTGCTGAGTATACACATAGCCCTATACATGCCTGGCAGCCAATACATATGTCCGGGTCGATGGATGAAATCATAGGGGCCACCGCTACCTGCCCGGAGGCGCTGAGGGCCAGCGCCTCGGCAGCGGCTCCCTTAGCATGCGCAACCGTATCGGGAATATCCTTGGGTCCCTGGCAGGCTCCGGCCAGAAAAACACCGCTTGTAGGTGTCGAAACCGGCTCCAGCTTGGGGTGCTCCTCTTGAAAGAAACCGTCACTCCCGATGCTAATCCCGAAGGTACGCGACACCGCATTTGCATCTGAACGCGCCTCCATGGCGGTACACAGGATCACCATCTCGACCGGAACTTTTAGCATTCTGTCCGAAAGCGTATCCTCAGCCGTTACCGTCAGGATGCCGTTCTTTTCTTCCACGCGAGACGCTTTGCCGCGAACCATGCGCACTCCCTCAGACTGTACACGCTTGTAAAACTCCTCATAGCCTTTGCCAAAGCAACGCATGTCGATATAGAAATTGTAGACTTCAGTATCGTGTCCACACTTGTCCTTGAGAAGATGCGCATATTTAAGGGCATACATGCAGCAGGTGCGCGAGCAGTACTCGTGGAAGTTTATATCGCGGCTGCCGATACAATGAAGGATGGCCACGCTTTTCGGAGGCTCGGTGAATTTAAGGCGGTCGTTGGGATCGCGTTTAAGGAGCTTGCCGCCCGTCGGTCCCGTTGCATTCGAAAGCCGCTCGAACTCCAGATTGGTGAAGACATTGGCGTACTTTCCGTAGCCGTATTGCTGCATTGGCGTCGGATCGAGCGGATCGAAGCCGGTGGCCACAATGATCGAACCCACCTCGATTTCTTCGACTTTATCCTCCATGGAGTGGTTGATTGCTTCAGCCTCACAGACGCTCACGCAGAGCTTGCATTCACAGCATCCACCGCAATCCACACAACGGGCCGCCTCCTTTCTTGCCTCTTCCTCGGAAAAATTCCTGACCACCTCATCAAAATTTTCAGAGCGTTGAACGGGATCCAGACGTGCAGATACCACTCGGGGGGCCGTTTCGATCTCTGGCGAAATTTCCTGCCAGTCCGATCCCGGGGGTTCCTCGACAGCCAATTCTTGGGCATACTGATCTATATCTTCCTTGCTGATAAAACGGTGCATGGCCGCCGCCACCTTGTGACCGGCCGCTACGGCTTCAATTACCGTTGCCGGCCCGGTCACGGCATCACCAGCGGCAAATACGTCGGGCACACTGGTTTGAAACGTATGAGGGTTAACCCTGAAGGTTTTTCTGGAAGTCAGTTCTATATCGGGCGCTCCTGCGGTCCAGGACTTATCGATTTGCTGGCCGATGCCCGGTATCACCGCATCGCACGGAATGACGAATTCAGACCCCTCAACGGGCACCGGCCGCCTTCGCCCGCTGGCGTCCGGTTGGCCGAGTTGTGTGCGAATGCATTCAAAACCGGTCACCTTTCCGTCCTCGCTATGGATACGTACAGGAGCAGTAAGGTAGGTAAATTCGACCCCTTCCTCCTTGGCGCCCTGTATTTCTTCGGGATAGGCTGGCATTTCCCGTTCGGAACGCCGGTAAACCACCGTCACATTATCAGCCCCGAGACGTTTCGCCACACGGGCGGCGTCTATGGCCACATTCCCACCGCCGATGACAATCACCTGTTTGCCGGGGACCTCTGCCTTTCCCAGGTTTACATCTCTTAAAAAACCGACGGCATCGATGACACTTTCGGCCTGCTCTTCTCCCGGGATGCGCATGTGGATGGAATCATGGGCGCCGATTCCCAAAAACACGGCGGAAAAACCGTCTTCCCTGAGATCCTCCAGGGACAGGTCCGATCCGAATCGAATTCCTGTTCTGACTTGAATCCCGTGTTTGAGAATATGATTTATTTCATTGTCCAGTACCTCGGGCGGCAGGCGGTAGTCTGGAATCCCTACCCGGAGCATGCCGCCCAGTTGATCAAGAGCCTCGAAAATGGTGACCTGAAAGCCTTTCAACCGCAAGTAATACGCCACCGTAATACCGGCAGGCCCTGAACCGATGACCGCCACCTTTTCCGGCCGGTCTTGGATCTCCGGCAGGGGTAACTCGGAAAAGTCCACCTGGTCTGCGGCAAACCGCTTCAGATCACGGATGGCAAGAGCGGCGTCCACATCGGCTCGGCGACACTCTTTTTCACATGGGGCCGGACAAATACGCCCTATGGTTCCCGGCAGGGGCAATTTCTCCATGATGAGCTTCACGGCTTCCTGATACCTGCCGGACTTGATAAGCGCGACGTATCCCTGCACGTTGGTCCCGGCCGGGCAAGTCTGAACACAGGGGGCGCGGTCGTACTTTGGATCGATACAGTAAGTGATCGGTACGGCCTGGGGAAAGGGCCGGTAAATGGCCTTTCGGGTCTTGGTATCCACATCCCATTCATTGGGGAATTCAACCGGACAGACCTTTTCACACTCGCCGCATCCGGTGCAATTATCTTTTACATAGCGGGACGTTCGGCGCACCTTTACTTTGAAGTTGCCGATAAAGCCGCTGACATCCTCCACCTCGCTGTATGAGAGCAATTCGATGTTTGGTTCCTGGCCTACGGAGACCATCTTGGGCGTGCCGATGCAGGCCGCACAGTCAAGAGTGGGGAAGGTCTTGTCGTACTGGAGCATGTGCCCGCCGACCGTAGGCTGTCGCTCTACCAGGTAAGCTTTGAATCCGGCCTTGGCAATATCGAGAGATGCCTGCATACCGGCGATGCCCCCGCCCACGACCAGGGTGTTCGTGCATACTGGAAACGTGGCCGGCATTAAGTCATATTGGTGGGCAACGCGCAAAATGCCGGCTGCGACCAGCGTCTTGGCTTTTTGGGTGGCCTGGTCTTCATCTTCGGTGACCCACGAAACTTGCTCACGCACGCTGACCATGTGGAACGCGCGATATGGATTGAGACCGGCCCTCTGGCAGGCAGCCCGAAAGGTTTTTTCGTGCATCCGCGGGGAACACGAAGCCACAACCACGCGGGTGAGGTGATGCGCCCGAATATCATTTTCGATAAGTTCCTGGCCGGGGTCGGAACACATGAACAGGTAATCACGTGAAATCGCCACATTCGGTAAAGTCGTTACGTACTCGGCGACTTCCTTCACCCGAACCCGGTAAGCGATGTTGATGCCGCAGTGGCAGATATAAAACCCGATTCGTTCAGACATGGTAGACCTCCTGATCAACGCCCAGATCAACGCGCTCAGTCATATTCGCTTCATCCCTCATCATCACCGACTGCAATAGCAATTCAGCCAGATCCCGGACGACAATTTGATCCTCGACACCGATTTCCCTTACAGCCTCGCTCAACATGCGGATGCAATAGGGACACGCCGTCGCAATCACCCCTGCACCGGTGCTAAGCGCCTCTTCTACGCGCAGTACACCCAGCCGTTGTTGGGGGGGGACTTCGTTCCACGCACCGCCGCCGCCGCCCCCACAGCACAAGCTATTTTCTCGGTTGCTCGCCATCTCGATCAGCGTAAGTCCTGGAATGCTTTGCAGCAGCCGTCGAGGTGCTTCGTAGATGCCGTTGTGACGTCCCAGGTAGCAGGGATCGTGATAGGTGGCCGTGCATGCCACTTCCAGGATGGGCTTTAACCGGCCCTCCGCGACGAGGCGGTGCAGAAGTTCCGTATAATGCTCACTCTCAACAGCGCCTTTCAGCTCAACATAGTTATGCTTGAAGGCATTGAGGCAATGGGGCGAGGTGGTCAGTATCTTCTGTACGCCGGCCTTCAAAAAAAGATCGCTGTTTTTAAGTGCCAGCCGCGAGAATAGGTCACGCGCCCCTATTTTGTGAGCCGGGTCACCGCAGCAGTTTTCCGCGGTACCGAGTGTGCCAAAAGAGACGCCGACCCTGTCCAGCAGCTGGGGTAGCGCCCGGCCGGCCTCTGTGTTGCTTGGATCATATGCTGTTGTACAACAGGTGAACAGGCAGTAATCATGGTCCGGCTTGAAGTCAGGAATATTTAGATTCCGGGACCACTCCATACGCTTTTCACGCGCTGCCCCCCAGGGGTTGCCGTCGCTTTTGAGGCTGGCCAGAGGCGCCTCGAAAGGCTCGAAGATTCTTCCACTGGTGACGTTGAGCTCGCGCACCGCCTTCATGACGTCGATGATCTCTATACCGCGCGGGCAATTCACCCCGCATGCGTTACAGGTCACACAGTTCCAGACAGCTTGATCGATGGACTCTTCGGTGCCGGAATCCAAGGCGAGCTGGCGCAAAATCCGGCGCGGACTGTAGGACAAAGCCTGGTTCCATGGGCATATGCTCGTGCAGGTGCCGCATTGCAGGCAGCTCATAAAGGTTTCACCGACTTCAGCGATTACATCTTCAACATCGACCCTGGAGTCTTTTAACGCCTTTTCTTTGACGGTAGCTAAGAAAATCGCCAACGGTCTGTAAAAGAGATGAGACCACTTTCCAAAAGGGACCTCGATGATCAGCATCGGCACAGCGACTGCCAGGTGGATGACATACATGACATATGTTCCCATCGGCCATCCTGCCAGGCGAAGGGCGTGCATCATAATGCCGGTGAGCGTCGTAAAGAAAAGCAGGATCAAAAAGAGCCAGTCGGAAAACTCGGAGAAGCGGTGGATGGATTCCTCTTTCTCAAGTCGGCTGCGGAACATCTCCACCGTAATTACGAGCAAAACACCGGTGGCGTAATAGCCGAAAATGCTGGTGAAATGCCAGCTGCTATCGTCGACCTGGAACCAGCGGATGAAAACAATGACCAACGTCATCATGGTCATATACCCGGTGACCAGGAGAAAATGCTTCAGCCAGCGACTGCGGTCCTCCCCACATTGCCGCCAGCGCTTCTGGGTCGCGAAGTTCAGAACAAAAGCTTTTGCTTCGGTAATGTAGAGCCAAAACGGCACTTTTGTATCGCTCATGATGAAGCGATACATTCTGAATGCGTTTGACAGCAGGAAAGTTGACAGGATTGCGGCCATTACTAAATCGCCGAGCTCAATCCACAAGACCGGCGCGAAAGAATTGACCGAAACCCGATCGGTGACCACCGGCCCGTGGCCAACAATGAAGAGAATAATGATTCCAAGGGCAACTGCAATTAAGGCACCGATTTCCCAAGCCTCAGAGAGATAAAACCGTCTGGCGAGTCCGGTCCAGTCGTACTGAGCGGTCAGCCAGCGGCGGGTTGCCATCATCGTCTCGGCCGGCTCAGCCCCCCGGGGACAGTCCGTATTGCAGTCACCGCAGTAATAGCACAGCCAGGGCACGGACGACTTGAGCAGCTTGTCCTTAAGCCCAAGCTGAAGATAACGATATATCTTTCGTGGAAAGGCATTTATTCCGCTGGACAGAGGACACGAGGCACTGCAGATGCCGCACTGCATGCAGATTTCCATGTCCCTGGCGCCGAATTTTGCCACCTCTTGATACAGTTCGCAATCCACACCGTTGGTCATCAATATAGACCCATTTCTTTGGTTTTTATTCCTATTCGAACAATCATGACACCTTCCCCTAAAGCACAAAAATCATTTTTCTTTATCATTATCCAGCGGGCATTCCGCGGTTGTCGTCAACCGGTGGACGAGCTCGATAAGTTCTTCTGCTTCCAGCGGTTTCTCCAAATAAGCGCCGGGTTCCGGAACACCCTGCCACTGAGGCGTGTGTTGGAATTTTTGGTAAAATGAAAAGGTTTTTCTATCGATGGTTGACACCATGATAACGGGAATATTTTTGAGATCTTGATCCTGTTTGATCTCGCGATACATCTGAATTCCGTCTTCTTTGGGGATCATCACGTCGAGGATAATTAGCGCAGGCTTTTCTCTTTTTGCTTTTTGTAAGCCCTCTGCTCTGTCGGCCGCATCGATCGTATGGTAGCCACAGTTTCCCAACAGATTGCATAGGAAAATTCGCAGATCCAATTCATCCTCGACGATGAGTATTTTTTTTCTTTCTAATTCTGAGGACAAAATGACCTCTGTTGATTTAAAAGGATTGCAGAATAAAGTATGATAGATTTGAAAATGGCATTGCATAGATATAGAGCATAGAATGTGCCAGGAAGGATGAGATGTTAATTTTTGTATTGATTACAGTGAGTTAACTAAAAAGTCGCATTCATTCAATTCTTTCGTAGGGTTCATTTTGTTGCATTTATTTGCAACAATAAAAAAAAGATGATGTTCACAACTATACGTTAAATAAAGATTTTAATTGTATTCAGCGATGTTGTACAACTTAAATTGCAACATATTATGCAACAGAAGACGTCTTCGATAGGTAGTTATTTTGCACCAGACAACCGGTGTCCGAAAGGAATAGAACGATGAAAGTGGCGTGAATTTAATGCGGTTGAATAGACCCAAAAAGCAAAACAATTTCATCGAGGAAATTGAGACGGATGTTAAGTTCAAGGACTGATTCCATATTTTTTGATCTTACGCCAAAGGGTGGAGCGGTCCATACCTAAAGCCTTTGCCGTCTTAGAGCGATGCCAGTTGTACCGCTCAAGCATGGCTATTATGTTATCACGCTCCTCCTTATCCGTAACATCGATATGCTTCAGGCTTCTCGGTGTTTGGGATTTGTGGACAGAGGAGTGTACTTGCAAATATTCAGGTAAATGTCTCGGCTTAATGGTCTCTTTCTGGCAAATGATAAGGGTGTGTTCCAGAATATTTTCGAGCTCTCTCACATTGCCGGGATAATTATAGTTGAGCAAAATTTCCATCACTTTTTCAGAAACTTCCGGCTGCCGAGCGCCTCTGGCAGCGCACAGACGTCTTAAAATATGTCCGATCAGAATCGGCAGATCGACTTTTCGGTCTTTAAGTTCGGGAAGTGCGATTCGAAAGACATTCAGCCGATAATAGAGATCTTCTCTGAAAAGTCGCTTTTCGACCAGCTTCGCTAAGTTACGATTTGAAGCGGAAATGATGCGTACGTTGACTTTAATCGTGTGACGACTGCCTAAACGATAAAATTCCTTATCTTCTAAGACTCTAAGAAGCTTGGCTTGTAATGCTAGAGGGAGATCACCAATCTCATCCAGAAAAATGGTACCCGCGTTTGCTTCCTGGAAACGGCCGGTTTTGTCTCTTTCAGCTCCGGTGAAAGCTCCTTTAACATAGCCGAATATTTCCGATTCAAGCAGATTGTCCGGAATCGCGGCACAGTTCACTTTAACAAATGGTTTGTCGGATCTTTGACTGGCGGAATGGATGACTTTTGCCAACAAATCCTTACCCGTACCCGTGGCGCCTTCAATCAGGATAGTCGCATCGGTGCTCGCCACCACATTGATCATTTCGAAAATGTGTTGCATCCGCGACGATTTGCCGATCATATCATGAAACGTGTAGCGATCCTTCATGGCCTGCTTGAGCTGGAGGACCAGAGTAAGATCATGAAAAATCGTCAGTCCGCCGACCACGGTCCCTTTTTCATTTCGAAGCGCCATGTAGTTGGCTCTAATTGGAATGGTCACCCCATCTTTGGTCTTCATTTTTCCCATTGCGCTATTGCGGGATAGGCCATCGACAATCGTATCTTTCAGGAGATTTACTTCCTGGGCACCTTCATCTTCGAATATGGCGGTACAGGAATCTCCTAAAATCTCACGGCGATTGTAACCGGAGATCTTCTCAGCTTCGGTATTAAAGAACGTAATGTGACCACTGCGATCAACGGTGAATATGCCGACGTCCAGGTTATCGAGGATAATCTTGAGACTTTGTTCTTCATAATGGATTCGATCAATGAGGTCGGCAATGGGAGAATGGTCCTGTAGAATAGTCATACATCCGACGATATGGTGGTCGGGTCCGAAAACCGATGAGGCCATCCGGGTTACGAAATGGGTGGCTTGGTCCTCATCCTGAATCTGGATGACCGGTTCGTCGGTACTTGGCATGCCAGCACCTTTGAATGGGCATTCGGCCAGACAAGGAACACCCACAAAAACTTCTCGGCAGTCTTTACCAATGGCTTCTATATCCTTCAACCCGATAAGTGCCTGGGCGCTAAGGTTCATCGAGGATACCTTTCGTTGCACGTTGACAGTAAATGCCCCGATATTTAATTCATCCATGATATGCAGCCACTGATCAGATGAGATATTGTTTCCGGGTTTATCGTTTATCATCTCATTAACCAAATGGCATCCTCATTCTTCTTTATTCGAGCCGGAAACAGGCAACTCGAGCATAAAAGCAGCCCCCGCTCCTGGCCGGCTCTCAACATTAACGCTGCCGTTGTGCCGCTCCATGATTCCGTAAACAGTGGAGAGACCGAGTCCTACGCCATATCCTTCGTTCTTGGTTGTGAAAAAGGGCTCGAAGATATGCGGCAGGTTTTCAGGGGAAATTCCCTGGCCCGAGTCTCGCACGGTAATAATCACCTTGCCGCTATTCCCATCCAAGCGGCTATTTAGCGTTAAATTCCCGCCATCCGGCATGGCATCGATGGCATTAAAAATGAGATTGATCACGCATTGTTGCAGCTGATTGAAATCGCCGGTGACGGGCGGTAAATTTGGTTTGATACTGGATTCAAGCCGGATGCTGCTCAACTCCAGTTTATGCTGGCTCAAGAGGATGCAGCGTTGCAAAAGCTCATCAATTCGGACTTGTCCAAAAGACGGCGGCGATATGCGCGAAAAACTAAGCAGACCGGATACGATCTGGGAGCAGCGGTTGGTTTCGTTTTCTACCAGGTCCAAATAGCGTTGGAATTTTTCTTTGCGATCTTCCAATAAAGAGCCTTGACGCAAAATTCGGCTCATCAGTCGCAAATAATTTAGAATTCCGGACAGCGGATTGTTAATTTCATGGACGACGCTGGCGGCCAGTCTACCTAAGGACATCATTTTATCCTGGTGAAGGATGCGGGCTTGATCGGAAACTTCCCGTTCGAGTTTGCGGATTTCGCGTAGATCTCTGAAAAAGCAAACCAGCCCGTTTGCGCAATCTTGCTCGAACAGCAGGATGGCCGAAACCTGAACCGGTATTTCACGTCCGGAATTCTCCAACAAGCTAGTTTCGTAAAGAATCAACCGGTTTTTCCCACCGTAAGTATTACTCAACAACTCTTCTTTAAGGCGTGCAAGCTCCCCGGCAGGAAAGAATTGCTTTAAGGTCATCTTATGAAGAACTTCTTCTTTGGAAAAACCAAGCATCTGTTCCATGCACTGGTTATAGGTAACAACTGTATCGTTGTTATCGCATCCAAGGATACCATCCATCGAGCTTTCAATAAGATTTCGTTGAAACGCAATGCTTTTTAGAAGTTCCTGGCTGGTTTCTGCTTTTTCCTTTTCCAGGAGGGCTGTGTAATCCTTGAGCTGCTTTCTGGAATTAAATCGCTCCCTGGCCCGCTTCAAAGCAAGAAACAGAGCCTCGTCGCTGATCGGTTTGGTAATGAAGTCTGAAGCGTCCAGCTGGAGGGCACGAATGGCAAGGTTCATCTCACCAAAAGCGGTGGCGACAATAACTTCGATATCCGGATATTTCTGCTTGATAGTTTCCAGTACCTGGAGCCCATCGATCCCTGGCATTCGGATATCCGTAATCACGATCTGGGGCGAAGTATCTTCACAGAGCTGGAGCCCCGTTTCACCGGCAGCTGCGGTATCGACGTTGTAGCCGGCATCCTGAAGGGCAATGTTCATTACCTCTCGGATATCTTCTTCATCGTCAATCAGGACGATTTGCCAAGAGGAAGATGCGGTCATTTGTTGTCCTCAATGGTTGTGGCGGTCATGATAGTGCAATCAATATCGGCTTTGTTTGTTAGATGATCATCCTTTATGCGCTTTTTATAGTTGGGAATAGAAATTGAAGCAACACTTTAAGCATATTTTTAAACATCGCGAATCATGCCAGTAAAGAAAATCGACCCTACAGACCTATTCCGCAGGGCCGATTTTCCGTTGAGAGGGTATGAGGTGCATTATGGAGGTAAATGCCAAGTTCAAACCCCAATACACGAGAAAAGCAAATTTTATGCCACATTTTAGCTGTTGATTCTGCGCTGGGCCGTGATACCGTAGCGCTTCATTCGGTTCCAAACCGTGACACGTGTAACGCCTAAGATTTCAGCGGCTCTGGACTGGTTGCCACCGGTCTGTTCAAGCGCATCAATCAGCTGTTGTTTCTTTTTTCCCGCACGGTTTAAAGGCGCTTTTTCCATGGTTTTCAAAGGCTTAGATCCCTGGTAGATGTCAGGCGGGAAATGATACGGTTGGATCATGGGTTCCTGGCAGGTAACAAACGCGTACTCAAAGGCACTTCTGAGTTCCCGGATATTTCCGGGCCAGGAATACATCATTAACTGCTCCATGGCCGCGGTGGTCATACCTTGGATATTTTTGTCGCTTTTTAGCTGGAGACGGCGAAAAAAAGATTCAGCCAGCAGCGGAATGTCACCCACGCGTTCTTTCAATGGCGGCACGGTGATCGGTATCACGTTAATCCGGTAAAAGAGATCCTTCCGGAAACCGCCCTGGTCAACCAGCTGCCTGAGATTACGGTTGGTGGCCGTGATGATTCTTACATCAACCTCAATGGATCTGTTGTCGCCCACGCGTTCAATGACTTTTTCTTCCAGCACCCGCAATAGTTTGACCTGGATGGTCAAGGGCAGGTCGCCGATTTCGTCCAGAAAAATATCACCGCCGCGGGCCGCTTCGAATCTGCCCTCGCGGCCCCTCACCGCTCCGGTGAAGGCGCCTTTTACGTGTCCGAAAAGTTCACTCTCCAGCAGGGATTCCGTCAAGGCGGCGCAGTTAACTTTGACGAAAGGTTTTCTTTTGCGCCCACTCATCTTGTGAATGGCACTGGCGACCAATTCTTTTCCGGTCCCGCTCTCGCCAAAGATAATCACCGGGGCATCCGATTGGGCGGCATTGGTGATAAGATCAAAGACCTGCTGCATGGAAGCTGAAGTCCCAAGTAATCCTTGAAAACCATTTTCCGATCTGAGCTCCCGCCGAAATGCCGCAATCTGGTTATCTTTTTCAACAATTTCAGTAATGTCTGTGACGGTTTCGACAGCCCCCATGACTTCACCGGAGGTGTCATGGAGAAGAGAAGCATTCTTTAGCACATGAATGTAACCGCCGTCTTTTCTCATGAAGGTACACTTGCGCATATCCAGCTTTCCTGTTTTAAACAACGCGCACCAGTGATCACCCGACCCTTCAAATGCAATTTCACAGATATTGCAATTTAAAATAGAGCAAGGCTTGCCGATCATCTCATTGCTTGAATACCCGGATATTTTTTCAAGGGCCTTATTTGCGGAAACGATGGTTCCACCCGAATCTACAATCATGATCCCATCTTGGATTGTGTCTACAACTGTCTTCCAATACTGGTTTAACTCCTGTTCAAGCATTTAAATCACCCCTGTTAAATTTTAACATATGTTAATTTTTGTTTTTTAACAATTTAACAGTGGTTTAGCAAGGTATTTTTTCAATTATATAGGTAAGAGAAAGTATCGAAATCATATCGCCACACAGATGAGTACTATATAACCTTTTGAAAACATTTATAATTTACCATTAGCAGGTTGGTATTTGGTTGAAAATACGAAGGTTCCCCGCCTTTGGCATCATGTTTGCTATCATGCGAGGTAGATCACACTTGAGGTGTCTGATTGGAAAAAAGCGCGCGACATAGACTTGATCTTCGAGGAGTCATCATTCCTTTTTCACTTCTGAAGGCGAGCCAGTTTTTTAAAATAATAAAGCCCGGCGAGTCACTGGAAATTTTGTGCAGTGATCCGGATATCCAAGAGGATCTTTTTAAGATATTGCCTAATTCTTCTTACGAATTGACCTTGATGGAAGGGTTAGAAGACGACTGTTCTTTTCGAATTCAACTGAAAAAGAGCACTTAAAAAAGGAGACAAAATTATGAAAGTAGCCGTCAGTTCATCCGGGAAAGATTTAAACGCTCAACTTGACCCCCGTTTTGGAAGGTGCAGCCATTTTTTAATTATTGAAACCGATAATATGAATGTTGAAGCATTCGTAAATGAAAATGCCTCTCTTGGAGGCGGCGCCGGCATTCAATCGGCCCAGTTTGTCGCTTCCCAAAAAGCTAAAGCCGTGATTACCGGAAATTGCGGGCCCAATGCCATGCAGACGTTTTCTGCCGCCGGCGTCCAGGTGTATGTTGGACAATCCGGAATAATTAAAGACATTGTGGAATCGTATAAAAATGGTGAGTTGACACCCACTGCCGAAGCCAATACGCCCCTTCACGCCGGTATGGGCGGAATGGGTATGGGACGTGGCAAAGGCATGGGACGCGGCAGAGGAATGGGCCAAGGCGGTGTTATGGGAGGCAGAATAAAAACCAGGAAAGGCGTGTAGCCATGGAAAAGGTAGCTATAGTCGGTTGCGGGGCTTACATGGACAGCGGATACGGCTGCCCCGGGGAGTGGCGCTGTCTTAAAGCAGCGGCACTTGGCGAAGGTAATTTTGAAAATCCATCTCAGGTTATCGCATTTGTTAAATGCGAATGTCCGGGCCGGACAATAGCTCCGAATTTAGGAATGGCCATGAACTTGACCGAAATCAAACCAGACAAGATTTACCTCAGTTCCTGCTTCGTTAATGCCAAGCCAGGATGCCCATACACGGATGCCACTGAAATAGCCAAAATCCTAGAGGATAAAACAGAGGTAACGATAGTGCTGGGTACCCATAACTATCATTGAAGGTTTGAACAAGGAATTTAAATCAATTCTAATATGGAGCCGTTCGTATGATCATCAGCATTGCCAGTGGAAAAGGCGGGACCGGTAAAACGACGGTTGCAACAAACCTGGCCCGATCGATCGGTTCTAATGTTCAGTTGCTGGACTGTGATGTTGAAGAACCCAACGCCCACCTTTTCATAAATCCTTCTTTTGAAAAAACGGAAACTGTTTTTATGCCGGTTCCTGAAGTCGACGAAGAAAAGTGCACCTACTGCGGAAAATGTGCTGAAATTTGCCAGTTCAAAGCCATTGCCGTTGTTAATGAAAATGTATTGGTTTTTGAAGAGCTCTGTCACAGCTGCGGTGGGTGCTGGGAGGTCTGTCCGGAAGGCGCCATCACGCAAAGTGGTCGGGAACTCGGTGTCATTCAAAAAGGCCAGAGCAACGGCATTGAGTTCATTCACGGCAAGTTGCGGGTAGGTGAAGCCATGTCGCCGCCCTTGATCAAAAAAGTACGCTCCTATGAAAATCCTGAAAAGCTCACCATCATTGATGCCCCTCCGGGGACATCATGCCCGGTTATCGCGTCCATGAAAGATGCCGACTTTGTGCTGTTGGTCACCGAACCCACTCCTTTCGGCCTTTATGATTTAAAGCTGGCCGTTGCTGCCGCTCAGATGATGGATATACCGCTTGGGTTGGTCATCAATCGCAGTGACCTGGGCGATGACAACGTCAGAGAATATGCCCATCAAAAAGGGTTACCGATTCTTATGGAAATCCCTTTTGATCGAAAAATTGCCGAGGCCTATTCACAGGGAGAAATGCTTGTAGATGTTATGCCCGAATGGAAGAACAGATTTTTAGGGCTTCATTATAAAATTGAAAAATTAATCGAATAACCGGACACAATTTTAAATGAAAGAATTGATTGTCATAAGCGGTAAAGGCGGAACAGGTAAAACCAGTTTAATTGCGGCATTTGCATCATTAGCTGAAAGCAAAGTTCTATGTGATGCAGATGTAGACGCGGCCGATCTTCATTTGATTATGAACCCACAGGTATTAATGCGTGCTGATTTTAAATCAGGTCATACCGCAGATATTAATAAAAACAAATGTACCGAATGCGGGCTATGTTTGGACCTTTGCAAGTTTAGCGCAATCAGTGATGATTTTATAGTCAACCCCATAGACTGCGAGGGGTGTGGGGTGTGTGTCTATTTTTGCCCGGAAAAGGTGATCGATTTCCCGGAAGATACATGCGGCGAATGGTTTAATTCAGACACCCGCTTCGGCCCCATGGTTCATGCCCGGCTCGGAATTGCTGAGGAAAATTCAGGCAAACTGGTAACCCTCGTAAGGCAAGAATCTAAAAGACTGGCAGATGAAAAAAATCTTGATCTTATCCTTACGGATGGTCCTCCCGGCGTTGGATGCCCGGTAATTGCTTCCATTGGCGGAGCCAGCGCAGTGCTCATCGTGGCCGAACCCACACTTTCGGGTATTCACGATATGGAACGAGTCGTGCAGCTGGCAAACCATTTCAAGGTGCCGGCCATGGTGTGCGTCAATAAATTTGACCTCAATCCGGACCTGACCCGGGATATTGAAAATTTTGCCAAAGATGAAGGTCTATCCTGTTTGGGGAGAATTCCCTTCGATCCGGTTTTTATAAAAGCCATGGTGCAGGGCCAAACGATTTTTGAATATAACAACGACTCGCAAGCCGGACATGCAGTCAAAGAAATTTGGCATACGCTGTCAAAGAAGTTGAATTTATAAATGCGTGAACAAAAAATAATTAATATTTTACTGGCAAGCCGGGATAAGACCTCTATGGCCGCCTTCAAAGCAGGATTGGAAGAAAATCAGGTTCAGACTGCATGGGCGGAAACCGGCAGCAATGCAATAGCCAGGCTTACAGAAGGAAACTTTGATCTTGTCGTCACGGATGAAAATCTCGGAGATATGACCGGCCTTGAATTTATCGAAAAGGTTATCTCAACAAAGCCCATGGTCAACTGTGCTGCTGTAAGCTCGCTTTTGCCCGCCGATTTCCATGAGGCGAGCGAAGGATTGGGTATACTTATGCAGCTGCCCGTCAGGCCGGATCAAGAACAGGCTGAAAAACTGCTCAGGCAACTGAAAAATATCCTGAACCTGACAGAACAGGCCGCAGCGGATTGAATTCAAAATAAATTAATAACAAACAAGGAGAACTTTTAATTATGAAAAACGGAAGAATAGCGGTTCCATCAAATGGGAAAGGTGGTTTGGACGCAACCAGGTCCGGACATTTTGGACACTGCGATGTGTTTACCTTTATTGATGTCGAAAATGGAGAGATAAAAAAAGTTTCAACCATTCAAAATCAGGAACATGTTCAGGGCGGCTGTATGGTACCGGTCAATCTGCTTGCGAGTCACAATGTAAAAGCCCTTGTGGTCGGAGGAATCGGCATGCGGCCGCTCATGGGATTCAAACAGGCTGGAATTGATGTGTATCATGATTCACAACGAACTGAGATAAAGCCGGTCGTGGAGGACTTAATCGCAGGTAAACTGCATCAAATCAGCGATGATCAAGTGTGTGGCGGCGGTGGCGGTGGAATGAATCTGAAATAGAAAAGGAGTTGGAATTGAAAATAGCAATAACATCCAAGGGCAAAGACCTTGATTCACAAATTGACCCCAGATTTGGCCGGGCGGCTTATATACTTATAGTTGATACACTCGATCATGGGGTTGAAGTGTTGGATAATTCAGAGAATGTAAACGCGTTTAAGGGTGCCGGTATTCAGGCTGCCGTCACTGTAAGTGACCGGGGTGCGAAAGTATTACTAACCGGTTATTGCGGTCCAAATGCGTTTAAAACGCTTAAGGCCGCCGGAATAAAAGTGGCCAGTGATGTGACCGGAACGGTCAGAGATGCGGTGATTGCGTATCGTGAAGGCAAGATATCGTTTGCTGAAGGCGCAAATGTTGAAGGATCTTGGTAAGGAAGGGGGAATACCATGATAGAAACCAATGAATTGCTGGACGATGTGAAGTTTGCCGGGGCAATGCTGGAGAAAGGGGATCTAAGCAATGCGGATATCGCATTTTCGCTGCGAAATCTTTTAAGAATGAAATATTACCCGGTGGCGGTTAAATTTTTTTATTCAAACGACGAACTGGAAGACTTTAAAAAGAATGCGGATTGCAAAGTCGGTCTGTATCCCTATACCGTCTGTCAAGCCGTTGCCGTCTCGAGACAGCGGGGGGATACGGTTTTGGTTACGCCGGAAAAGACCGGCTGTACCAATGCAAAATATGTTTTTAGCTGGAAGGACCTTGATGAGTCGGAGATTAAGAGTCACCTGAAGTACACCAAAGACCGCGACCAGGAACTCCGGGATGAAAGATGTCGACTTTGTGCTTCCGGCGCTGATCAATAAATACCTCTAGCGATACGAAGGAGAAGAATTAATGAAACTTACCGACATCGCACCATTAAAAACATGGATTGAACTCGAACAAAAAATCAATGAGCGCTCCGGTCTAAATGCTTCCGTATTTGATGTCGACGGGGTGCGCATTACGAATTTTAAAAAATGGGCCAATAAACTCTGTCCGGTCATCAAAGCCGATGCAAAGGGCCAGGACTATATTTGTGCCGTTGCCCATCAAAATATAGCCGCCCAGGCGCAGCGATCGCGTAAAGCGGTCGTCGCAGAATGTGATGCCGGCTTGATGAAACTCGTGGTTCCCATTTTTCTAAATGGTGAATTTTTGGGAGTTGCCGGGGGTTGCGGCCAGATAGCGGAAAATGGTGAAGTTGATATGTTTATGATCAGCAAAACCACCGGGATCGCAGAAGCAAAGCTAATGGATATGTCCGATGATATTCCCGTGATGACGCCGCAACAGGCCGAATCACACACCCAGTTTATCCAGCTTGAAATAGAACAAATCATAAAAGAATACCAAAACAGTTTGTAACCTGAACCCAATATCATGTTGAAAGGAGATCGCTATGGCTCTAATGACGCCTGATCAGTTTGAAGAGAGTCTGAAATTGATGAAGCCAAGGGTATTTATGAATGGAAAATTGGTAGACGATATCCTGGAGAACAAGAATACGCGCACCGTTGTGGAGGCGAACAAAGCCAGCTATGCATGGGCCCTGGACCCGAATTACAAGGATATCATGACCTGCTATTCGCCGCTGATCGACGATGATGTCAACCGCTACACCCATGTCAGCGCCAGCATTGATGATTTAGTCAAAAAGGCTGAAGCAGGTACTTTTACCGCTGAAATGCTGGGAACCTGTATCTACAGGTGTGTTGGATATGATGCTTTTCATTCCCTGGCCAGTACCTGCTGGGAGATGGATAAAGATTTGGGTACGGAGTATCATCCGCGCTTCATGGACTACCTTAAGATGGTACAGCGCAAAGATCTCTCCGTCGCCGGAGCGCTTACCGAGCCAAGGGGAAAACGCAACCAGAAGACTTTGGACTGGCCTGACCCTTATCTTTCATTAAAACTGGTGGATAAAAACAAAGACGGTATCATTGTGCGCGGGGCCAAAATAAACATCAGCGGTGCCTTTGCCAGCCATGAACTGGTGGTTTTACCCCAGGCTGCGCATTTCAAGGGCGAGGAAGACTATGCCATCGCGTTTGCCACCCCGACGGATGCAGAGGGTATCACCTATGTATGCCAGTATTCGCCTTATTCCGCAGAGAGAGATCAGGCCGATGACATCGAAGAGCTCGGCAATCCGGTGTACGGTCAGCGAGAGACCTCCATGGTAATTTTTAATAATGTATTTGTGCCATGGGAAAGGGTCTTTCACTGCGGCGAGTACGCTTATTCCATAAAACTTGTAACCCGCTTTGCCAAGACCCACCGCATGACCTGTGGCGGCACATGCAAGGTCGGATTTATGAATCAAATCATTGGAGCCTCAAAATTGATCCAGGAATACAAGGGGCTCGAGAAGGCTACTCATATCAATGATCAGCTAATGGAGATGGTGGTCTTGCGTGAAACAGGGCGGGCCTGCGGTTTGGCCTCTGCCACCAAGGGTGCGGAGGAACCTCCCGGTTCGGGCGTCTTCTTACCGGATGAGCTCATGAGTAACGTTTCCAAATTAAATATTTGCAGCGCCTTCTGGAGGGTTATGGCTCTGGCCGGCGACATCGGGGGTGGATTGATTGTGACAATGCCTTCCCTAAAAGAACTGAAAAATCCTGAGGTCAAAGATTACGTAAAAGAATTTTATAGCTTCGGTTCTGATGAACCAACAGAAAATATCATGAAAGTTCATAAACTCTTGCAGAACTGGGCGGCCGGCCAGCATGGTGTGGCTACATGGCATGGCGCAGGACCGGTGATGGCCAATAAAATCATGCTGCAAAGGGTCATCGAATACGAGCATGATAAAAATATTGTCAAGCATACATTAAATTTAAAAGAAAAAAGAAGTAACGGTTAAGAGGAATCCTGGATACTTAAGTTAAGTATAGATGCATATCCGTTGAAAGGCATTCTGAAAGAGATAAAAGCAGGAGATTGGTTGTCATGAAAATTGACCAATAACTTTGCTTAAAGAGGAGGTGATAAAGATGCCCAGAGGTAATAGAACAGGTCCGCAGGGCCAGGGCCCAAAAACGGGAAGA
>JAQYWI010000369.1 GCA_030145015.1 Desulfobacterales bacterium
GTGGCCCTTTTTGGGCATAATAGGGAAACCGGTGAAAATCCGGTACGGACCCGCCGCTGTAACCCCGCTCTTTCCCTTTGGGGAAAGAGACCTTTGGAAAATGTTCAATTTTGTTCAAGTTCAAGGAAGACGAAAATTTTAACCCGAGGAATACATTTAGTATTTTGAGGATTAAAATTTGAGTCTGACGCAGAAATTGAGCAAAAGGGGGCGTTTTGCAAGGGTCTCGAAAAAGAGAACTCTTTTAGCATGGTAGTGCCACTGTATTGAAGAATCAGTATGGGAAGGCAGCTAAAAGGGCGGGGGAGTCAGAAGACCTGCCATTTTGTTTGGCGTTGGGGAAAAGGTAAATCCTCAAGCGGTTACCGCTTGAGGATTTTTTTTTGTTATGAAAGCAGCAATTCTTGAAGAACCCGGAAAATTGGAAATAAGGGAGACGCGAACTCCGGACTGCCCGCCCGGTGGAGTGCTGGTAGAAGTTAAAGCTTGCGGAATTTGCTCTTCCGATGCAAAGATGGTAACGATCGGGCATCGGGCACTCAACTACCCCAGAATCCTCGGCCACGAAATTGCGGGCATCGTAAGTGAAAGCCGAAACCATCAATTTAAACCCGGAGACAGGGTTCAGGTGGCCCCCGGACTTCGATGCGGTGAGTGTCTTCCCTGCCGGCGTGGCATGGATAACCAGTGCGAGCACCGTGAAATATTGGGATTTTCACATGACGGCGGTTTTGCCCAGTATATAAGCATTCCGTTGAGCGGTCCGATTATCGGTGCGCTGACACTTCTTCCTGAAAATGTCTCTTTTGAAGATGCCGCATTAGGCGAACCGCTTGCCTGCTGTATCAATGCGCAGGAAAAAGCCGGTATCCGGTCCCATGATACGGTTTTAATTATCGGCGCAGGTCCGCTGGGACTTCTTCATGCGATGGTGGCTAAGTCCAGGAGCGCTGAAACCGTCATCATCAGTGAAACCTTGGAGCATCGCAGGACAACAGCCCAAAATATTTGGGCGGATTACGTCGTAAATCCGTTAGAGGAAAATCTTTACCAATCTGTGGTGGAAGTTACAGACGGTAAAGGCGTTGATGTTGTCATCTTTGCTTGCTCCCAGGTTACACTGGATGAGACAATGATAAATTTGCTGGCCCCTTGCGGCCGGATATCGATTTTCAGCAGTATACTCCCCCCAATCTCTCAACTACGATTAGATTCGAATACAATCCACTACAAGGAAATTGCCATCTCAGGAGCATATGGATGCACCGCCCGACAAAATAAAGAGGCGATCAATTTGATGACGTCGAACATGTGGCCGTCATACAAGTTTGCGATTCACAGCGTTACTCTGGAAACCATTGAACAAGGAATAGAGGACACAAAAACCAACAGGGTTTTAAAATCAGTTTTGGAGGTAACCAATGGAAAATAAAATCAAAAACTTTGGAAATTCGATAAATCTTCTGATTGCAGGAGAAAATCTCACACGGGAACAAACGAGAGATCTTTTTTCGGAAATTCTTTTAGGAGAGCAGCCAGAAATTCATCAGGGAGCATTTCTTGCGGCGATCACCGCCAAAGGGCCTTGCCCTGATGAGATTGCCGGAGCATGGCAGGCCATTTACGAACTGGATACGGTAAAAGTGTCACCGAATACCGGAAAGCCCCTTGTGGACAATTGCGGCACCGGGATGGACAGTTTCAAAACTTTCAACATCAGCACATGTTCTGCTATTGTTGCTGCAGCCGGCGGTACGTGCCTTGCCAGGCATGGCGCGAGAGCGATTACATCCCGGTGCGGAACCGTCGATCTCTGCGAAACGCTTGGTGTCGATGTCGAGTGTCCATCCGACATGGTTAAGGAAAGTATTGAAAAGACGGGTATCGGACTCTTTAACGGAATGAGTTCCAATACCCATCCGCAGGCATTGTTCAGGATTCTATCCCAGATGAGTTTTGGCAGTATATTGAATATCGCGGCATCTCTTGCAAACCCGGCAAATCCAACGTTCGGCGTTAGAGGTGTCTATGCAAAAGAAATGATTGGTCCGGTGATTCAAACCATGAAGGAAATCGGCTTTAAGAGGGCCTTGGCGTTTCATGGCACCTCAGGAAACGGGGTTGGAGGAATAGACGAGCTGTCTCCAGTGGGAAAAAGTTATGTTGCAGAGTTGGAACCGGACGGCAACATCTTGCATTATACAGTCGACCCCAACTCTGTGGGTCTGAGGGATACAATCACATTGAAAGACATTGCAGCAAGAAACGATCCGCGAAAAGAAGCCCACAGGCTTTTAAGGCTGTTCACAGGCATAGACAAAGGCCCGTTGTACGAGACGATTTGCCTGAATACGGCACCTATTTTCTATGTAACGGAAGAAGTGGACACTTTACAGAAAGGGGTGGAAAAGGCTCGTGACATCATCGATTCCGGACAGGCAATGGATAAATTGTGGCAATGGGTACAGAGCCAAAATCGAAACCCGCATGCCGGGGAAGAGAACCTTAAAGCCCTTCTGGAAAAGATTTAGGGTTCGCTCAAAAATAAATTCGCAGAATTGGCGCTCAGATTTAGGTCAGATTTGGTTGCTGCGATTGAGCGAAGCCACAGGAATAGCGAGCTATTTTGAGAACTTCGCGACTGAGCAGCGGCCAAATATGGTCTGAAGCTGGGATGCGAAAATGTGAAGTTATTTTTGAGCGAGCCCTTAGTCCGGGGGGATGCAAGATCATAGTTAACCCTTGATGATGATTCCGGCAACTTTTAAATTTAAATAAAAAGGAAAATCGTGAAATGCGACGTTTTTTAGTGGAACTGCTAATTATCGTGACAATATTATTCACTTTATCGGTAACCGGGCATACCGGTGAAACCGGCCATTATGCTAACGGGTTAGAGGGAATTAAAGCTGCTACAGTACCCGGCCCGGGCCTATATTATAAAATGTATAATTTATTTTACACTGCTGATGAACTGAAAGATAAAAACGGAAATAAGCTTAACGTAAATTTCGATATATCTGTTTTTGCCAATGCACATCGACTCATTTGGGTTTCTCCTGTCAAAATATTAGGAGCGGATTATCTGCTTGATGCAACCCTACCCTTTATTTACACTGATATCGAAGTAACGGCTACAGGAATCAGCGATAAGGCCTTTGCCTTGGGCGATATTTGTGTTGAACCCTTTGCTCTGTCCTGGCATGGCGGCCGTTACGACGCTTGTTTTGGACTGGCCGCTTATCTGCCGGTCGGAAAGTACGATCAAAATAAGGCTGCTTCACCAGGGAAAGATT
>JAQYWI010000370.1 GCA_030145015.1 Desulfobacterales bacterium
CAACTTCCGGAACATAGATGGCGTAGCAACACCCGGCCGTCAGTCCGTATTGGGCCAGTGCCCGCTGCCAGGATGCAAAAACTTCCTCGGTATTATCCTCACGCGCCGTGCTGTCGATCTGGTTGAGGATAAATAAAAATTTATTTGAGTCTCGCCGGTCTTTGGTCCGGTTGACCAGATGCTCAAGGGTGTCATGCATAGAGCCGGATTCAGGGTGACGCGCATCGAAAAACACCAGGACCAAATCGGATAGGTCGATAATGTGATCGGTAATCCGCAGGGTGGAGGTCCGTTGAGCGTCGGCATCGAAGCCGGGAGAATCGATAAGGATCTTGCCGCGTAAGCGCTCGTTGGGGCAGGTTTTGAGTTGCAGGTAAGAATCGATCCGCTGGCCTTCGCCTTCGGCCACCTCTTCGATGGCTTGACTTATCTTGTAAAAAGGAAAACGCGGATCCGCATCCAATGCCAGGCCGGGCAGCACCCTGACTTCATCATCACTCGTATAAGAAATAACCGTAAACTTGTCATCAACCGCCTGGTTGCCGGTGGCCTGCAAACGGTATTGAAGGTAGTGGTTGATAAAAGTGGATTTGCCGGCTGAATAAATTCCCAATATGGATATCAGCGGCCACCAGGATGTGCGCGTCGCATGGGACTCCTCGCCATGAAAAAATCCAAGCCGTCGGCTGATAGAATCAAGTTCTTGAAAACTATCCACCACTTGAGAGAGGATCGGATTTTCCTGTTTTAGGCGCTCTTTGAGGTTTGTTAAGCGTTGGTTCATTTGGCTATCCTTGGGCATGTCTTATACTCCGATCGTTGTCCGATCCAGCGGTTACAGTAAGAACCATTTCTTCCCCAGATTTCCATATTTGCACTTTGGAAATTAGCCCCCTACTTCTATTCATATCAAACTTTAAGGTTTAATTCAATTTTCAGTGGCAATAATACGTACGGGGCCCATCTTGATGAGTGATTATAAATTGACAAACCGCACCCCTTCAGTTAGTTTTTTCCCCATGGCAAGACCTGGCGTTTAGAATATGAAGGTGTATTTTAGAAGGGAAAATATAAATGCCGCTGTTTTATAACCTTGACGGGTTGGGAAAAGATACGGTTCGGGTCGCCGGCCGATTAGAGGGCCTGCGCAATACTTTACAAAATCACCCGGACGGACCCCAACGCAGTGTACCGAACAAAAATGCCACCGACACCCTGCTGCTGGCCACCTGGAATTTGAAGGAATTTGAAGGCGGCAAAAATGACAAGCGCACGGCTGAGTCCTACTGGTATATCGCCGAGATCATCTCGCACTTTGATTTAATTGCCATTCAGGAAGTCGGCGGTCACCTGGGGGCGCTCAATAAACTGCAGGCCCTGCTGGGGCACACCTGGAAATTTGTGGTCAGCGATGTAACCGAAGGCTCCGCCGGCAACCAGGAGCGCCTGGCCTTTTTGTTTGACCGCCGTAAAATCCGGTTTAGCGGTGTCGCCGGTGAAATCGTCATTCCTCCGATCGAAGATAGAAACGGCAACAGCATTGCGCCATCTAATCAGCTGGCACGTACGCCCACCATCGTGGGATTTCAGGCCGGCTGGTTCCGATTTATGCTTTCTACTGTTCACATCATCTGGGGCCAAGGCGTAGCAGAATATCCTGAGCGCGTGGCGGAAATTAAAGCACTGGCTGAATTCCTCAAGGAACGCACCGAAGACCCGACGGCCTGGAGTCGCAACCTGATTTTACTCGGCGATTTTAATATTTTTGATGCCGATCCAGCCAATGCAGCTTATAACGCCATTACCCAAAACGGTTTTCAGATACCGAAAACCCTTCAAAACATTCCACCCTCCAATGTCGGCAAAAAACCGCGCTTTTATGATCAAATCGCGTTGAAGGTGCGCAAAAACAACTTCGCCCCCACCGGTCGCGGCGGTGTTTTTGACTACTTTAACCTGATCTACAGGAATGCAGACCATGAAGCCTATATCCCGGCCATGATGGAAGGCAGGGCAGAAGCTGATCCCGACAATCCGTATGTGTATGATTCCAAAGGCAACCTTCGTACTGAAAATCAGCGCCGCGCTTATTACCGCAATCATTGGCGGCGGCGGCAGATGTCGGACCACCTGACGATGTGGCTGGAATTAAAAATTGACTACGGCGGGGAATATCTTAAGAAGAGAACGGTTGAATCCTGAAGGTCGTATCGCTTTTAGTGTTATGTCCCGCAAAAAGTTATAAAAGCCGTAAGGCATATTTTAGTCCAGATGAGCTCTTTAAGTGAGAAAATTCCAAGCACCAATTAGCAAATAACAAACAATATCCAAATTCAAATTTTCAATGATTCAAACATGTTTGGAATTTAATTAATTGGAATTTGAGATTTGTTTGTCATTTGGGATTTGTTATTTGGGATTTAATCGACTTTATTTTCGAAAAGAAGATCTATAAAAACAATCCGTTTTTCATAAATTACCTGCGGGACATGACAATAGAAGCTATCTTAAAAATGCCTGTGAGACCATGTCGGCGAATCCATTACTCAACTTTTCCCCGACTGGCACTTATCTTTGCGGAAGCCTCCGAGGTTTCTGCGCCCGGTGTTCTATCCCCTGCGAATCCAACGGTCCAGACTTTGACTTTGCCGGAGGTGGTTGAATAGGTTTGGAATCGAAAATGACCGGTATTCAGAAGGTAGCTATAATCAAAGTTGGTGGAATGGATGCCAAGTGTCTCAACATAATAGGACTGCCAGCTTTGGCCATTGTCAAAGCTGCGGTGCAGCTTATTGTGGCCGTCAACGGCTGTAACAATGCCATTTGCATCTGTTAAGATCCTGGCTGGAAGGTATTCGTAGGGCAGCTTTGCGGGAGCAGACCAACCGGCCTCGGGACCCCACAGGGACCACCAGGCGGTATCGTTACTGTTATCCGCAAAGGATACAGCCGGATGCATGTCCGCGGTAACACCCACATAACTTGTGTACCAGAGACCGCCGTCGTTGCCGCACCAGTCAGGCCCCACAACTACATCGCCATTTTCGAGAGTAATCGGCAAGGTTTCGTAAAGAGAACCGTCAGCCCGCTTAAAGGTGTCACCGCTATCATCCGAATACGCATAAAGCACATGCGTGTGGTATCCTGAGGAGCCATTACCGTCATCCACCACCCAGGTAACGTGCATACGGTTTTTGCGGTCAAAGAAGATGCGCGGTCGATAGGGTTGATAGGCCGTGCCTTCGGCTCCGGAATCATTCCAAAAGAAGGTTTTGACGCCATG
>JAQYWI010000171.1 GCA_030145015.1 Desulfobacterales bacterium
TTCAAACCACTTCACCCAGTAAAATTCTTGCCCAATGAAATTCACCTCATACTTCATCGGGCTTTCGGAGAAAACGAACACAAAGAATTTAACTGGGGAGCTGTGAGCTTTTTTAGGACCCAGATTTTCACAGATTACCACAGATCTTTTTACTTAAAATATAAGCTTTATTATCTGTGTCCCTATTTGAAACTTTTCCAGCTTTATAGCCTCCCAGCCAGTGAACTATGAGCTACGAGCGGGCACCTTCTGGTGCCATACTATAAAAGCACCTATGGTGCCTTGTTACCAGCTATGAGCTAATACGGCCTACTAGCTTATCTCTTTAAACCTTTTTTCTTCCAACTGCAGAAAGGACGATCAAACCGACTCCAAGCAGCACCATAGACGTAGATTCGGGTATGAGGTTGGCTTTATAGACCAGGGCAGCTATTAAAATTCCACAAATAATTATTAAGGTGGTAAGTTTCTTCACTTTTCTCCCCCCTATTTTTAATCCAAGCCCCAGTTTTGGATTAAAGGTAAACCCCTTTTCGAAAAGATTTAATGCAAAATTAGTACCAAAAAAGCTGAAACTTTTTTAATACGCACCATATTAATATTAACAATAATTTTAAATCGTTATGAAGATGAAAAAATCCGCTTCTTTTATGCAGCACAAAAAATGTGGTAATTAATTTCCACTAAATGTGTAATAAAGGTAATAATTGGGCAATAAATTGCACAGCACTATGAGCTTTCAGTTTAAATTTCTGAGTCATCTGCGTAATCTGCGGATAATTTAAAAATTAGCCACGGACCCACACAGACACACACAAACAAAATATATAAATATACGAAGAAATAATCTGCGTTAATCTGCTCTCCGAGCCGTAGGCTTCTACAAGCCGGAGGCGTAATCTGCGGATATTATTGAATCTGCGGATCAATCTGCTATGAGCTATTAGCTATGACCTATGAGCTATTTGCCTGCCGCCTAATACCTGTTTTTTATGAAACAAATATAGGAACCCGCCTTTGATAATGATAGGATTGTATTAATCTCTTCACAAATTGAAGGTTTTCTTCTTTTGTCCCTTGTAACTGGATGCCGGTCTTAAACTTTCCGGAGGCATCCTTATTTGAATAAACCACTTTTCCATTAGTCGCGATATATTGACTATTATAGTCAAAAAACATCAACAGGATAAGCTCAGTGGTAATCATACGGTTTGTTTCAAGCTGAATTCCGTTCTGACTTACATCCAGAGCAATTCCCATGTAACGATCTACCACCCTTCTGTGAACATCCAAACCATTGTAAGAAAGACCTTTATTTATCCTGACCCTTTGAAATGTTCTGTCAACGATATTTTCCATATTCTTACATACCTCCCTTTTATCAATATGTGGATACCTGAATTTTGCACGAGTCGGAGGCTTTCATCTGCAAGCGGAGCCCCTTGGTGTAATAAAATTAGACGCTTCATCCCGCGAAGCGGGGGCACTTAAGGCAGAGGCTATAGTGAACTATGCCTCGGCCTTAATAACGCAGCAGATGGAAGCCTCCGGCTCGCCCGCCCTGTTGGGTCGTAGCTGAAAGCGAAGCCCAAAGGGTGAAAAGTAATGAGATAAAATGATTTTCATCCATTAAACGTAATCCCAACTTCTCATTAACTTTCATGCAAGATTCAGGTATCAGCTCAAGACTTAGGTATTGTGGGTTGCGTGAAGCTCTGGATGGGCACTCGGAGAAGTTCGAGCTTTATAAATCTGAAAAACTAAATAACAGGAAATTTCGTTAAAAGTCAAGAAGTTTGGGGCGGCATTCTGTAATGATCTCTAATTTGCTCCGACTAAGTGCGGATAAAAAATAGACCACATTTCCCCAAGGATAAATTATCATGAAAGCATCGGGCCATCTAATAAAATGGCTTCGTAATATAGCTATTAAACGACTCGAAGCAACCCGCAAAGTCTACGAGCAAAGGACCTATAACAACATGGATAAATTGCTGGGGGTCATCCAAAAGGGTGATGTCGTCCTGGTAGAAGGGCGCTCCGATATAAGCCGATTTATAAAGCTCTTTACCAACAGCTCCTGGAGTCATTCTGCTCTGTATATTGGTGATGAATTGATAGAAAAGGACGGTCTATCTAAGGAAAAATATCAAATGGAATTCGGCGCCGATGCCGGCCATCTATTGATTGAAGCAGAGGTGGGTAAGGGGGTTACAATCGCGCCCCTGCGAAAATACCAGGATTATAATATCAGAATTTGCAGACCCTATGGAATTTTACCCCAGGACTTAGAATCTGTTATCCAAACTACGATCAGCAATCTTGGGAAACATTATGATAACCAAAATATAATCGATATTGGGCTTATGCTCCTCCCGTTTCGATTGAACCCGTTTAAGAAACACACAATCAATGCCTGCCTGGGCAGTTGTAATGAATTCCGGGTTATTTGCTCCGGCATGATAGCAAAGTCTTTTCAAAGCGTGAGTTATCCAATTGTACCGGTTCTTCAAAAATTACAGCCGGCAATACCTGCATTGGGGGACAATCCTTATGGTTCGAGATTAATCATGCGACACTATTCACAAATTTTACCTAGAGATTTTGACATAAGCCCGAATTTTGAAGTTATCAAATTCAATATTATTGGCGATAGACGCTTTGATTATAAATCATTATGGGCAGAAGGCGGATCAGAAGAAAACAGGAAAGCTGCGTAAGGACAAATAGGGGACGTCCCCACTTCCAGGTCACCCAATCAGTTTCTGTTGATCTATGATTAAATGCAGCGTGATCCAATTTAAATCTAACCCTCTTCCAAAACTCTGACTTCGTTTGTTCTTATCCGCAGGCGATCGCTTATTTCCAGGGCGATATTGCGAATCAGTTTGACAGCGATATGCGGGGTTTCATCCCGTAAAACGGTAAAATCATCGGGAGATAGCAAATAGGTTTCTGAGTCTTCATCCGACCACACATCTGCAGATCTCGGGCTCCCGTCCAAGAAAGCCATCTCCCCAAAGGTTACCCCTGAGCTATAAGTGACAAGACGTTTATAACGGTCACTTTCCGGTAGGTGAATCCTGACACTTACAGATCCTTTTGCCAGGAAGAATAAATTCCTATCTTTATCCCCTTCTTTTAAAATAATTTGGCCTTTATCGAAGGTCTTATGCATCAATTTTTGTTTTAAAATATGGATTTCTTCCGGGGTGAAATCCAGGAGAATATCCATCTGTTCAATTTCAATTCGGTGAGATGCGCCTGCAATTTCAATTGATTGAGTGAGTAAGTTATCCTCGGCCCATTCAAGCGCGGCATCGGTATCCGGAAAAAAACAGTTTTCACCGAGTATTCCATACACGCCCATTGCTTTGAGGAAATTTGATAGTGAAGCGTCATCCCTCAGGTGAGTGATCAGAAGATATTTCCCGGATTCATTAACTTTTTTACCGAGCTGCCCTAAAATTTTGGCGCCCGTGCTGTCGATCTCATTGACGCGCTTCATGTCAAGAATGCAATAGGTGTATTGATTTAGGGCACTCTCGATTTCCCCGGCAAGATTATCGGCCGAGCCGAAAAATAACGGACCCCGGAGTTCGTAAACGATTATCCCTTTGCCGCGATCCTCCAGCAGCATGTTGTTTTTAATGGTTCGAACCTTTTTAGAACGTATCTGTTCGCCGGAATATTTTCGCTTAACGATGGATTTGCCCATTCTAACAACGAATAATCCGGATGCGATTGCGATTCCGATCAAAACGGCAACAATCAGATTAACGCACACCGTGATAACCGCCACCACAATGGTCACGGCCAGGTTCGCCATGATCCTTTTCTGCTGTTCGCGAGCTTGCGACAGGTTTCGAAGCAGGTCTAAGACCCATTTATCAAACAATCCAATACCAACCGATACGATGATTCCGGCAATTACGGTCAATGGAATCTTTCCGATGACCGATCCCAGCGTCATTACAATTAAAAGGATTAATAGCGCGCAAATCAGACTGGACAGGCGGCTCCGACCGCCGGCCCGGTAATTTGCCATGTTATGCAGTTCTGATCCCGCGGAGGGCAGGGCGGAAAAGACGGCGTTCATCATATTTCCGATACCCTGGCCGATGAGTTCTTTGTTACTTTTGTGGCGCGTGCCGGCGATATTATCTGCGGCTACAGAGCTGAGCAAAGATTCAAGCGCACCAATAGAGCCCAGCACAAATCCGGTAATCAAGATGCCGGGAAAAAGGTCGGCGAGATCGATATTGTCAAGTAATCTGAGAGCGTCGGGTAAAATATCGGGTTTGGGCCATTGAAAAGAGAAATTTCCGATGACCGGACCCAGAGAAAAAGCGCCGGAGATATTCTTCAGGGCGTAAAATAGAGCGGTTCCGACCACAAGTCCGATGAGCGATGCCGGCACCGCTTTGATAAAGCGCCTGGCGAAAAAAATCACGATGATGGTTGTCAACCCCACAACCAGCGTCAAGGGTTGTACGACGGTGGGATTGTAGAAAATTTCAAGCAGGGCGACGTGGCCCCGGGCGCCAACCAGCGGCCCGATTTGTTCCAAAATAAGGATAACCGCAATCCCGTTCATGAACCCCGAAACAACCGGATAGGGAACATATTTGATCAGATTCCCCAACCGCAGGGTCCCAAACAGAAGCTGGACGATGCCTGCGAGTAAAACGCACAGGGAGGCCAGACCGACGATCAGAATATTGCGGGAAGCAACATCCGGAATCTGCAGACTCAAAGCCAGAGGGGCGACAAAAGCGGCCAGCAGGAGCGACAGCGGCGCCTTGGGGGCCGTAATCTGTATCTCCGTCCCGCCAAGTAACGCAGCGCAAATGCCTCCCACAAGACAGGCGTAAATTCCTAACAATGCTGCAAACGGGAGAAATTCAACCCCCAGAGGGCCATAAACGATAATGCCGTATCCGATGGAAAGCGGTATGGATATGATAGCAGCAGATATAGCGCCGGAAAGATCCCCTTTGATATTTGACAGCAGCTTCTTTGTGTCCATTATTTTTTTACCCTTTTGTACGTGTTTTCACCAACCCGTTGGATCATACCCTGTACCACACGCGCGGGCCCTTTCAGAAAACGAAAAACGCGTGTATTAATTCACTTTCAACTTAATACAGTCATTGATCACTTTTTCTACTTTTTCAGGTGAAAGCCTGCTGCCGGTTTTTCGCGGTGAGCCGCCGATGATAGCGCTTCCACCCCAGCAATTTTCCGATGAGGAGAGCCCCTCGGCTTTATTGAGCGCCTCATAAATCTGTTCCAAGGGAAACATGACGAAAGGTGACATTTTCCCAATTGTATAAGCGTAGGCATCTTCTCTGTTTTCAACCAGAGCGACATATGCTTTTATATTTTCAGAGAATAGTTTTGTACGCGCGTAGGGCCCCTCTTCTAAGATGAGCTGCCATCCGGATCCGCCGCCAATCTTCTCAAACCTTGTATCCAGTTCAATTTCTTCGCTGCGCCCACTAATGGCTGCATCGATTCGGTCGCACACCGAGCGCAGGATATCTTTCATTTCTTTTTCCGACATGCTGTAAATGCTGCCATCCGTTCGCGCCTGCGTATAAGGTTCATATATCCAGGCCTGCCGGCGAATCTGCGGATTGTCGGGATTTATCGGATAGGCACCTGCGGACGCGTCAAGGATATCTTCAAATAATATTAATTGAAATAAAACATTTTCAAACCTTAACCCTTCCAATTTTTCGAAATTTTTTAACAGCCAGTAAGACAGGCAAACATCCTGATCCACGTCGTTTATGTAAATCCGTGCATGCGGCTCCCCTTTTTTTTGGAAGGTGTCCAGCTGTCCAAGGCGAATATAAAAATATACCTGCGCGCAGGTGCTGCGTGTGGCGATGCGGGCGACACCCTCATGATGATTGAAATTGGCATAAGGTCCCTGAATTGAAAATCTTGGAGGTCCTTTAACATAGCCATCAAGGGCAATCGAAAAGTTAGGCTTTGAATTTATAAAATCCTCCCACATTATTACCGCTCTTGGTTCCAAATAAAATCGAATCATGTTGTTATCCCACTAAAATCGGATAAGATTTGTCTTAACAACTGGTAATCCAGATTGCCTCCACAGAACTGAGAGAGGCAATTTTGTGATACGCGCCCCGCAGTTTAAACGAACCGGTGAGCTGCAGGCACTCCGCCTTGAGATAGACCTCCATATTTGTCCGGTCACTGAGGGCGGCGGATCGTTCAAAAGGAGTTTGCCTTACAATTCCGTGTAAGTGTTGGCGGGCCTGAAGGCTATCTCTAAAGTCTAAAGAGGGCCTGGGTTTATTTCTCCAAAATAAACCAAAGAGTCAAGCCTTATCCTCAGAAATAGAAAAGCAGGGCCGCATGGCCCTGCTTTTTCATGAATCGGACATTAACGCCGAATTCGTATCTGCGTGCTAAAAATAGCACCACTTTCAAATTGTCTGAATTTTACTCAATTGATCGATCCGACAGCTTCGACCAGGATAACCGGTTCTTTTTCATCAGATTCATCATCCTGATGGCTGGTTATGTAATAATCGACTCTGTCGTCCTTATCGTTCGGCTGGCGGGTTATGCAAAAATCGTCCAACTTTTGCATATACAGATCTTCCGGAGCTTTTGGCACATTAAACTGATAGGGTGCCTTCAGGGTAATCATGTCAGACTCATTTCCCAGCTCATCCAGGGCGGTGACACCAAATTCAATGGGGACACCATTGGGTGTGAAAGAATTCACATCATCGGGTAAAATAATTTCTGTGATATTTCCCAGAATGGCGCACTGGGAATCATAATGTACGGCCCCGTTTTCAGACCAGTATAGCTTATATCCAACGACCTGAGAAGAATCGGATGCGATCCACTTGAGTTTTCTTCTTTTTATTTTGGCCATGCTTGGGTTCCTAACGGTTAGCGATAACCATCTTACCAGATCGGCTTTTCATCATCGATGTCATCCGGTTGAATCTGTGGATGAGATTCAGGATTTTCATCCTCAACATCTTGGGGTTGCGTATATAGATACGGTTCCGGGCTTTCATCCTCAACATCTTGTGATTGCGTATATTGATGCTCTTCCTGTATCCGGGGTTCGCTTTGTGCCTGCGGAAGCGTGATCTCATCGCAGAGGCTTTCGACCTCATCAGCCGCTTTGCTGCTGGGTGCATATTGCATTACCGAAACGCCGGAGGTCATTGCGTCGATATATGCAACTCTCTGGCACAGTTCAGAATCCAGTATTTCCGTATCAAATACAGCCAGCGAATCGCGTGCCTCGCGCCCCACCCGGGTTCCCGGTATTTTCCGGTTGATTAAAAGCTTAACGTCCAGATCGGGGTTTTCTTCCCGGGCTTCATCTACCATTTCCAATGTTCCTTTGCAGGACCAAATGTCAAGCGAACTGGGACTCAATGGAATTATGGAAAGATCCGTTACCGCCAATATTGATTTTGTAATATCACCAAATGCAGGGGGTGCATCAATCACCAGATAATCATAATTTTGGGAGAGCTCGTCGATCTCGCTCTTAGAAATCGGTTCCGGGTGATGCAGGACTTCAAAGGCGTTGTTGTCTTCCACGGAGTGCCAATGCGTGGCACTGCCCTGAGGGTCTGCATCGACAAATCCTATCTTATAATTTCTTCTTTTCAAACTGGCAGCAATGTTAATAGCAGAGGTTGTTTTTCCGACGCCTCCTTTTTGGTTAACAAAACTAATAATCATCTTGACCCTCCCCTCTAACATGAATGTGAGTATGAAATGTCGATTCCTTTGCCTGGTTTCAATTTGAGGCAGCTTCTACCCCCCCCCTTGTGTTTTTTCAATAGGTTCCGCTGCCCCGGGTCCGCTGTTGAGTTGTCAGAATCCAATACACCTCATTTTCTGAACTGTCAATAGGAAAACACATTATGTGGTATAAAATGAATATTATTCATCTATATATAGTATGCATTTTAGGGGCATTGTCTCCCAGTTAAGCGAAAAAGGAGAACCGGAGGACTGGGGATTTTTGAAAGGTGCAAATTCTATTTTGGTTATTGAGGACGAGAACGAGGACGAGTAGGATTTATGATTTCATATGCATCATTCTCGCCGTCGTCCTCTTACGCGTTTTAGATACAAAATTGCGCAGTTTCTTCAACATCCTCTGTTAGATGATCGTTCGACCCAGTCGTTAGACCCTGAGGCTCTCGAAGGGAGGCTCTCGAAGGGAGGCTCTCGACGGGAGGTTCTCGAGGGGAGGCCTCGATGGATAGAATTCCTTAACTTTAGGCACTTTAGCTCATTTTAGGCATTTTAGGCACTTATAACTTTAGAGCACCTTTAAAACTTCTATCATCTGTCTTCCAAGATGAGCTGCTAGTTTTGAGATAGCTTCTAGGGCTGTTCGATTCGGGCAAAGTACTCGTGGGGGTCGAGTTCGTCAAAGGCGATAGTTCCCTGGCGTCGCGCTGTGTTATAAAGTTTGTGGATATACGAGTCCCATTTTTGCTTTAGCTGCGGATTATCCCGGCAGGTCAAATCGATCGCGTGATTGATTTCGTGTTTTAAGAGCGTTTCAAATTTGGGTTCCTTCAAAACCCGGGCCGCGATAAAAATCATCCGATTGTAATGGTTATAAGCTGCCGGTTGCCGGTCCCACTTTTTTCCATTGTCAAATTGATCTTCCATTTCGAACCATTGCTGCTTGCCGTCTTTGTTGACGTCCACCCATCTACCCGGCATGATTTTTCCGCCACCGTCAAGATCCGTTCCGAATCCGAGTTCGGTAAGCTTTGTTCCTTCGGCACCCACAAATACGCAGATGCTGTTGTTTTCTAAGAAAGTTGTCAGTCCTTTTGGGAATTCAGCCAATTTTTGCAACACCCTGGATTTCTCCTCGGGAGGGGCATTTCCAACTACAAGCTGGACACAAGGCGTGATGGGCGTCTGCAATTCAGCCCCCTGGCCAATTGGTTTTAAATTGAGGCCCGCGATGAATTTTTTGAAATAGCCCTCGGTGGCAACCGCGGCTTCAAACATGGATAAGGGATGATATTTCACAAGGTCGGGGAACTCTCCCAGACACGTGTGGGTGAAGGGCGTTAATTGGGCATGTGAAAAAATATCCTGCAGACTGTGCAGGCCGATGCCGAATTCCTGCTCGCCTGCATCGTAAAAGCATTCTTGCGCCAGCAGCAGGGCGCGGTCAAGGTGGATTCTGGCAGCGGTGATGCGCGTGTCCTCCACCCCGGCAGGACTGCGATTGTAATGCCGCTGAATGTCTCCGATTTCACCTACCGTACCGGTTATTCTGAGCCTGGAGCGATCATCGGGATCGTGATAGTGGGTTTGGCTGATGTCGACATCGTAGCATTTTGTTGCGATTCTGCGCGCCTGCCCCTCACAAAAGCCAAATTTCAATGCAATATCATAGGTACCGAAGTTTTCATTCGCACGGCAACCCGGGTCGATGCTTCCGGAGTGGGGGCCACGATCCCATGCGAATTGAGGCACCTTTTGGCGTAAAATACCCAGATAGCGTGCTTCTTTGGGAAGGTCGCTTCGGTCTCCTTTGATAATTTCCTCGATTCGGCCGTATGGGGCCGAGTGGTACCGATCCGTCTGATATTTTCTTTCAGTCATTTTGACTGCCAGGGGGTCAACCAGACGGTCGACAGCGTTGACGAGGGCGGGCAAGATTCGACTGATCGACAAAAAGATCTTCTGGACAGGGGCGGCGATGTTCTTTGCAAGCGGGAAGTAGCGCGGATCAGGACGATACTCCCGGATCAGATGAAAAGCGCGCAGTAAGTCGAGGTTGGATCTTCCGGCAGTCAACGATTCCTCTAGACCGAGCTCAGCCAGATAACCGTCCGGATCAAAACTTTCAATCGGTCGCCCGCCCAGTGTATTCTTGTACTTCTCGAAAACCCGGGGTTCAACGGCCGGCTTCCATCTTCCGGAAGCAAGGCAATCATCCGCTACGGCCAGGTTGCGTTCGATCTCCTTTAAAAGAGTCCCGTTTTCCCATATCCCGGGCCGGAAGAAATTTATTTTTGAAATGGATATCATAACGTTTTGGTGGTTTTCTCACTATAGAATAGGGACATCGGGCTCAGAGGTCAACTCCATCGCGGATTTTGGAACTTGACACGCAATCGCATATCTCTTAATTTGCTAGAAATGTGACAATGTTTTAGTTTGATATTGAACCGGAAAGGACACCTTATGGCAAAAAATAAAAAAACACCAGCCCCCGACTGCGCATCGTGTGGTCATGAAGCGATGAAGAAAATTTGTGTGGATGAAGACGGACTCAGTTCAAAGGGCTGTCCAACGCTGGTCTATAATGATGTTCTCGCCGAAGCCGACAAGGAATATGACCACTCGGAAATACGCGAGTTCGCCAGACAGGCTTCCCGGCAGGAGGCGGATTGTTACACGAACCGCCACCAACGACCCTATGTCATGCAGCCGACCAAGACCCGGATCGTTGAAATCTATGAGTTTGCCGAAAAAATGAAATATCAGCGTCTGGGCCTGGCCTTTTGTTTAGGTCTTGCCAAGGAGGCCGGCATCGTAGAAGAAATCTTAAAGGACCGCGGTTTCGAGGTGGTTTCTGTGCTGTGCAAGGCAGGCAGGACATCAAAGGACCGCATCGGAATCGAGGATGAGGACAAAATCCATCAGGGCACCGACGAGTCCATGTGCAATCCGATTTACCAGGCTAAATTACTGAATCACGAGAAAACCGAGCTTAACGTTCTTTTAGGTCTGTGCGTGGGGCACGATTCCATTTTTTTCAAATATGCCGAGGCACCTACGACGGTTTTGGCTGTAAAAGACCGCGTGACCGGTCATAACCCCTTAGCTGCCATATATCTCTCGGATACCTATTACCGCAAAATTAAACAGACATGACTTTATGACCCATCCAGATTAAGGTCGTTTGCCGGATGATTTTTCCAGGACGTCATCATGTGGAGTTTTTTAGACAAAATACCCTATTCAATCCTTATCCTTGCCGCTATCTTTTTGCTGCTGGCCCCCTTCCGCCCGATGCCGCATGTTGTTGAAAAATTAAGCATGCTTAAAAACGGCACCTTGAACCGACCCATCGACATATTTGATCTGTTCTTTCATTTGGCTCCCACCATTCTGCTTGGCTTAAAAATTTTAAAGAGCGTTTTAGACAAGGACTGAGCTTTGAGTTCTGAGCACTGCGCAAGGCAATTTTGGATTGTGCCCGCCCCGCCGAACACGATCAGCATCTCTCACACCGACCGGTCTGTGCCTGCATTAGAAGTGGTTTCAAAACCCCATCTCCCCGCTTAATGAAGCGGGATTTCGCATCTAATTGAAAGAATATTTAAGGGGCTCAAAAGGCTCCCGCCTGCGGCGGGACTGCGTTGCCCCGCGAATTGAAATGCTAATTTTTCTCCCGCGGAGCGGGATCCCACTGTGCATATTGGAGATTAAC
>JAQYWI010000172.1 GCA_030145015.1 Desulfobacterales bacterium
GTTAAACCCAACGTTTATCAATAGGACCTTTAAATCTTGTTTGACAATCATGTCAATAATAGGTTAGATAGAAAATATTTAAATTCCATAGATCGGTAAATTAATCCACAACATAACTCTAAGCTGTCCAGGTGAGTTATGATAAGATGTTTCCGAAAAATATCAATGCATCGCCTCTGGAGGTCTTCATACCTCACGGAGGCTTTTGTATTTTTGGCTTCTTTTCATTAAATTTTAAAGATTCACTTGTGCACGCTATGGATTTGCCGAAAGGCTAAATATTTAAAGAAAGGAGGCAGAGTGCAAAACTTAACGCAGGAGTGACACCTCTAAATTATTACCAGCATCATTAACATTATGGGAGATTATATCATGAAAAGACTATGTATTCTTCTCGCCTGTGCGTTTTTCTTAACCGTGGCAGTAAATGCTGCTGAATCAAAAACTGAGATTTTATACTGGACCCATGAAGATCCAAATCGAACCGAGATTGAAAACAGATATATCGAAGAGTTCGAAAAAGCAAATCCGGAGGTTACCATCAAACGCGTAACGAGTCCCTCGAAGAAAATGGCGGAACGCGTTCTTACTGCTTTTGCGGCCAATCAGGGACCTGATATGTTCAATCTGCAGATTGAAGATGAATTTGCCTACATCGTAAATAGCCGTCTTGCTCCCATCGACTACAAGGCTGCCGGTTATCCCAGTGTTAAGGCTATTTATGATGCGTATCTTCCCAAAGTGCTGGATCCGGTTACCTATGAGAGGAAGCTATACGGGCTGCCCTTGGAACTGACAAATTGGTGTCTCTACATTAATGATAGAGTCTTTAAAGATGCCGGGCTTAATCCTGATAAGGATTATCCCAAGACATGGGAAGAAATGGTTGCGGTATCAGAAAAAATCGCTATTCGCGATGGAGAAATCATCAAGCGCAGGGGATTTGACTTCAGGTATCCGTATTATTTGGTTTCCATGATTCCGATGGTCGAGCAGTTGGGCGGCAAGCTCATCAGTGATGATGGCAAAACGGCGATCATCAACGACAAGGCCTGGATCCAATTTCTTGAATTCATGCAGGCCTGGGGCCCCAATGGCAAAAACCTCGGTTCCCCTACCTACACAAATGCCAGAAAGCTATTCAACAAAGACAACAATGACATGGGTATGTGTCTTTCCGGCCTCTACCAGGCGGGAAGAATTAGAAAAGACAATCCTGAATTCTATAATAGCGGAGAATGGCGGGTGGTTCCATTTCCGAAATTTGCAAATGCAGTAAAGAATTCAGCCAGTGCCTATTACGGACATTACTTCGTCGTCAATGCTCAGAAGCCCAAGAAGAACCAGGAGATGACGTGGAAGTTTATCGGGTATATGCTCAGCCATGCTGAAGCGTATCTTTCAAAAGTCGGCCTCATACAGCCCACCGTCAAGCTCATGGGATCTCAAACATTCAAGGATATGCCTTACTCGAGTGTGTTCAAAGGTGATATGGAAAGAGGTCTAATCGTGTATTATGCAGGAAACAGCGCCAAAATTCAGCAACACATCAGAGAGGCAGTGGAGTCAGTGATGCTGGCCGGATCCTCACCGGAAAAAGCCTTGAAAAATCTAAGAAGAAAAGCGCAAGAGACACTTGATGAAAAATAATGATGATTCGGTAAGAAAACAGGAATGGGGCGGCGACCCATCCCTGTTTTCTTTTTTAAGGGAGTGTTACCTGTGACCGGACGTATTTTTAGCCCCGGCATCGAACATAAAAAGGCACGTTGGGGATGGGTATTTATTCTTCCGTCGCTTGTCTTTTTTGCACTATTTAACTTCTATCCCATTTTTAATGCCCTATATACAAGCCTGTTCAGGAAAAAACTGCTATCTTTGAAACCCCCTAAATTCATCGGATTTGACAATTATATTTACCTGTTCAACTCCCCTGACTTCTGGAACTCGATTAGAGCCACGGTGGTGTTTACCATCGGAACATTCATCCCGATGCTTATTTTCAGCCTGATATTGGCCAATTTTATTATTTCCAGAAAGAGGTTTCAGAAGTTCTTTCAGATGGCCTATTATTCTCCTGCTGTTTTGTCATCGGTTGTGGTTGCGGCCATTTGGCTTTTAATTTTCGATCCACGTGGATTGAGCAATCAATTGGTAAACTTTATTTTGAACACGCCGGGCATAGATCATAAGTGGCTGGCGAATTCTGCGATGGTGCAAATTTCAACCATGCTGGTTTACTTCTGGAAATATGTGGGCTACTTCACCATCATATTTCTGGTTGGGTTGGCATCCATTCCTCAAAGTATCCATGAGGCCGCGAAGATAGATGGGGTCAACACTTGGACCGGCTTCTGGTATATAACATTTCCCCTTTTGAAACCCACAACCATTCTGGTTTCCATTATGTCAATGCTCCAGTGTCTAAAAACCTTCAGCACCCAGTATCTCTTCACCCAGGGCGGGGCTCCCACGGAACCCATTAACGTAATCACCCTGAATTTATATCACACGGCGATTAGAGATCACAGAATCGGTCTGGCCAGCGCCATGAGTATTATACTCTTTTGCATCATGCTCTTTTTTACGTGGTTGCAATTCAAAGGGTCACGCTCCGACGAGGTCAGTTATTGAGAAGGGCTTTGGTTATGGCACAATACCTGAAAAGAAAAAAGAAGAAGACTTCGGGACAGTCATTTATCACAGATCTTTTCATCTGGGCATTTCTGATTATCGCGGCCGTATTTATTCTTGGGCCCTTTGTATTCATGTTCACTGCTTCATCAATGCCCGCAAACGACATCATGAAAATGCCCTACCGATGGATACCAAAAGGTTTCTACTGGCAAAACTACTGGCAGGGTATCAGGGGAAATGACGGAAGTTTTATATATCTTAGAAATATACTAAATTCGCTCATTGTGGCTTCCGGCGTAACCATGACAACCGTAATCCTTTCGGCGTTTACCGGTTTCGGTCTGGCAAAATACCATTTTAAAGGCAGATACTTCGTCTTCATGATGATTTTGGCCACGATGATGATCCCTTTTGAAGTGATCATGATACCCCTTTATCTCATTATCACCAAATTAGGATTTCAGAATTCATACCAGGGATTGATAACACCTTTTCTGGTTAACGCTTTCGGTGTTTTTCTCATGCGACAGTATTATATCACCTTCCCTGATGAAATTCTGGATGCCGCACGCATCGATGGGGCCAGCGAACTGATGATTTTCACAAAGATCATTCTTCCCAACAGTGTGCCGGCCATAGCCACCCTTGCGGTTCTCACATTTAAGAGCCAGTGGGATAATCTACTCTGGCCTCTGCTAGTGGCTCAGAGTGAAGAAATGAAAACCATACCCCTTTACATTGTCAGGTTCACCGCCGAAAAACATACAGACGAAGGTGCCATGATGGCGGTTGCTGCCATAGCGAGTATTCCCATATTGATCCTTTTTTTAAAACTATCCAAATACTTTATCGGGGGCGCAGCCGTATTTTCAGCCAGAAAGGGATAATCGGTATGACGGTCTATATTTTTGATATGGGAGGCGTTGTTGCTTACAATACGGATGTTTTCCCGGCGGTATTCGCTTACCTCGATGTCACCTGCGAACAATTCTTAACTTTTGCCGGTCAAGACCTGCAAAAGCTGTTTGCGGGCAAAATAACCACTGATGAATTTTGGAGCAGTTTCTCCGCCAGATACGGCAAAAACGTGGACGAAGAATTATTCGGTAAATTCTTCAGCCCTGCTTTAGATCAAGGGGTGATAGAAATTATTAAGCAGCTCAAAGTCGATTCGAGAGTTGTCTGCGGTACAAATACGTTTGACCCTCATTACGACTATCTCATGAGCCGCGGCTGTTACGATATTTTCGATGCCGTCTTCGCTTCTAATAAAATGGGTGCCTCAAAACCCCATCCAGATTTTTACAGGTACATTCTTAACAATGAAGGAATTGAGCCCGGAGATGCGATTTTTGTGGATGATATCGCGGAAAATGTTTCTGCGGCAAAGAAGCTGCGCATAACTTCAATTCTGTTTACAGATTCCCAGTCTTTGGCCCAGCAATTAAATGCTTGCAAGAGTTAGGTTAAGCGAACAGCGCAGCCGTCAGGTAATAGATAAGATTAAAAAACAGTTTTTAGAAGAGGTCATCCAGATCATCCGAACCACCCCTGGCATCTCTCCATGCTTCTGGAGATACTTCTGAATCAACTCACTTTCTCGCTGAGGGAACATCTTGTCTTCTTCGGGGAGACTCATGGGAGGTGCCTTGCTGGACTCGGTGCCGGTGTTTGTCCTGTGCGACTTCCTCATGGATTATTACATTGCCGGACTGACCAGAGGATCAATTAAATAATAACTCCCTTGTTTTTGGAGGTAAACTATGGCGAATGTATCACTACAAAATGTATGTAAGAACTTTGGCAGCGTTGAGGCAGTTTCACGCTTCCATCTGGATGTGGAAGATAAGGAATTTTTAGTTCTGCTCGGACCCTCAGGGTGCGGCAAGTCGACGACGTTGCGCATGATCGCCGGATTGGAAGAGTTGACCGACGGTAACATTTACATTGGCGAAAAGCGGGTCAATGATATACCTCCCCGTGATCGCAACATCGCCATGGTCTTCCAGGACTATGCATTGTACCCCCATATGACCGTATATCAAAATATGGCCTTCGGACTGAAGCTCAGGAAATATCCGAAAGATGAAATCCATCAACGGGTCAAAGAGGCCGCTGACATCTTAGGCATCCATGATCTTTTGGCAAGAAGGCCTAAAGAACTCTCTGGAGGTCAGCGTCAACGGGTTGCGGTGGGACGCGCCATCGTCCGCAAACCAGATGTATTTCTCTTTGATGAACCTTTGAGCAACCTAGATGCAAAACTACGGGGACAGATGCGGGCAGAGCTCTCCAAACTTCATGACCAATTAAATACCACAATTATCTACGTAACACACGACCAGATGGAAGCCATGACCATGGGCACCAAAATTGTCATCATGAACGATGGTGTTGTCCAACAGGTCGGTTCTCCCATGGAGATTTATGACTATCCTATCAATAAATTTGTCGGCGGTTTCATTGGCAATCCCGGCATGAACTTTCTGTCCGCAAAGATCGTTTCAGAGAACGCAAAACTCTATGTTGATCTAGGGAGCTTTCAGCTGCTCATACCTGACAAAAAAGCTTCATTCCTCCAGAACCATACGGATCGTGAAGTGATTCTAGGTATTCGCCCTGAACACCTCGAGGACGCCGTATTTGAAGACAACAGTGTTGTCACCGAAACGTTTACCGCCATAGTTGAAGTTGTGGAAACTTTAGGCTCTGAGGTACAGCTCGATGTGGTCAGCGGGGACCACAATCTGGTCACCCGAATTGATCCCCGGACAAAGGCCGAACGTCATCAGGAAATCCAATTGACAGTGAATATGGAAAAAATTCATATTTTTGAAGCAGAGCCTCCAAACAATAGAATAAAGACCTGACCAAAATATCCCTGTTTCAGTTCAGGCATATAATTTTGCAGATTAGGCAATGACCAATCCATAAAATCTGTGACGTGGCAAAGACTCCTTTGTTTTTGAGATTATTCAAGTAGGCATAAAACGAGGAACAAGGTGTGAATACAACCTTATAATAATTAGGACCTTTTTATTTATTAACCGGCTTGGGCAGGTCGATTAAAAAAAAGCAGGGGGCATTCCTTCCTTTTTGCCGATTAGCCAGTTAGCCACTTGGCCCATTTTTCCCAAACAGGCCGCCTCAGAGCGAATATATCGAAAGATCTCTTAAAAAGCGGTCCCGTTTTTTGGGCGTCTTAACGAAAGAAAATCATTTCCGAAGGGTAGGGGTGGAGCCTTTGGATTTTATCATTTTAAACCCTATAAAGGTGTCAATTATTTCCTTTATGAAAAAAATCGATTTTGACATGATCAGGCCGATTTTATCAATAAATTCAAGCCGTTTATAAATGGGTTGATTGTATATCCGCGGCCAACTATAAATGTGTGGCTTCATTGAACCTTTTATTGCCTGAATTTTGCACAAGTCGGAGGTGATCTGTGAATAAAAAGCTTCTGCTGGTACAGAAAAAAAACAATGTCTGCACGCTGGCCCTGAACAGACCGGAAAAGCAAAATTCCCTTTCAATCGAAATGATTAAACTGCTCGAATCCACCTTAAGCGAGTTGGCTCGAGACGATGCGGTCCGCACGGTAATTCTGCGAGGGGCAGGGGACAAAGCCTTTTGTTCGGGGTTTGATATCAGGTCTTTACCCATATCTTCCAAAGGGGACCGCAATGAAAGGTTGAAGACACTGGAGCCGGTAGATTTGTTATTACAAAGCCTTGTGAACTTTCCAATTCCAATTATTGCCATGTTAAACGGTTTCGCTTTCGGTCTGGGTTGCGAATTAGCGATTTGCTGCGACCTGCGTATTGGTGCGGAGGACATTCGCATGGGGATGCCGCCGGCAAAATTGGGTCTAGTTTATGATTGGACCGGCTTGCAACGTTTTATTCAGAGCATTGGGCTGCAAAGTGCCAAAGAGATGTTTTTTACCGGCCGTACCTATAAAGGCAGACGAATAAAGGAACTCGGACTGGTGGACTATTTTGTCCCCAGAGAAAAGTTAGAAGAATTTACCTATAATCTGGCAGAGGAAATTGCCGGTAATGCGCCGCTGGCTCTAAAAGGTACCAAAAAAATCATGAATATGCTGCTCCGATCTAATCAATTGGATGTAAACCAGATAAAAGAGGCCCAATCGCTTTTCGAAGAATCACTTTTCAGCGAAGACATGCAAGAGGGGCAGGCTGCTTTTCTGGAAAAGCGAAAACCCAGATTCAAAGGCAAATAGCAGAACAGCTTTTTTGGTTTGTCCGCCGCAGGCGGATTAAGCCCGTTGAGCCCGTTCAAAAGGGGAAATTTCTGATTTTATTTTTTAACAAGACAATCCGTAAACAGGACAAGGCGCTAACGGGCAACCAGCTCAAACAATTAACATTAAATGTAACGGATTCAATTTTTGCGGTTCTCAAATAAGGAAAAGCCAAAATCTAAGTTGAACGAAGGAGATTGATATGGAGCCCACATCCTATAAAGCTGAAGATCTTTTTGAATGGGTGACACGTGAAGGGGAAGCGTTTCTGCTATTGGACGTTCGACTGGGCGAGGAGTTTGAACGCTTTAAAGTCGAAGGGCCTTGCCTTTCCGATATGGTCAATGTTCCCTATGTGGAATTTGTTGAACACGAGGAAGAGAGTGTTGCCAAAGTGCCTCAAGCTCAAAAGGTCCGGATTGTCTGTGCCAAAGAAGGTTCTGCCAAATATGTCGGCGAAATCCTGATGAATCATGGATTTGAAGATGTTCGCTACCTGCAGGGCGGAATCAAAACCTGGGGTAATTTACTGATGCCGAAGTTAGTGGCCGCTGATGACAATTATCGGCTTGTTCAGTTCATTCGTCCGGGGAAGGCCTCATGCAGTTACGGACTGATCTACGGGGATGAAATGATCGTGTTTGATCCCACCCGGAACGTCAATTTTTATCACAGCTATGCCGAAGCGCATGGTGCGAAGGTCATCAAAACTTTTGAAACCCACCTGCAGGCCGATTATATTTCTGGCAGCAAACAAATCGCCGCGGAAAGTGGCGCCGATATATTCGGGCATGCGGACGATTTTAAAGATGCAGCCTTTAAATATCAGAAGATTGTCGATGAAAGGATTTACTCATTTTCCAAAGGCAGCCCGGAAATTAAAGCATTGCACATGCCGGGACACACCCCGGGAAGCACTTCATACCTGATCGATAACCAATACTTAATTACGGGCGATACGGTTTTTATATTATCGATTGGACGTCCCGATCTTGGCGGTAAAGCCAAGGAATGGTCAAAGCTGCTGTACCACACCCTTAAGACCAAAATTGCAGATCTGGCGGATGACCTGGTTATTTTACCCGGACATTATATGGATTGGAGCGAAGCTGATCGCTCCCAAATATTTTCAGATACGCTGGGAAGCATAAAAAATAAGAATGCCGATATTTACAACATCCAAAATGAAGACGCCTTCATCGGGTTTATAAAGGACAATATGCGCCCTCAGCCGGAAGTATACGCTGAGATCCGCAAAGTCAACGCCGGTCTATTGGAAGTTGACGCGGAAGAGCAGGAGATAATGGATCTGGGTAAAAATGAATGCGCCGCCAGCGCGCAAAAGACACAAGGGTGATGCCAGTTGCATTTATGAAATTGTCTAATAGCGAACTCTGTTAATATGCCCTGACTTATACTTGAGTTGCCGGAATTGATGCGTGATTTAAAACGCCGATTGATCGTATGGTACCACACCTTTTAAGGCGCCTCCCAAAACATTGTTTAGCTGGTGTTTGCGCGGGCCGGAATCACCTGCGGTAAATCCGGCCCGGGATCTGCCAGGGCTCAGTAGATGTCGTTGGCCGTGTTGTATACGTTAAACTTTCCGGTGGGGGTCGGAAGACCCGTGAAGCGCCTGATCTCTGCCAGAGTTGTACTGTCCAGAACAATGACTGCGCCACTCGGATCCCAGTCGGACACCCAGACCTCGGAACCGTCCATGTTGAACTCCATGTGCACCGCCCTGCCGTTCGTGGCCACGCTGAAGCACCGGTCGAGGGCGCCGGTCGCCTTGGAAATGGCGCAGATATCTTTCTCGTTGCCAGTGGCGCTCAGTGTCATGTCCACAAGCACCCATGGAGAGACAGGGTGCGACTTGATGAACAGTGAGCCGGAGGAGGGAAGCGGGATCTCCCGTACGATCTTCCAGGCGACATCCGGACGAGCTACCGGGTCCGCACCGTACACCGATACTTTACCTTCACCGATATGTGACGTGGCGTTGACCCAGCCATAATCCGGGTCCAGCCAGTTCACACCCCGGCCCGGATGGGGAACGGCGCCTGTATCGATAGTCGCCTCCAGGGCCTGGGTCTGGAGATCGACGACTACCATTTTGTTACTGGCGTTGGCGGCCACCAAAAAGTAATTCCCCGTGTGGTCAAACCCGCCGTCATGCAGGAATTTAGCGGCCGGGATATTCGCAACCATCGGGAAATTCAAACCAAGCGGATCGGAGTAGTCGACGATGGAGACAATTCCCGCCTCCTTGAGGGAGACCACCCATACCGGGTCGTTGTGCGATGCGACGATCGACGCGACACGGTTTTCGATCAGGGTTACACCGTCGATGTCCACCATGGGGAGATCCACCCGCTGTTTGGGCTCAAGAGTGAGTCCATCGTAGACGACATACTGCGGCGGCCAGTAGCAGCCCTCGATGATATAAGCGTCCTCGTATCCAGCAAACTTACTGGCGTCCACGCTTCTGGCATCGTGGCAACCTTTCACGGTTGCCACCACCTGCGGTACGCTGGTCCAGAGGTCGATCATGGTGACCAGCCCATCACGGCCGATGGCGTAGAAGTAGCGCCCCGTCGATGAAGAACGCAGGATGTGAACCGCGAAACCGGTGCTAAGGCGTACGACTTCTTCGTTCGTGTCGCCGTCAAAAATCGCCACCTGGCCCGCATCCCGGAGGATGACACCCGTGTAATTCTGCCAGTTGCGTGAATGTTGAGGTGTGACCGGACGATCCTCCACCGGGACGATGAGATTCCAGCTTGCCTGGATGTCCGCCATCGGCAGCGGCGGTGCATCCGGTGGCGGCAATTGCAGGTAGGCCTGGAGCTGGGTGATCTGCTCCTCAGTGAGGATGCCGGTCTGGCCGAAATTACCCATCCCCGCAGGTGTACCATAGCGCAAGATCGCACCGAGTCCGTCGGTGCCAATCGCCTGCGACCGTGCTGCACCGATATCAGGCCCGGTTGCACCCTTACGGTAGAGCCCATGGCAACCGGCACAGTTATTGAAGTAGACCTGCTTGCTATCCTCGAACTGTTCCGGCGTCAGATCGACCGGCTCGCTGTCGAAAACAGGGCCGATACTCTCCTGTTCGACCAGAAATTCCACGATGTCCCAGACATCTGTCGGCAGGTGCCCAATATCGGGCATCACGTAAAGATAATCGGCAAGAGTTTCGAGATCGTACGCACCCGCCGCGATAATCTCCTTAGGGTAATCGATCCAGGCACCGAGCCAGCTGTCGGAAAAAGCCGTGCTGATACCCATCAGGTCAGGGCCGGGGCGGGGCGGCTCGATAGGCGTGCCGCCGAAGCTGTGGCAGTAGGTACAGGCCTGGCGAAACTGCATTTCACCGTTGACAAAGTCACCCTCGCGGGGAAGTTTATCACCCCACGGCACGTTGGCCAAGAATGATTCGATGTCCACAAGTTCCGGGTAGGACAGGTACGATAGGAAGAACATATCAGGCCACTTATTTATTGCGTAGCGGATGCGGCCGGCCGGCGCCTTCCTAATGCGACGGTGTGCGTATCCTCCAGCGCCATTCTCCCCATGGCACATAATACATTTTTGGTTAAACAGCGCCTGACCCTCAAGTGGCGCTGGCTGCGGAGATTCCCTTACATCGAAGGTCGCTTGTGCAATCCCGTGTATCTGGTCTTTCCATCTTAAAGAAGCCTCCACGGTGTAAGAGCCTAATGCATCGTCCAAGTTTAGAGTGTATGTGGATGATGTGGCCTTACTGCAGTCTGATTTAATGCGATATATAATCTTTGTCTCAGAGCTCAACGTTATTCCGCTTGAGTTCTTGTATACGAAGTCGACGAAGAAATACTTTTTTACTTTGTCATAATTGTTCGTCACGGTGGATGTGACTGTAACAGTATCTCCTTGGCGGTAGCTTGCCGAGTCAGTGACTATACTTACGTTGAGCTTTTTTGCATGTACAATGCCTATGGGCAGCATTACTAAAACAAATACTATTAAAGCCAGCTTTTTCATATCCAGCACCTCCATAAAAATTCATTAATCCACCTTTAAAAATATTCTTGTCTATTGGACGACCTTAAATTGAATCGCTTTTTGCGACTTCACAGGAGTAGTTAGAGAGTTCACCCAGAAGTGAGGGTCATTGGCCAGAGAAATTGGAGCTCGAATAAGTACAGACGCCGTTTGAGATTGATCCTACTTCAACGGTAATACCCGATCGTATTACCGTTTCCATATATTTCTTCTTATCGTTGGTTTAAAATTAGATCTGCTATTAGTTTTAAACGCCTTTTTGAAGATTTGGCGGTTGAGGTAGTATCTTCTATGGAGTGGTATTTTATTAGGATAATTCTGAAATAATAGCCCCATAAAATAATAAATTGAATGCCATATTATGATACAGAAGTATTCTTATCTTTGACTTAAGTCAAATTTTACATTTTTTACTTAATAGAAGAAGTAGAATTTCATGTATAGGCTCTTTCTTTTTTTGGAACACGCTAACATCCAAAATGAAGATGCGTTTATCGGGTTTATAAAGGACAATATGCGCCCTCAGCCGGAAGTATACGCTG
>JAQYWI010000371.1 GCA_030145015.1 Desulfobacterales bacterium
CGTATCGCAGCGGATATCACCCTTTTTGGTTTTTACCGCGGTCACCCGTTTTTTGTCGAACTCGAATCCGGTCACGGGCGTATCGATGTAGATTTTGGCCCCGCTATTACGGGCTCCTTTGGCCAGGGCCTGCGTAATGCCCGAGGGATCGGCTTCGCCATCTGTCGGCATGAAGGCTGCGCCGATAATGCCTTCCAAAGACAAGATCGGGCAAAGGTCATAGGCTTCCTTTGGCGAGATGATGTTCATCTCCAGCCCGAAACTTCGCGCCGTGGTCGCACCCTTTTTCAGCTCGAACATCCGCTCCTTTGTGCCGGCCAAATGCAGACAGCCGCTTTTTTTCCATCCCGTTGCCAATTCGGTCTCCGCTTCAAGTTTTTCATAAAGGCTGACGCTGTATTGCAGCATGCGGGTGATGTTGCGTTCGTTTCGAAGCTGTCCGACAAGACCGGCCGCATGCCAGGTGGAACCACTGGTCAGATCATTCTTTTCAAGCAGCACCACGTCTGTGCAACCCATCTTCGTTAAATGATAGGCTGTGCTGCATCCAATAATACCACCGCCGATGATCACTACCTGGGCACTGTCTTTCATGATGATTCTCCCTATTAAAGTCTGCGCGATTTTAAATAACGCCGCTTGTTTGCATTGTAAATCGATATCTGCTCACTTTAGAGCAACCTAGGACGTAAGTACCTCTATGCCCATTTCCTTGAATTCGACTCGAACTTCATCCTGAATCTTCAGATATTCTTCATTCACGATTTTTTTGGTTTTCAGATCATAGACCTGCTCGTATCTGAACCCCGGTGTTGGATCCTTGATGAGTTTTTCGTATTTCTCAAAGCATTTTCGTGCGAGGGGGTTGGCGTCCTTGCGCGAAAATTTAGCGGACGCCAGACCCAGTTCCGCATGGAATTGGTGGTCCCTGGGAAGAAGTGAATTCGGTTCAACCGATTTTGCAGGATGTCCGGAAAAGATGTTTCCTCCGGCAGGTACCACGCAAAGCATGTACGCTGCCATTTCGTGGTGGTACATCCTGGTTCCGGCGCCGCCACCCAGATAGGGCAGATTTACCACCGGGTATCGCATATTTCTGGCATTGGCCTGATTGGACATGCCGATGGCCCACAGGAGCGGTTTGGTGGTGGACAGACGCAAATTTTGATGCAGCGGTGCATTGTAGTGGTAGCTGCCCCGGTAAATAAGATTGCCCATAATGAGATAGCTTGTGGCCAAAACTGCCACGCCTTCAGCCCCACCGGCATATCCGCCAAAGAGAGGTGTCGATGTTGAGCCGATATTCGCGCTGATGCTGTTGAAGTACGCCACCTTTTGCAATGCCTCGTAGTTGACCATCATCTCGGAGAGAAAATCGATAAGGAAACCGTCGCTCGGTCGGAGACCGAACTGGGGTGATGCTGCGGCAATCATGGAAACCGAGTTGGACGCTGCGGAAATTCCGTTGATGATGGGCAGTCCGGCGCGCCCGGAACGGCGGATACCTTCTCGGGCTAAAATCACGGTTTTGATGGCTGACAGCAGTTCCTGGGGAGATCTTACCCGCGCGTCTTTACCCCGAAGATGCAGGATGGACGGAACGCTTAGCGAATCTACGATATTGATACTCGCAAGGCCTTCGACCGTATCGAGGTAAATTTGTTCATCGGTAGTGTAAATGCCGCCGCCCACATGAATCCAGGGCACGGAATCCTCATCCACGTCTCGGCCGTACATGGTTTTGGCTTCACGCCCCTCCCCGAATCGGGTGGATTGGGGTGCCTGCTCCGCCGCCCTCAAGATTTCATCACGGGTAAATTCCATTACCCGGTTTGTGTCGGGACAATAGGCGCCCGCTTCGGCTATAAGGTCTACGGCAGCCTGGAACACGCGATCCGCTAGGTCGTCATCTGAATTTACAATGGTTTGCCTGTCCCATTTGATCTTGTACCGGTCGATAATTTCAGCAAGCTTCGGTACAAAGCGATTCATATAGTAATCGGTATCCGGAATTAGAAGACCATTGTCCGCTCTCTCAAAAACCTCGATTAAATCCAGCATGTGACTCCTCCTGCTTTTAACCGCTGCTCCTTGTTGTGGTTCAGAAAGCCAGCGTATTGATTAACTATGCTATAAATGATTTGGCCAGTTTGACTGCTCCGTATCCGTTTTCGGCGTAACCGTCTGCGCCGATCTCATCTGCCCAAGCTTTTGTAACGGCGCCGCCGCCCAACAACACCTTATATTTCTCACGCTTGCCCTGCCCTTCGAGGGCTTCAATAACGTCTTTCTGGCCGATGAGGGTCGTGGTTAGAAGGGCGGAAAGAGCGATCATATCGGCATTTACTTCATCAGCCTTTACGATGAATGCAAAAGGGTCAACATCAACGCCGAGATCGTGGACATCAAAACCCGATGTTTCCATAAGGAGTTTAACGATGTTTTTGCCGATATAGTGCATGTCACCTTTTACCGTTCCAATGACGACAGTACCCTTTTTCTTCACGTTGGTCCCCATTTCCTGGATTTTGGGTTGAAGAAGATCCATCGCCCCCTGAAAGATCTGTGCCGATTTTATAAGCTCGGGGAGAAAAAGTTCTTCGTCCTCAAACATTTCTCCAATCGTGTTGAGACCGGGCAACAATCCATTCTCAATAATTTCAAGAGGCTCGACTCCAACCTCAAGACTCTTCGCAGTGATGGAAACAACATTATCTTTTTCTAATGCGATCATTGCATTTTTTAGTTTATCAAAGTGCTCACTTTTTTCCATTTAATGCTCCTTTTCTTTTGTGAGTATCTTCTGTTAATTTTTTGAATTTTAACGTAAAAAATCTGCCTTGCATGCCCGTGTGATTTTCTTTCAACCAGTTGTTCGGATGGGACATTTTTTTCAATCCTTCTTTAAACCTGTAGCGTTCATCAGTGCGGTCAATCTCCTGTACTGTGGTGGTAATCCGTTTTATGCAGTCTTCTTCTTGTTTTGCAAAGATTCCGGCGTTTATGTCGATGCAATCATAACCTGTCTGGTGTTGATCACGCGCCGTTTTTTTTATTAAATCTGCATCTTCGGCCTCCATCGCAGGCCCCATCGCTTTTCTACTGGAGTTGATAAGTTATCCAACAATAAGCATTCTATTTTCCTTCCTCCAAACAAGGAGTGTATTTTTCAACCGCCGATCAATTACGGATCAGACAATCACTACTTGAACCCCCATTTTTTCGAGGTCTTCCT
>JAQYWI010000173.1 GCA_030145015.1 Desulfobacterales bacterium
GAGTCTGTCCCGTGCGGGCAGTGCGAAAACCGCACTGAGATAGCGTTGACCGTCAACAATTAAATCACGGTGACCATGCCCATCGATGAGAAAGCGGTTATAAGCGCGGTTCAAGACCGAGTTTGCCAATTCTTCCACCAGAATCGGTTTGTACACATCGCCTTCCTTTTTAACCATTTTTTTGATCTCCGGATGGGCGACGATGTAACCGCCTTCGTCGATAATAATGGCCTCACCGTTCTGGCCGATTTTCAACGTCTCGAGAAATGCGCTGACCGCTTTCAATTCGATATCCAGCCCGAAAACACCCAGCAGCTGGTCGTCCTTCCCAATAATGGGTATAGAAATTGTGGTGCCGTGTGTTTGACTGGTAAAAAATATGTAGAAATCCGACCAGTATACGTCGCGGTTATTTACAGCACCTGTATACCAGGGTCGATTCCGGGGATCGTAATCGTCATCAGCAGATGTTTCCTCATCAACCACGCTACCTTCTTTATCGCGACGGATCCAGGTAACCTTTGTGGCTTCTGGTGTGCGCTCGATGATTTTGGTGTGGACAGATCCGTCCGCCATTTTGGCTACCATCAAAAAATTGCCCTGGGGGTCAGCGAGGATAACGTTTGCAACTTGCGGAAGATTGGCGAGTATCTTGAAAGAAAGCGGATCCATGAGATCCCGGTTGTGAATATCAAATGGCGTATTTCTTAAAACTTCAGTTGTGAGTTGAACCGTATCTTCAATCGGAATCAAAAAGGCATCCAGCTCTCCGGCGATGCGCCGCTCGATCGCCCCCAGCAGATCATCCGACAGGGCCAGCGCATCGCGTCTATTGCTGTAATAGGAATAGGCCGTAATCGCCAGCAAGGCCGCCAGCATGACAACGACAAACCCGATCGGGCCGGCCACCCGAAGCAGGTGACCACGGAGATGTTTCCGGCTGCCCGGATCGCCAAAACTGACTCCAACCACTTCCTCGCTTTTCAAGTTTAATTCCTCCAAAAATGTTTATTGGAAAATCAGCTGTTTGCCGGAGCATCATTTTCTTCTCAACTCGATCTTCTTTCTGGCTCATCCCGCTTTTGTCAAAAATCGCAAAGACATTTTTAAGATGATATTCTCAGGTTCACAAAACACTACTAAGTCAGGAAATGAAAGTTCCTGATTTTTTTTGAGCGCTGATTTCATTTGGATATGCGAAAAAGTAGGTACGAAGCAGACAAGTGTCAATTGGGCGAAGTATATGACATTGTGAATAAAAAATAAGACGGTGCCTGGTGTCTGAATACAAAGGACCGCCAAAAATGCATTTCCGGTCAGATACCCGAGTTTCTCGAGCAAACATAAAATTAGGATTTTATTATTCTATGACTTGCTTTTATCTTAAGAAGACTTATTATCTTTGTTAATCATCAAGGAAGTATTCTTTTGTAAAAATTGATGAGGATCTACATCCCGGAGTTAATACTACATTAATACTTACATTTTTTGGTCTTCTTGGTAGAAATTTAAATTACCAAAAACCAACAATGTCGGCAAGGCCGGCTTAATCAATATCAAGGCATTGGTCGAAGAGAGGCTATGGTTAAGATAAGGCTTCTCGAGATTATCTGTAAGCGTTTGACTTCAAAAGGAGGACCACTATGAAAATTAAATTTGGATTGACAGCAATAGGCAGCGTATTGATGGTCGGTTTGTTCAGCGCTCAGGTGATGGCTGCCGAAATTTTAACGGTCGAAGATTTTAGACAAAAAGTCGTCTCGGAAGAAAATCTTGTCAAAACGGCTGATAATGCCATCTTTATGTTCGATGGATCCAGTTCTATGGGCAAGATGTTTCAGGATACCAGCACACCCAAAGTTCAAATTCTGAAGAAATTTCTGCAGGAACGCAACATGTATTTTCCAAACCTCGGTCACAATTTTGGCCTGTATGAATACGCACCGAAGTTTAAGGAAGTGTACGCCATGCAACCCTATGATCGGCAAGGATTCGGCGATGCCCTTAACCAGCTGCCATCAGAGGCAAGCGGACCCACGCTGCTGCAACAGGGACTTGACAAAATTGAACCTGTTCTGCAGAAGCTGTCCGGCCGCACAGTGGTGTTTCTTATCAGCGACGGCACATTCTCAACGTATAAAGGATCTAAAAGGCCGGTCCTACAAGCACAGCAATATTCCGATAAGTATAATGTTTGTTTTAACATCATCGGTACGGCAGACACAACCGAAGCTAAAAATTTCTTGGAAGAAATAGCATCGGTGAACCAGTGTTCGCGCGTCATACCGTTTGAAACCTACATCAGCCGGCCCGAATATAATTCCGGCGCATTGTACGTTGTCAAATCCGGTACAAAATTAGTCACCCTCAGTGACCAGAAGGTGGTCGGGCTTAAAACCGACAACATCCAGTTTGCCTGGGACGTATCGGATATCGATCCGGTCTTTCATCAGGAACTCAATGAGATCGGATCTTTCATGCAGAGCCACCCGCAAGCCTTTGCGGTTATTGATGGATATGCAGACAATACCGGAACCACGGATTACAACTTGAGACTGTCACGCCGGCGGGCTGAAGGTGTGGGCAACTACCTGTCGAATAAGTATGGTATTAGTTCCGATCGGCTGGTAATTTTGTGGTATGGGCATGCAAATCCAATCGCCAGCAATGATAACGACACCGGCCGCGCCCTAAACCGTCGGGTTGAAATTGCAATTGGCGGAATGAAGTAGCAGAGCAGTAATCGATAGCGCCAAATCCTCAAAGCTGGCAGGAACCGAATCTTCTCCTGCCAGCTTTGTCTTTAATTACGCCTTTTTTGAGATCCCGTTTCGAGAAAGACCGCATCCAAATTTTGAAAATTGCGCAAATTAAATCTTGACAGATGCTACCACGTTGTGGTAATTCATGGCCGCGTATCTTCCGAGTGCTGAAAACTGATCGCCTATTCGAATTCTTATTCGCCGACTGCTCCTGCGCAAAAATACAACCGCTTGCTGGCCTCTATCACATCTCTCTAATTCAAATATACGCTTGCATTTTTCTTCTCTTCTTTTAGAGATCTTGAAATAGCTCTAGAATAAATCCTAATTTTAACGAACCGGTTTCACGCGGGATTGTATCTATTTTATCACAACCCATTCATTACCATCGGCATCTATTGAAATTGATGGACGGGATAACTGCAACGATAGGGATTGTAGCGTGTTTAGCTCTGGTCGGTTGGCTGATACTCAATTCGGTGCGTAAAAAAACCTGATGCTGAGCCCACTCTTGCCCGGCGAAATACCGGTTCGTTTAAAAGCTTAGACCGTTGTGAGGCACCAAAATTGCTGCCTTGCTTGACCCGGAATGGCGCTAATTCAAAAAAGAGCCCGGTTCGGTATGAACCGGGCCCTTTGTTTTTTAGATACTAAAGTTTAGATTACAGTTCAATCCCCAGCCGTTCCCACACGGACTCATCATCTTTGATTTCCGCTGATTTTAAATGCGGATAGGTTGTGATGAGAAAGTAGGCCAGCGGCAGGACCCCCAGGATGATGATGATGAGGTCCGGGATGACGCGAAAGGTTCCGAGGAAGACGACCGCGCCCTTTTCGAAGAAATCCGCACTGCGGGCCACCCAGAGGCCGTCTTTAAAAGAGATCCAGGCCTGCATGGCCCCGATCGGCAGCAGGGTGCCGAACGCCAGCAGAAACAGCCCGCCGTTGAGACCCCAGAAGGAAAGCTTCAGGATTCCATCTTTCCAGTGGGCCTTGTCCACCAGACCTCTCCAGGAGAACAGCATCAGGGCAATCGAAAGCATGCCGTAGGTTCCGAACATGGCGGTATGGCCGTGGTGCATGGTCAGGTAGGTCCCGTGTTCATAAAAATTGATAATGGGAAGATTGATCAGGAAGCCAAAGATTCCGGCGCCCAGAAAGTTCCAGAAGGAGGCGGCCACCAGAAAATACAGGGGCCACTTGTAAGAGAACTCCTTGCCCGCTTTACGGATCTCGCGGTACTCCATTAAACCGCGCACCACCAGCGTCAGTAACGGCACCGGCTCCATGGAAGAGAATATCGACCCCCAGCCAATCCAGAAAGCAGCACCGCCGTACCAGTAATAGTGATGGGCGGTTCCGATAATCCCACTGATAAATGTCAGGGCCGCGGTAAAATAAGCCACCCTTAAAGCAGCCTTGGCCGTGGCCAGTCCCATGGCCACCATCAGCAATGCGATGACCGCAATACCGAAGAACTCGAAAATACTCTCCACCCAGAGGTGAACCACAAACCAGCGCCAGTAATCCGCCATGGTCAGGTGGGAGCCCTGGCCGTAAAAAAGCCCGAAGCCGAAGAAGCCGACTACCATGACGGCACTGAACACGTAAAACCAGATCAGGGCGCTGAACTCATCCTTGTGGCGCCTCAGATGACTGCCGACAGCCCGGTACACGATCAACAACCAGAAAATCAGTCCCACAAACAGCAGGATTTGCCAGATGCGGCCCAGCTCCAGAAATTCCCAGCCCTGATGGCCCAGCCAGAACCACAGATCACCGAGCATTCCCTTGATACCCAGAACCTCGCCGGTAAGGCTGCCCACGGCGACCAGCAGAACAGCGCCGAAAAGCAACTTAACCAGAAGACTCTGCTTGGCCGGTTCTTTACCGCCGATGATGGGTGCCAGATAGATGGCGGACGCCAGCCAGGTGGTGGCGATCCAGAAAACCATCAGCTGTAAATGCCAGGTTTTGGCCCAGCTGTAAGGGATCAGGTCCGCCACGATGGGCAGGAAAAAACTGCCCGGATGAATCGTGTAATGCGCCAACAATCCGCCGAAGCTGGTCTGGAGTAAAAATAACAGAATCACCACCACAAAGAATTTGGCGGCTTGAAACTGGCTGCGGGTCAACGGCATATCGATCAGTTTTTCTGCCAGGGCCGTCCCTTTGGCTTCTCCATACCATAAGCCGTAGCGATGGATCCAGAAGACAAACAGCGCCAAAACCACAAGCAGGGCCAGGACGCCGGCGATAGAATAGAAAAAGGCGTCGGTACTCGGGACGTTACCCACCCTTCTGTCCGCCGGCCAGTTGTTGGTGTAAGAGTAATCTTCCCCCGGACGAAGCGTTGAGGCCACCCAGGCCGTCCAGAAGAAAAAGCGTGCAATCTGCAATCGCTGTTGTTCTTCGGGGACCGTATCGGGAAGAAAACCATAGCGGATTTCACCTTCCTTAAAAGTTTTGCCCCAGTGTTGCACCACGCGCTCCAGGCCTTTGACCTGGGCATCGGTGAGCTTGAGCGTATCGCTGGCGGCGTCATAGCGGTTGGGTTTAAGCTCATTTTTGGTTTTGACATCGACGATGTCTTTTTGCAAATCATCGAGCTGGGCATAGGATTTGCCGTAATCCGCCATGGCCAGATAATCACCGACGGCCTCAGCCATGATGTGCAGCGATGTGGCCGAAAACTCCGAGCCCCGCTGGGAACCGTGCCCCCAGACCGCCCCATGATCCATCAGGCCGAAGCGCTGATAGACGTCCTGACCGGCCATGATATCCGATTTCCCAAAAAGTACTATGCCGCCGGAGTCCGCGACTTTTCCAGGATAAGGCGGCAGGTCCTTTTTCATGGCGATACCGCCGCCCAGCAGGACGCCCATTCCAACAACAAAACAAAGGATAGCGGCCCATTTTAATGTTTTAAGTGACATTTACACCTCCTCATTTAGCGTTAAACGCAGTTTGAAAGATTGACGCACCCCTCAGATTCAATTTTGCACCGCTTTCCATAATAATGTTTTGAATTACGGAATTGCGGTATAAGTGGTTGTAGAAAAAACGTTTGAATATCAGAACGTTTCTTTTGACAACCACTATAAATCTTTATCTTAAAGCCGCTCGCCATGAAGCGCTTCCGTGCCGAATCATTTGGTTACAGAAGGCCCATCACCTCGGCTTTGGTGTTGGATCGTGAAATTAAACCACACCTGTGGTTTTAAAACCAAAGCCTGTCTCTGGTTTTGTTAGCGGTTTAAATATTACCCCACAGCGAAAAGCGGTTTGACTTAGATCAAGGAGAAGGATGTTTTATCACAAAAACATGGACTTCCCGGGGGCCGTGCGCCCCGTGAACCATGGTGGCTTCAATATCGGCGGTTTTACTGGGACCGGATATAAATGTCATGCAATTGGTTAAACCTTCTTTTTTCACTTTCGGATCCCATTTTAGCAAGGCGTAAAGTTCTTTTAAATCGGCGATAATCTGGTTCAGCTCGATAACGGCAATATGGATTGCCGGCACCAGAGAGACAGAACGTGCCTGCCCCGCCCGCGTCCTCATAACCAGAGTCGCCGTATCCGCCATGCAGAAATCCGCCGCGGTGATACCGATATAGGAGTCAATGACGTGTCGGCGTATGTTTTCTCCTTCAGTTTCTTTTAAGTCGGCAAAAAATATATCCACATCCTGTTGGGACAGGGCCGCCGGCAGGTTCAGATTTTCGATCAGGGGATGCTGCCAGGCCGCGACACTTTTTTTATGACCCCATTCAGGGTCTTTGTCCCGGACAAGATCGACGATGCCTGCGGTCACCGAGTTGAGATCCTCACATGATATCACCTTTAAGTTGATGGGCCCGGCGGCTTCGATGAGAGTTGCGAGCAGCTTTTTTCTTTCCGCAGGCGTACGATTTTTAAGCCGCTCAAGTATGGCCCGGGTTTCATCAGACATCACGCTATTAAACAAATCATCATTGCGCTGCGATGGTGCCATCGGTTTTCCCAAGGCCATTTTTATGCGGTTTATAAATTCTTCCTGGCTCGCTTGGCTCATCTGGTGTCGCTACCTTTCAATCCATTACAAACATGTTGTGTGCCGCAAGCGATTTAGAAAACACGGATCTATTTTAGGTTTCAGGTGTCGGGTTTCAGGTGTCAGGTGTCAGCGTCGAGCACACGTTACATTGGTTTGATTGGTTTAATTGGTTTAATTCGTTCAACTGGTTCGGTTTAAGCCAACCAATTCAACCCATAAGACAAATAAAACTAATTTAACAAATCCCTGAACCTTAAACCTCTCAACCCAGAACCCTGACTGACACCTGACACCCGAAACCTGAAACCTAATTATTTCTGATACCTAAAATAAGACGAATTATCAGGGTTGATCCCGTCTAAAATTTCTTCTCCAGCTTTGAATAAAACTTTCCTTCGCCAGGGGCCTTAAATCACGTCCTTTTGTCCAGCCGTGCATCGGTGGCGGCAGACGGCGAATCATGCCGTCTTTCTGAGTAAAAAGCTTCTGACCCGTTGCTGCAAGTTTAAGGGCAACATCATACAATCCTCGATTGCGAATCATCCATGACCAGGCCTGAAATAAAAACTTTTCTTTGCGGTCCGCCGGCGTTACCCCCCAGGCGGAATCTCCTTCGGCCAACTTGGTCCGCAGCGCCAGCAACATCCGCGGAATATCGATATTGACCGGACATATATCCTGACAGGCACCACAAAGGGTTTCCCCCTGACACAGATCCTTGGCTCGATTGATGCCCACCAGCAGCGGTGTTACCACCGCGCCCACCGGTCCGCAGTAAGCATATCCGTAGGAATGCCCGCCGATCTTGGCATAAACCGGACAAACATTCAGACAGGCGGCACAGCGGATGCAGCACAGCATCTCGCGGAATTCTTCATCCGCCAGGATCCGGCTGCGCCCGTTATCCAATACCACTAAATGAAACTCCTGCGGACCGTCGGCCTGATTTGCGGATCGGGGCCCGCCGATATAACTGACATAGGTGGCCATATTCTGTGCGGCCGCACCGCGGCAAAGAAGCCTTAAAAGTATGTCGTGATCCTCCAGCCTGGCGGCGACACGTTCCATTCCCATAAATGCCATGTGGACCCTCGGCAGCGTGGTTGACATACGGATATTGCCTTCGTTTGAAACGGTCGTAATATGACCGGTTTCAGCGCAGGCGATATTACATCCTGAAGTGCCCATATCGGCAGCCAGAAATTTATCCCGCAGGGCCTTCCTCGCACTCCATGTCAATCTGGGCGGATCATCATCATAAGGAATATCGAGCTTATCGGCAAACAGCCTCCCGATGTCATTGCGCGTTTTGTGAATCGCCGGCGCAATGATATGCGAAGGGGTCTCACCGGCCAGCTGAATAATGTATTCACCCAGATCCGTTTCGGATACATCGATGCCGGCGCCAATGAGCGCATCGTTTAATCCGATTTCTTCGCTCACCATGGACTTGCCTTTAACCACCCGCCTGACCTTATGTCGGTTTGCTACTTCCAGGCAATAATCGACGGCCGCCTGACCGTCTTTGGCAAAAAACACCCGCCCGCCGTTTTTTTGGATATTGGCGGCCAGTGTTTCCAGAACAACATCCAGGTTCTCGATGGTTTTCATCCGAATTTCATGGGCCTTTAAGCGCAGACCCGGTCCTTCAGGAAGCCGGTGATAGCTCTCGGCTGTGCCACGACCGAAGCGATGCTGCAGATCGGCCAGGGCCGCTTGCAGAACCCGGTTGTTAATGGCCTTTTTGGCCTCAGCTACATAATTTTCTGTCGTTATTTTTGTCATAGACGAGTTGCGGGTTACGGGTTGCGCGTTTAGCCTGAAACGAAAATGATTTGGTGAAATCTTGGTATGCTGAATTCAATGATAGATGTGATGGATTCGAAAGCATCTTTTTACTCATTATTCTATTATTCCAATATTCCAGTATCCCAGCGCCAGCTATTCACCGGCCAATATCTGGGCCAGATGCATTACTTTTATATCGGAGCCCATGCGGCTGAGCTTGCCCTGAATGTTCATTAAGCACCCCATATCGCAGCCCACCACCGCATCCGCCCCCGTATCAATAATGTTTTTGACCTTATCGCCTACCATGGCATTTGAGATATCCGGGTATTTAACCGAAAATGCGCCGCCAAATCCGCAGCAGTAATCTGAATTGTACATTTCGACCAGTTCAGTCCCTAAAACATGGGTGAGAAGCTTACGCGGCTGTTCTTGAACACCTATCCCGCGTAATAAATGACACGAGTCATGGTACGTAACCTTGCCGTCAAATCGAACGCCCAGATCTTCCACCCCGAGGACGTCCACCAGATATTCGCTAAATTCATAAATTCGGCCGGCCAGATTTTGGGCCCGCTGCAACCAGCGGGGTTCGTCCTGAAACAACGCGGCATAATGGTGCCGAACCATGTTCACACAGGACCCTGAAGGGCACACGATCTTCTCTGCGTCTGCGAATACCTCAATAAAGTGCTTGGCCGCGACACGCGCTGATCGCCGGTAACCGGAATTAAAAGCCGGCTGGCCGCAGCAGGTCTGATCGGTGGGGCATGTTAACGCAATTCCCAGCCGTCGAAAAACCTGTACCATGGCCTGCGCCACTTCGGGATAGATGGTGTCGACAAGGCATTGGATGAATAAAGTAACCGTTTTGCTGCTGCTCATGCGGACTGATCTCTCAAATTTTCATTTTTGTTTGAACCTATAATGAAAGTTCAAAAAAATCCAGTCTAAATTATTCAGAAAACAAAATGAACAGCCCGCGCCATGGAACCGTTGAAATACTTGCTATAAAAATTATTTCTGGTATGATATTGAACGGTTAGGAGATTACGACAATGACTGAACAAAGAACCGCTCTGTTAGAACTTATTGATAAGATAGAGCATCTGGGCCAGTTTCAAGACCGGATAGATTTCCCTTCAACCATCGGGCAGATATGGGAAGTATTCCTAGGAGATGTGCGCAACTTAATCGAGATCGAGGTTTGCGCGCTTTTTCTGGTCGATGACGCGACCCATGAGTTCGTTTTAGAATATGTATTCCCGGAAAATCGTAAAACAATCTGCAAAAAGGAAGTCGATTATCAGATTGAATGCGGCATCTTTTCCTGGATCATCAATAGAAGACAGCCGGCTTTGATTCCCGCGTTGGCATTTGAAAATGAATCAATCGTCATGCTGCCCCTCTCCACGATTAAAAGAACACTAGGGGTCGTTATGGTTAAAACCCCTATCAAGGAAAGCTTCATTACCCACGAAATCGTAAAGCTGTTAACGATGCTGGCTAAACAGTATTCTCTGGTGCTTGAAAATACCCTGCTGTATGATCGCTTAATGAAAAAACATGAATCCCTGGAGAAAGCCAACGGAGAAATCAGGCTTTTATCCCGCAAAGATTCTCTTACCGGCTGCTATAATCGTGGCTACTTAAGCGAACACCTGTCCCATGAGATAAAACGGGCCTCGCGATATCATCACCCTTTTTCCATCGCATTATGCGATCTGGACCATTTCAAGAAGGTAAATGATACCTACGGGCACCTGTGCGGTGACATGGTGCTCAAAGAATTTGTGGAATGCATCATGTCTCTGATCCGTTCAGACATGGACTGGCTGGCCAGATATGGAGGGGAAGAATTTTTACTGGTTCTTCCTGAAACCAGTTTTAAAAACGCCAACCGTCTGGCAGAAAGGCTTCGCAAGCAAATTTCAAAAAAAGCATTTAAATGGGAAGGCGAAAAGATATCGATTACCGCCAGCTTTGGCGTAACCGGTTTTGATAAGACCCGGACCGACGGAAATTTTTCACCGGATGACCTGATCGACATGGCGGATCAATATTTATATCAAGCAAAAAATAAAGGTAGAAATAAAGTGGTGAGTGGACCTTTTTTGAACAGCGATTAACGCTGAGATTTTTTTCGTTTTTTTATCTTTTCAAACCCATCTTCAACCACCGGTTGAATTCTGTCAAGTTTGATCGGCTTGGTAAGATAGTTGTCAAAACCCACCTGCTTTAGCTTCTCCAGATCGTATAGATCAGCATACCCGGTTAATGCAATGATGACGGATTGGGAATTTCGCTCTCGAATTCGCTGACAAAATTCGACTCCATCCATATCAAGCATAATAAGATCCGTAATAATGACGGGAAAATCCTCCTTTTTCATAAGGGCCAGCGCAACCTCCGGGGATTCTGCCTCCGACACGGTATAACCCGATTTCGTAAGAAGCTTATTTAACAGGTCTCTTTGAAAGTCCTCATCATCAACGACCAATATTTTCTTTTTCATCGGAAACCTTTAGTTTGAAACATCTTCAATATTCGTATAAAATTTAACCCCGCAACCGTCGGGGATCGTTCGAACGACTTCCCCGCCTACCTTGACATAATCTCTGGATTTTGGCCGCATAAATGACAGCGTGAGCTGCTGGCCGACGGAAAGGGGTTGCCGGGTTTCGATCAGTAAGCCCCCGGAACTGATGTTTTGAATAAAACCGCTAAAAGCACGATCCGGTGTCGCGAAGTCGACCGGCATAAAATAGGGTTTCCTGGCAAATTTCCTTCTTCCCTGCGAATGCTTCTCTTCAAGCTCTTTTAAAAGGATG
>JAQYWI010000040.1 GCA_030145015.1 Desulfobacterales bacterium
ATCTCTTGGAGGTCGGCTCCCGACCCACGTGCAGAGCAAACATATTCTTCACCCGGACCCAATCGAAACCAGCGCCCTAAATAAACAAGATATTCAAGAAAATGAAACGAACTAACTGAACAAGGAGAAAATACTCATGCTGACAAGACGCCAAATCCTCATTTCTGCACTGGCCTCGTTTGCCGGGGGCACCCTGCTGGAAAAAGCTGAAGCGGCTTCCCCAAAAAACCAAAAGCACGCGCATACCAAGCCGTCTTCCAAGTATCAAAGCAGGACAGACTACGCACAGGTGCTAACACCAAACGGCAGTACGCTGCCGTATAAAATGAAAAATGGTGTCAAAGAGTTTCACCTGATTGCCGAACCGGTTGAACGTGAGTTTGCGCCTGACATGCAAGTCAAATGCTGGGGTTATAATGGTCAGACGCCCGGGCCTACGATTGAGGCCGTAGAGGGGGACCGGGTTCGCTTTTTCGTCACCAATAAACTGCCCGAGCATACCAGTATTCACTGGCATGGTATTTTTCTGCCCAACGGCATGGACGGCGTCGGCGGCCTCACCCAACCCCATATCAAACCGGGTGAAACCTATGTTTATGAATTCACCCTGCGGCAGCACGGAACCTTTATGTATCATCCGCACGCGGATGAAATGGTTCAATTAGCCGTGGGGATGATGGGGTTTTTCATCATACACCCCCAAAAGGCAGAGAGTCCGGGAATTGATCGAGATTTTGCCATTATGTTGCACGAATGGGCGATTCATCCGGGCACCTATCGTCCGGATCCAGCGATTATGAACGATTTCAATATCTTCAGTTTCAACAGTAAAGTGTTTCCCGCCATCGACCATCTCGTGGTAAAAACCGGAGATCGGGTGCGCATCCGGATTGCCAATCTCAGCATGGACGAACACCCTATCCACATCCACGGGCATGCGTTTCGAGTTACAGCTACCGATGGGGGCAAAATCCCCAGGGCCGGACATTGGCCGGAGACGACCGTGCTGGTACCGGTTGGTTCAACCCGTGACGTTGAATTCATTGCAGATGCGCCGGGAGACTGGGCGCTTCATTGTCACAAATCCCATCATACGATGAACCCGATGGGGCATGCTATTCCCAATGCACTCGGCGTAAGTCAGAAGGGGCTGGAGGAGAAAATTCGTGAAATGATCCCAGGTTATATGGCCATGGGTGAGAGCGGTATGGCCGAGCATGCCGATCATGTGAAGCACATGCCGGGCCCCAGGAATACGTTACCGATGATGATGGGTAAGGGCCCGTTCGGCAATATTGAAATGGGCGGAATGTTTACAGTCGTCAAAGTCAGGGATCACCTGAAATCATATGATGAAGATCCCGGTTGGTATAAGCATCCGGAGGGAACCATAGCTTACCGCTTGGACAAGGCCTGATTTCTAACGCTTAACAAAATTAAGAAAACAGCCGAGTTTCTTATGCCCTAATTGAGCGAAAGTCGAGGTTGCCCCAGCTTCAAGGCGTCCAAGGGCGAAGCTGTAGTGTTCTACCGCGAGTCCTTGGCAACGCAAAAGATGGGGTGACATCGGCTTTCGCTCAATTAAGGTTAATTGTTGATGCCGTACTCTTTAAGTTTTAACTGCAGCGTCCTGCGGCTGATGCCCAGGATTTTAGCTGCGTGCGTGCGGTTGCCTTCGGTTTCTTCCAGCGTTCGGAGAATCATGTCCTTTTCAACATCCTTGAGTGTTCTTCCAGGGCTTAAATTAACATAGGTTGCTTTAACTTCCGGATCAAGCTGCTGCAGAATTTCTGGAAATTCGGCCGGCGTAATCATTTCGCCGCGTGCCATAATCACAGCTCTTTCCACCACGTTTTCAATCTCCCTGACGTTTCCGGGCCATTCATACCGCATGAGCAAATCTATTGCTCGAGGCGTAAACCCTTTGAGGATTCGTTTATTTCTTTCAGCATATCGTTTGAGAAAAAAACCAGTCAAAAGAGAAATGTCTTCACGGCGTTCTCTTATGGGTGGAACTTCCAGGCCCACCACATTAAGACGATAATAAAGATCTTCCCGAAAGCGGCCTGCCTTAATTTCTTCTTCCAAATTCTTATTCGTGGCGGCGATGACCCGTGTGTCGACCTTAATGGTTTGGGTGCTGCCCAGCGGTTCAAATTCGCGTTCCTGCAGTACCCTTAAAATCTTGGCCTGGGTGGTGGCTGCCATTTCTGCCACTTCATCCAAAAGAATTGATGACTTGTGCGCCAGTTGAAATCGGCCTTGCTTGCGGGCAACGGCACCGGTAAACGATCCTTTCTCGTGGCCGAAAAGTTCACTTTCCAACAGTGTTTCGGGTAAAGCGGCACAATTGACCTTTATAAATGGTCGTTCCCGGCGGGGGCTGTTTTGATGGATGGCGTCGGCGATCAGTTCCTTTCCGGTCCCACTTTCACCAAAAATAAGAACGGTTGCATCTGATGGTGCCACCAGGGCCATTGTCTCAAACAACTTTTTCATCGCCGGACCGTGACCAATGATATTGGAGAAATCAAAACGGTCATTTAATCTCTCTTTAAGATAGATATTTTCTTTTTCCAGCTGATGAAAGCGCAGGGCTTTTTGGACCAGGATTTTGAGCTCTTCGATATCAAGGGGTTTTGTTAAATAGTCGTAAGCACCCGCTTTAAGAGCGTCCACGGCAGTGTCCACAGATGCATAAGCTGTCATGATGATAATGGGTATCCCAGGGCTGATCTCCTTAATTCGGTTGAGGGCTTCGATGCCCCCCACTTTGCGCATGCGGATATCCAGGAGGATGAGATCGAAAAATCCATTTTCGACCGCATCAATAGCTACCTGACCATCATCAGCTTGTTTAATCTCATAGCCCTCATCGGATAGTACAGCTTCAATCATTTTACGATGAGAGGCTTCATCGTCTACGACTAGAAGTTTTGGTTTCATTGTACAACCCCAAAAAATTGAATTCACGCACTTTTAGGCTGTTCGCCTGGAACCTATCTCAAAAATAGTAGATCACGCTCAAGAGACCCGCTAGATAGCGGGACTTCGCATCTGATCTTTTTAAGGTAACGTGCTCAGCAAGGCACCGGCCGACGAAAAAGCGCAGCATACACGATAGTATGTGAACATTTTGAGGAGGTCGGTAACGCAGCTATTGAGCGTTAGATGCATTTTTGAGATAGGTTCTGGTAAACATCTAGCTATCCATTCCATAATTTTGTACTGGAATGCTGATCGTAAATCTGCATCCATGAAGCTTTCCGTTCGGTGGACTCTCCAAGCTTATATCACCGTTGTGATTTTCTATAATTTTATGAACGATGGCTAAACCCAAGCCGGTGCCCTGTTCACGCGTTGTAAAAAACGGGTCAAAAACTTTTCCCTTTTCATCCGGAGGGATGCCCGGTCCATCATCTTCTACCCAAATTTTTAAGCAAGAATCAGACGGGTTTATTTCTGCTCCCACCGTAATTTGCCCCCCGGTTTCGATCGTTTGCAACGAATTGAGTAAAAGATTCAGAACCGCCTGGGTCATCCGGTCGGCATCAAGCGGAATTTTACTTAGATCGTTTACGTCCATTTGGATGTTGGCGTTCAGCGCCTGGGCATCCGCCTGCACCAATCGAACGGTATGCTCCAACAGCTCTGTCAAATCCGTCGGAATTAAATCGGCTTTCATAGGACGGGCAAAGGTGAGCAAATCAGTTACCACCGAATTGATCCGGTCAACTTCCGAAACCATCGTCTCGGTATATTCCTTCTCTTTAGGTCTGTCTTTGAGAGCATGTCGCAAATACTGCGCAAATCCGCGAATAGAACTTAACGGATTTCTGATCTCATGGGCGACACCGGCTGCCAGTTCACCAATGGCTGCCAGTTTCTCTGAGCGTCTGACTTTTTCTTCCAATTGTTTGATCTCTCTCATGTCCCGCAGTATTATGACGGCTCCCTGGCAGCTGCTGCCTTCACCCATTATCGGTGTAATACTCAAGGCCAGCGGAACAATTTCGCCGGATTTATTCCGATAGTTGATTTCTCTGTCTAACAGGGATGTGCAATGATTTAATGTTTCAACAATACCGGTTTTTTTAAAGTCAATGACCTCATTAAAATCCATTCCCCGAACTTCAGATTCCTTTAAACCGAGCATCTCTAAAGCTAAAATATTGTACGAAACAACTTTGCCGTGGATGTCGACACTGAGCAGGCCGTTGGCCATGCTGGCAACTACCTGTCGGGTGTAATCCTGAGTTTGTTTCAATGTCCTATTTACAAGGTAGTAATTTTGAATAACAAAAATAAAAAAAAGTGCGCCTGAACCCAGCACTAAAATTATGCCGGCCATAATTAAAGCGTGCTCAATATCCGCGTGGCGAGCATCTTCGATTGCTGCCATTCTCATACCGACCACGATGATATCACCGCGGTGCGTGTGCTGTTCCATTGACTGTCCTTGCTTTGTTACGTTATCTCCAGTATTTACTAAAGATGGATTATACATGGGTGAAAAATATTTGGCGATCTCATAAATACGATCGCTTTCAGGCAATTTTATGATCCGTGTTAAAATTTGATCCTTATCGCCTAAATCGGGTTTCCAGGGAGCATTTTTACTCTTTTGGGATGGATCCGAATGATGTGCAATAAGCCCTTGTGCATCAATCAGATACACATGGGCAATTTCATCGTCTTTGGCCGTCTCTTCCATCAGTTTTCCTAAGGAGATTTCCTGCCATATTAATGATCTCATCCCCGTACGAGCGCTGGCTTCAATTGATTTCAACAGCGTTATTCCCTGACGGTAAAGAAAGTGTAAAGCCATGGATTTTTCACGATCCAGGTTGCGGTAGGTAGAAATACTGATTAAAACAAGCAGGAGAACAACAATAGCTACAATTGATAATGCAGGTAAATAAAGCTTTTTAAAATTTAGAATTTTCATGAGATTATTAATTGAATAGCCAGCTTCATAGAATTTATATGATAATTCAATATGTTGCAAGTCTTTTTAGTCGTCTCCTCTACGGGGCATCTATGCGTTTGCATTTATTTGTAGCAGATGTCAGAATCACCTGCGATGCGTAATAATTGCACACTCAATGATAAATAGTGGCTATAAACTGCACGCTTTGGCCGAATACCTATATTGATATTTAAATTATTCATAATTAAATCAATAGTCTGAAATTATGGCACCCTATTTGCTCAATACCTTATAAATCCAATTATTGCAAAATCAAAACCAAACTCAGCATATTGCTAATTTAACGAATTTTAAAGGAGCCGATTAAAATTTTTGGGGCGGCATTGTAACCTTTTCATCATCAAATCGTTATATAGACAAAATGGAAAAGCTCGGATCGTTCTACAGGGATAATAAAAGAACGCTGTTTGCGTACCTAATGCGTATGACGGGAGACTATTACCTGGCCGGTGACATCATGCAGGAAAGCTTTACCCGCTATCTTGAGCGCTATGAGGGCCAAGCGCCGAATGCGTCTCTTTTGTTTACGATAGCGCGCAATGCACTTTTTGACCATTCCCGGAACCGGAAACGCAACGTCCACCTGTCGGAAGATCCCATCGACGGCTCCGGGAGCCAGGAATATGACCTTATGATTAAACAGGAGTATCGTCAGGTGATTGCCGGCATGCAAACGCTTGAAAAAAATGAAAGAGATATTCTGGCGCTGGCGATCAGCGACGGTCTTTCATATCGGGATATTGCCGCTATCGTCGATATCAGCGTTGAAAATGTGAAAGTCAAGGTTCACCGGACCCGCCTGAAGCTAAAAAAAATCCTCCAAAGGGGAGATGAATCATGAATTATTTGATCAGCAAGTTTATTGATAATGAATTGGATCTTGATGACAAGATCGAATTCGTTGATCGTGTTCATGAAGACAGGATCTTTAAAGATGAGTCCATCGAGCTTTTAGGGATGGAAAAAATCATCCGCGCCGATGTGGTCGATCGCATCCCACCCCTTAATGTGAAAATAAAGAAAAAGCGGTTTTCTTTTGGTTTACGCCCCCTGGGTCTTTTGGTTTCTACCGCTGCTGCTGCGCTCGTACTCTTTTTCATCCTTTCGCATCCGCAGCAAAACCCGGCTACCTCACATAGATTTGTCATCTATCGGCCGGATGTGACCCAGGCAGAGATTGCAGGGACCTTTACCGGCTGGCAGCGGATTCCGATGAACCGAATCGGATCCAGCGGATATTGGGATATCACCGTAAACCTCCCATCTGGTGAGCATCGATTCACTTATATTCTTGATGGTGAAAAAAGATTTGCGGACCCAACCGTTCCGGCCCGAGAACTCGATGATTTCGGCGGCCGAAATTCAATTATTTCAGTGGAGTCAAAAACATGAAACGATACCTTGTGGTCTTGCTGATTTCTGTGTTGGTCTTCTCCGGGTGTGCAAGCCATTATTACCAGAAAAATAATGATACGGTGAGCATCTTTCTTAAGAAGCCCGATGCCAGGCGTGTCTACTTTTTGTCGTCCCTGGATGGCTATAAACCACGCAAAGCCGCTCGAGTAGACAGCAGAACCTGGCAAATCAACACGCCTGCTAAAACCGAGTTTACGTATTTTTACAATGTGGATGGGGCTGTCTATCTGCCGGAATGCCGGTTAAAGGAACAGGACGATTTTGGATCCCAGATCTGTATATATATTCCGGGATTGTAACTTTATGTGTTTGTTAAGTTTATAAAAATATAGATGAAGAAAGGAGTTTAAAATGAAGAAGGTATTTATTATTTGTATGGCGATCTTTTTTTGTGCCGCCGTAGCATCAGCAGATCCTGTGGAAGAGGGGCTACCCAAAACAGCATCCCCGCAGGTAAAAAACAGCACCAGGCAAATGTTAAACCAGGGTTTCAACACTGAAAATATGATGGAAATGACCCGGCAGATGCTGGCAAACAACTTCAGTCAGCAACACGTCCTGGAAGCGCACGCTATCCTCATGAACGCCCGGAAACAAGGGCTGCAGACAGAGCCGATTATGAACAAAGCCCATGAGGGCCTGGCCAAACAGGTTCAAGCCAAGGCTGTCATACAGGCAATGGAACAGGTGCGATCCCGTCATGCCTTCGCCTCGAAGCAGGCAAGAGCATTTACAAATGACAAAGCCAAAATAAATCAGATGGCTACAGTCCTGGCCGGGGGCATGGCAGCGGGAATGAATCATGAAGATGCCGATCGCATTATGCAGGCCTTACAGGAAAGAACCCGGAATATGACCAGAGTCCATGCGGAGGATTTGGCCATGCAAACTTTTATGACCACGCGGACGATGGCGCGCCTCGGAACGCATTCGCAGGCGGTCGGTGATTCGGTATGCCAGGCACTAGAACAGGGGCACAACGCCCAAGAAATGCATAACATGCAGAACACCATGATGGTCAACTCGAGGGATCATGGCTTCAATGCGGGGCAGCATGGTGGCGGTGGCCATGACGGTGGTTCCGGAGGCGGAATGGGCGGCCACGACGGTGATTCCGGAGGCGGCATGGGCGGCCATGATGGCGGTGGCGGCGGTGGAATGGGCGGTGGTTCCGGTGATGGCGGCGGCGGAATGGGTGGTGGTCATATGTAACTCATTCAAACAAACCGGGGGTCCCACTCAAAGGTACCCCCGGTAAAATTTTATCCGGCCAATATCCCTTGCCACCTGCACAAGGATTTATGTGCCCCACTTAACATTGATTTAATCAATCCACTTCCAGATTTGCACCCCTTTTTATACTAGTGCAAAATTTTTATCCACCTTTGAGCCGTTCTTCGCAAAGAGTGGATATTTCGTATCCAGCTTTTGAGACAATTCAGAAACAAAATTGCCCTTGTACAGACTGCCAGATGTAATAAACTTCTTAAATTTGGTTAGTTAGAAATCCTCTCTGCTATTGGCACCACTCTTGCTATAAATAATCCGTATTAATTAAAGCGGATAGGAGAGATCGAAATGAAAGCTTTAAAGGAGAAAAGGGCTTGCCAGCGTTGTGAGTATAAAGTCCCCGTCACATGTCCTTTTTTTAGCTCGGACCGCTTTTATCGAGGGATAACAATGAATCACTGTGACGATGGGATTTATTTTGAGTCGAATTTTTCGGTTAAACCTGGTGGCGTCATTTATATCCGTGTAAAGAATGGTTCCCATGGGGGTTTGCGTACTGGAATTTGTCATTGTGGAGGAATACATACAATCGGCATTGCCGAAGTAAAATGGTGCAAGGAATTAACTGATGTAGCGGATTCATATTACGGAATCGGTCTCAAATATTACCCGCCCCCAATGTGATCGTAGTGAAATATTCGGAAGCTCATCTCTATTTTTAACGGAGGTAAAATGAAATCTCAAAATCGCACTCCCGCTCTTTTTGCTCTTGGCATAGGCAAATTGATCATCACTTTTATTGCCGGTGGCATATTAGTTCATTTACTCATCATGTTTCTTGACTACTATCTGATGACCTGGCCGCTGTACCTGAACCTGCATTCGAACTTTGTTGGCAGTATTTTTTCAGCTCCCATGATTCCCATGATAGCAACTTATGGTTTCTTTTCAGTGGCAACCTATTTCTTATGGGAAAAAATGAAAAAAGCCGTCTTACTCGCTCGTGAAAAAGAGATTCAAAGTGAAAAAGTGGGTAGTGTTCTCAAATCCATGCAGTACATGACCGGAATGCTCGCTGAACATATTGCAACCCAAAATTCACAAATTCTAAATTGGATTGAATTGCAGAAAGCGCAGGGACGAACCGTATCCGAAAAAGTACGACAGCCCAGTGAGAAAATTGCCGAAACCTTGCAATCCCTTTCAGAGGTTTCATTTGTTTTCCCCTACACCGAAAACCGTCCCAAAGATGTTGGTGATATTGAAAGCCAATTAAAAGGAAAGCTATTTCAAATTGAAAGATATCGAGACGAGAGAAAAAATCCAGTCCACCCGCAAAAAGTGATCTAGCGGTGAAACCAACCAAGAGGGATTTAAATTTGCGGATTACATACCGCTCTCTCTTAATATTTTTATCTCAGAGGTCTCCAGAACTTTTTATCGACGGCAAATCTTACCTGCGCGATGTCATCGCCTGCCTCTAAACGAGACGCAGCATAAAAAGCCTGGTCCTGGCATATGTCGCAATTGACAGCGTGTTTGTCAGCAAAACAGCTCAAAAGGCTTTTATGCCCGATGGTTTTTTTGCAGTTGCAGTAACAATAAATGCTGTCCAACAATTCCCTGTTTTTCCCGGCGACGCTATATGCTCTGGCAACTTTTCCGACAAATAATACCGGTGAAAGTGTCTTTCGCGTTTCTCCGCCCTTCAGTGCTTCGATATCTGCTGGCGTTTTAGCCGGGCTATATGCGGCCTGGGTTCGATTGCTCTTGTTGTAAAAGAAGTAACCACCAGCTGCAATCAGGACAGCTGCTAAAATTATTATGCGCAGCTTTTTTGAATTTGATGACTTCACCTGCTTTTTTCTTGAAGTCTTTTTTTTCTTTGATTTTTTACTCATTTTTATCCTCCGGGTTATTTAATCTTAAATCTATTAAACTTGTTACCGTTGAGAAGCTGGTTGTATAAATCCTGCCGAAGAAGCTATAGTGTTTGAAACAACTTCTAATGCACATGCCTGGGTGCCATTGGCAAATTAAGAAAATAAACATTGACGACCATCAGTCCAAAAGAGACAACGATCATCGGCAGAACTGCCTTAAATGCGGTAGCATGATCCTTATAGTGAACCATTGCCAGCCTGTATCCCGCATATAATGCAAAAGCATAAAAAATTAGCAAAAGACCCATCTGGATCCAGTATAAATATACAGGATCCATTAGGGGTGATATGGCCATATTCCAGTTGGGTTCACCGGCATGTAATGACGTATATTTATTTAGAACCCGTTGCACCGCAGGGATTATTCCTCCCGATTCATTCAAAAGATGGCCTGTATTATGTGCCAGGTGCATGGAAAGTCCGATCGGAATAAACATGTAGCCAAATTTAATAAAGGTCTGTTTAAGGCCATTATGGTTTTCTTCGCCGACGAAGCGGTTCGAAAGGGCCGAAGCCAATAGAATTAATCCGGGAATCAAGAGCAGTGAAACCGAAAAATAAAGAATCGACTTGGTGATAACTTCAACTGTGTATGCATACTGAATACCGAGGAGATCAGCGGGAAATAATTTCATTGCAGAATTCATCCAGCCTACCCATGGCTTCAGCATATCTCCGGTTACAAATATGGCCACGCCTACAAGAACGACAGCAAGGGTCGCTTCATCGAGAGATTTTTGGCGGGATGTCCAGGCATCCTTGAAAAAAGATCTGACTCTGATCGTGATATTGTTTCTGGGGCAGCATTTGATACATTCGCCACAGAAGTTGCATACGTTGTTGCTGTCCATCCGGGGTATGGTCTCAAACATCGGACACCCGTGCCCCCTTTTATTGCCGAGATAGCAATCCTTTCTTTTATGGTTTCTGCAGATTTCACTGTCTTTAGACCTTAGTTCCACTGCCGAAAACATGGCGTAAATACCTATCAGACCCCCTATGGGGCAAAGGTACCGGCAAAAAGTCCTTCTTTGAAATAGCATGCCGATCCCCACTGCCGCCGCCGTAATTCCGAGCAATAGTGATCCGGTGACCATCGGATTTCGCACCACGCCGATCTGAATGTCAAGCCATGTCAGCAGGACAAAGAACAAATTTGCAAGCCACACATTCTGTAGTGCGAGTGGAAACTGCCGCCGAGGCTTAAAAATTCTGGCGGTCCATTCAGATATGGCTCCAACCGGGCACATGAAACACCAAAGTCTTCCGACAAGCACGAACGTAAAGATGATGCCGGTCCACCACAGGGTCCATATGACGATTACCGATAAATTTTTGCCTGAATCTTGAATATCGACAAAGGCTAGTATTACAAGGATAATAAACACAGCCAGCAAAGGAATTTGAAAGACAGGCTGGATGTATTTTGACTGCAAAAGTCCTTTAATCCAGGCAATTTCAAGAAAGTTGAAACCGATTGATTCAACAGGTGGTACCCGGTTCCGGCGATAAATCAGGTAAACTCCGGCTATAGTTATGATAAAGACTGTGGATAAAATGAATAACAGCTTAAATCCCGAATTAACAGGAGCTTCGACCCTAACGGTAAAACCGGCTGTCAATGGCTTATTAAATATTTTTCCTCCCAGCCCTTTTACGGCGACTTTGATATAATAAGCACCCGTCTCCTTGAAGTTTGTTCTCAGCTCATAGTTTCCAAATTCGTCCGCTTCGACAGCCGCTTTGTAGTCTGATATGATTTTAAGATCGCGGTCGTTTGTCTTTGCAGCCTGAAAAGCATTTTCGGTGCTTAAATATATTTGTCCATTTCTCACCGGCAAATTATTTTGTGATCGCAGGATTTTTATAATTATGGTTGCTTTTTTTCCGGCAACCAAAGGGTCAGGCTCCGTAAAAATCCGAACCTGATAATCCCCTATCAGCACGTCATTGGAGGCCAGCGCGGGGACCGGTATAAACGTAAAAAATAACAGAAATAGAAGCAGGGGGTATATGTTAATTTTTATAAAATTCATCGGTTCTTTTAAAAAAAGCGCGTATCGCTTGTTATGATAATTAGCTCGTTGGCCAGGTTTTTGTCGCAATTCGGTTGAAATCAGATGTCTTTTCGCGTGGACGGCTTTTGAATCAAATCACGAAAGAAACCGATAATCTCAGGCCTAGCCCAGTCCCTGGGGCCAATGATTTTATTAATGAGAATTCCCTCTTGATTGACGATAAAGCTCTCCGGAACACCGGTGGTCTGATACAGGGTTTTGATGGTTCCACCCGGGTCCATTAAAGCCGGAAAGCTCAGGTTGTATTTTTTCATAAACGGTGCAACCGCTTTTGTCCCCAGGGCGTCAATGCTGACGGCCAGGATTTCGAAATTTTCTCCTTTGAGCTCATGATAGAGTCTTTGCATAGAAGGCATTTCGTCGACACAGGGGGGACACCAGGTCGCCCAAACATTGACGAGAACAATGTGTCCCCGGTAGTCGGAGAGACTCACCATTTTCCCATCGAGCCCGGGGAACGTGAAATCAGGTGCAGGCAGGCCGGTCTTCAGGGGTGAATAATTTAAATATGAATTATTTTGTTTCAGCGAAAATAAGATCAACAATGAGGATACTGCCAGCAAGATGAGGATTGCCGCCCGATAGCCAGTCGTTTTTCTTTCTTCTCGGAGATATTTAAATGTTTTGCCTTTCTGATTAGGCCCATTGCCTGCTTTCACGTTTTTACCCTTCCTGGTCTTGATCCAAAAGAAAACGAATAAGATTACGGGTTTCGGTGCTGGCCCAGTCTCTGGCGCCCAGAACCGAAGCAACCAGCTCTCCGTTTCCATTTATCAGGTAATGTGCAGGATGGGAGCGGACGCCATATTTAAAAGCAACCTGTCCGGTGAAGTCCATGAGGACCGGAAAGGGCAGTTTTTCCTGCCCGACATATTTTTTGACAATTTCTCGTTTTTCCTGAATATCGATGGCTAAAACCACAAATTTTTTGTTTTGAAATTCATTATACAGCTTTGCCAGGGAAGGCATCTCCTTCCGACACCACGTTCACCAGGTTGCCCAAAAATCGAGCAAAACAACTTTGCCCCGGAAGTCTTCAAGCTTTACCCGATCCCCGGCCAGGTTCTCTATAAAAAATTCAGGGGCGACGGTGCCTTTATTAAATTTAACAGCACCGACAGCCGTGATGGGATCCTCCACTGCCCCGCCTGGATTCCAAAACGCAAATATTAACAAAGAAATCGCCAAAACAGTAAACCACATGCAAAGCTGTTTCATTTTTTACTCCTTGCGGCAAAATGGATAACGCTTCCGATTATCGATCTACTTTTGTTTGTCTAAGATTTTCAGAAAAACCTTTGGTTTGATTTTTTAGGCGAGAGGTTTAGGTGGTCTAAAGGGGGGAAAAAAGAATCCGGTTGGTATGCATATTTTTTTTATGACCACAAAAAGGCTGACCAGGGGCAATATAATGAGGATTGACAGGTCAACGCCAAATTGCACGAAAGAATGGGACGAAATTGAGCAACTTGCATCTTTAGAAGAATTGATGTCAGGGTTAACCGTATCGCAGTGAGAAGAGCACAATGAGATCACGGGAATACTGTAAGCCACAATTCCCATTATGATGAATAGAATGAGATTTTTTCGGGTGAATTTCATCTAAAATAGCCAAGTGTATTAATGAACTTTTAACTATAGCCACATTGTGGTATAAGGCCAAGGATTTTGTAATGGCGAAAAATCCTCCTAGTCAATCTCATATTTCCGGCATGAATGCGATTGACCCGGCTCATATCGCTAAATTCGTTAATTTAAAAATCATGATAAGAATTTTTTAATTAGTTATGTTCAATCTTTTTTATTTCAGCATGTGTATTTGAATCTGCATGAGCAGAATGCATGCCGCGCATCATAAAAATATGGCCCAAAGGACATATGAGAATCATAAGCATATAGGCCCAGGACCCGAGGACACCGAAAGCGGAAAGCGCCAGAATTCCGACTATCGGAATCGCGCAGCATAGGGCCATGGCCAAAAAGTGATTTTGCTTTATTTTTGTAAATATCCACTTGATCATAATGTGTTTTCCTATCCTTTCGTAAACTCTTAAATTCGGAAGTTAAATGCTAAATTTGAAATTTGCCCTGGTAAATTAAATGGGCAGTTTAACGTCATGCCCGGGACCGGGGACTGCAGCCCTGGCTGCAGTGCGCGAGTCTTGGAATCATAAAACGTTTCATAATATCACCTCCTTTGATATTCAGTTTTAGAAAGCCGATAGTCCAGCTCGGCCTCCAGTTTGCTGAGCTCATCTATCCTTTTGTCGATTAGATCGTTGTCCGGTTTCCCGGAGCTGTAAAGTTCCTTTAATTCTTTGCGCTTTTCCCGGATTTCCTGTCTCAGCCTTTCGGTTTCTTTGGGGCCATACGAATTAGGTTGATCGGATCGCATGTATCGGTTGTATAGGTCCTGGAACGGTAATGCGTATCCCTGGCCGGAGCCCCTCATATGCCCGCCACCCATCATTCCATTACCTCCACCACCCATACCACCGCCTCCCATGCCGCCGGCAAAAACAATACCAGCAATAAATATGACCATTACCATTGCACCGGTAATTAATAAAATTGTTGGTTTCATTTTTGTTCTCCTATCATCTTAGTTACGATTAAAATTGTCGGGCTAACGTTCGATCGACCAATTAAAAATTCTCTCCGGAACATTAGCGACCTCACGAATTACCAGAGTGATTGACTCCGCGCCTTCGCCCAACTCAGAGAACTCCAATACACCGCTGCGGTGGTGGCCCCCGGGCGGAGATCCGTCCCAGCTGGTGGGATGGTATTCACGGCCGCTGTTGTCTTTGAGCGTACAGGCAGCAACCAGGTCCTGACTCAGATCTCCTGAGTGGGTGTTCATTCGAATTTCAAATTTAGCCGGTTTCCCGGGCAAAAGCTGAACCGGACGGACATCGACGCGCACACTATTCTGTTTATTCGATTTTGTCTTGTAAGCGGCAGCATCAATTGCCAAGTTTGCCAAAAACAAAACTATTAATATCGACACCAGGTGATAAACTTTAAAACGCTTAAACACTGTCATTTCAGGTTCCCCCTTTATCAGCTAACCCGACCGAGCCCGAAACTAAAATAACTTTTTAAGATTCCGATCTGGATCATTCCGTGTTTTGCCATCATACGAAGCATAAGTCCGATTCCGACCAGACATGATATAACCCCGGCCAGAAAGAAGTAGGTTTGATACTCAGCCAAGCTCGCTACTGCCGTTGCTGATAGAAACGGCACACCCAATGCCGGTATCACAGTGGCAAGGTAGTGGGAGCAACAAGCCATCATGGCAGTGGCGGATACGCCGCCCGAGGCGGCCATACTTGACTTCGCCCCTCTCATTTTCTGGCCACGAAGATGAGCCCTGAACAACGTGAACAATGTCACCTGAATACCCAACCCTACCGCAAGGGTTATAATCCACCAGCGGTATTCGCCAAACTGGACCCTGGCAAAATACCAGTCAGAGGTTAGGGTGTTCATTCCCAGGTACACACCCACTATCGCAAAAGATGCTATTACACCGAATAGATATGAGCGGGGGTTTGAAAACCATTTGAAGGGCTGGCTGCAGCATTCTTTGTTTAGTTGGGTTTTCCAAACCGGGCGCTTGGCGCCCGGTTCCACCCGCAACGATTGGGGCACTTCGCGCCCCTGTCTTTTACCGCCGATGGCGGTAAAATCCAAGCCACCCGCTGTGCGAGTGGTCGTTGACTCCGAATTTTCCATATTCTCATCAAGAATATGGTATCCTTCGGCCTCAACCGACGCTCTCAGGTCCTCTATTTTCAGCTTTGCTGAATTAAAGCGTATATTTGCTTTCTGTTCGGATAGATCCACCGTAGCTTCGGCAACTCCTGATAGACGTAACAAGGCCGTCTCGACCCTTCCCACACAGGATTGGCAATGCATACCGCTAATGGTTAAAGTGCGCGTTGAAAATATGTCGGAACTTCTCTCGTTTTCCATTTCTTGTTTATAACTCCATGTTTAAATTATGATCCGAAATCATCTAGAACCCATCTCAAAAATAGGATTTTGGTTCAAAATTGCGGCGGGGCCGAGTTCCCCCGCTGCGCGGGACTTCCCGCCTGATCAAATCCTCTTTGTGGGTCGCAAACCGGAGGCATACTTTTGTATGTCGAGGATTTGAAACGCGGCACCAACAAAGATATTGGGCCAAAAGACATTTTTGATATGGGTTCTAAGAAACCGCCTCCCATCTTAGCTCAGGAATGAAACGGGGGGTGTCCTCTGCGTATTGCGCATACCGTTCGCCGAACATCGCCAGTGCTTCTTTTTCTTCACGCCGCGCCAGCCTTATGTATAGCCAAACCAGAACCGGAAACATCAACAGGGTTGGCAGGGTCGGCCATTGCAATAAAAATCCAACCATGATGACAATAAATGCAGTGTATTGGGGGTGTCTGATTTTTGAGTATGGGCCGCTACGCGCAATTTCATAATTTCGCTGAGCTCTATAAAGCACTTTCCATGAAGCCGCCAGCAGTATCAATCCTCCCAGAACCAGAATGTCGCTAATGATATGCAAAGGACTAAAATGCGTATCCCCTGACCAACCCAGGAGGGTCTGCAAAAGATGACTCGATTCATGCGAAAACCAATTTATTTCGGGAAATCGGCTGGTAAGCCAGCCCGAGAGCAGGTAAATGGTGAGCGGGAAACCATACATTTCAGTAAAGAGCGCTACCACGAATGCCGAAAAAGCACCGAATGTCCGCCAATCCCGTTTTGTCTGAGGCTGGAAGAAACCAAAAGCAAAAATTAAGATGATCAAAGAATTCACAATGACGAGCTGCCAGAGACCATAATCAGCCATAATATCCATCAAGTGCTCCCCCCTTTAGGAAATTCGAAAATACCAAAGACGTTTGTAAATTACTTTCAGGCCTCAGTGGCACTTCATTGCTTTGCCGCCGGTTGCTTTTTCTAGCCGTTCCGTATATCGGCACCACCAGCCTTTCTTTTTTTCAGGTCGCGGTTCCAGGTATTTTTCTGGGGTTTTAACGAAGGTCCGGCGGCAACCTTCCGCACAGAAGTAATACGTTTGGCCTTCAATGGTGACCTCAATCTCTGTCGTTCTTGGATTTACGGACATCCCGCATACCGGGTCAATAACCGTATTTGTTTTCGTGGCTGTTTGGTTCATTATTTTTCCTCCATAGTGGTTATTACTCGATCTTTAGCAACAAAGAATTGCAAGCGTTATGCCAGATTCAAGTCAAAATAATTTAAGCTTCTAATATCAATACAAATATAAAGTTATTGCTACCATTGGATGCATGATTTCCAGATGGGCTCAATGGTCACGTGCGAAATAATCGAGCACTTTTCGTCTCCAAATATGTTCTGGGTGGATACTAAGTAACCAATCTCCGAAGGGGATAATCGAGGAATAGTGCTTTCAGCAACAGATGCAAATAAATGAAAGGAAGACTTTTTGGATCTTTAGATTAAGACGTGGCGGGTCGATTTGTGTAATTGTTCCTGACGGCGCTTTCGATTGTGTGCCTGAGGTTTTCAAAATCAAAGGGCTTAGTTAAATAGCCATGGGAAATAATTTTGCAGTTCACACCCTTAAAAAAGATCCGGTTAGGTAGAAAATGTCCAAGTTTAATATTGCCATCTGAGGTTACATCGTTATTGTGATACTATCGCAACAGCCTATCGGAGGCGAAAAAGCGAGCCATGATGTGTTTTGATTAAAGAGGAGATAGTGTGATTTCCGGATATTTGGGAATGGTTATATATTAAAAAAACGATATAGATGCACATGTTAATCTATGTCTCAGAGAATTAATAATCTATAGGGTGTTGTTTAACCCTTCCATGAATTGGCGTAAAAATTGCGTATTCTTTTATAGGGATAGTGACCTATACATATAATTACCTGAGACACAAACAGGAGGATTTTAGTATGTTTCGCCCAAAAAGCCTGCAGCAGCGATTGGCAATTTTTATGCTTTTCCCCGTAGCAGTGTTGTTAATCGGAATGGGATTTGTAGGCTTTATCTATGCCAGAAATAATTTACACGCCCAGTGGAGAGAAGCTGCTGTTCTGAAGCTGCAGCGAGCTGCCCACAGCGTAGATATGCGTTTGAGCCACTTCAAGGAATGGATACAGGTGTTGGATATGACTGGTGAAAGTCAAAACCCGGACCTTATTTATAGCAGGATTGTCGACAAAATAGAAAATGTCGAAGGCGTTTCTCGAGTCACCCTGACCTGGTTTGATAAAAAGACCGAACCGACAGGTACTTCCGACACCACCGGTGAAACGGGTCGTATGGACGGTAGGATGGGTCAGATGGCCGGCACGACCGGCAACGTCGGAGAGAGACACCGCATGATCATGAGGCGGTTTCACCGAGCGAGATTGAGGAGCATTACTCCGCCACGTTACGATTCACTCATTGAGCATAAGACCGTATCTCTCATTTCAGATCTCAGCGATAAAAACGGCCAAACTATAGGTCGCTTTGAAGTCATACTTCGTTTTGACAACCTCATTGCTGATATAATTGAAACCGGCTGGTGGCAAAGCAACAAGGCCTTTTTGATCGATGATGACGGAAATATACTTTCAAGTACAGTCTCTGAAGAACGGAAAGTTCTGGCTGATAATAATGATCCGGTAGAACTGCAAACGCTAAATGCTTTAAAATCGAAATCATACGGTACGGTGCACGGTCCGGGACACCCTCCTGCAGAGGTAAGTGGATTCTATAAACTTCAGGAGGCACCCTGGAGTCTTGTGATGATTGCTCCAGGAGAGAAAATTTTGTCTCCCATCGTGCGTTTTAGATTGTATTACTTAATCACCGGGGCAGCCTTTATTGTGTTGATTCTGTTATTGATCAAATTGGTGACCGGTCGGACGGTTTCTTCGATTAAAGACATTTCCAGAGCCGCCGCTAGAATTGCAGATGGCGATTTCGATAAGCCTTTGTCTGTAAAGACTCAGGATGAGGTTGGCGAACTAACCCAAAGCTTTAATACGATGATGTCTCAACTTGAGGACCGTATTAGAATAAAGCAGGCGCTGGATGTTGCCATGGAAGTTCAGCAAAATCTTCTTCCGTTGGAGATGCCAAAAATCCCGGGGCTCGATATTGCCGGAAAAAGCATTTATTGTGATGAAACCGGCGGTGATTTTTATGATTTTCTGGAAATGCGCCGTCAATACTCGAAATGCCTCGGTATTGCTGTTGGTGATGTATCGGGTCACGGCATCTCGGCGGCATTGCTGATGGCGACCATTAGAGCATTTATCAAAAGCAGTATCACAACCCGCGTTGGCATAGCAGATAGTATCACCCGCGTAAACCGACTTATTACGCAGGATATGCGCGATACCGGTCAATTTGTTACGCTTTTTTATTTAGAGATTTCCCCGGACGAAAAAGCCCTGCGGTGGGTTAGAGCCGGCCACGATCCAGCCCTCCTCTATGATCCGGACATTGATAAGTTCAAGGAGCTTAAAGGAAAAGGTATCGCATTAGGGATCGATCCGGATAGCAAATATCAGGAAAATATTGTTAGGGGATTGTCAAAAGGACAGATTCTTTTGATCGGGACCGACGGTTTATGGGAAGCCCAAAATATTATGGGCAAAATGTTTGGCAAAGAACGACTGATGGATCTTATCCGGCAAAATGCTGCGTCCTCTTCGGATGGCATACTTAAAGCCATAATCAATTCCATTAAAAAGTTTCAGGATTCAGTTAAACAGGAAGATGATATCACACTTTTGGTGATAAAAATTATTGAATAATTTTATTATGACAAAAAACAAGTCAAATTTGAAACCATCAAGTTATATATCGTCCAAAACTACCTGGCAGTGGGCTTTGATCGGCGGGTTAATAGGCTTCTTTGTTATTCATCCCTGCGTCATGATTACCGCCCACTTAATGTTTCAGCCAGGTCTTGAATCTGATTATTCAATTGTTGCAATCATTTTTTCGGAATTTTCTAGAATCTTTTCATTTCAAATGCTGCCCTGGGGTCTTGCCTTTGCTGTAATTAGCGCGATATCAGGTCTTTTTTTCGGGCGCAACCGGCAAATGACTTATGCCTTAAAGGAAAGTGAACAGAGATTCAGGAAGTTGAGCATTACCGACGATTTAACCGGGATTTACAACTCCAGGTATTTTTTCAATCGACTGCAGGACGAAATTGAACGAGCCAATCGTTATGGGCATCCTTTGTCTTTGTTAATTTTGGATCTGGACAACTTCAAGAAATATAATGACACCCATGGTCACGTGGTCGGAGACGAGGTCCTGGCTAAGACCGGAGAAATTTTACTAAAATCCTTGCGGAAAACCGATTCTGCCTATCGCTATGGCGGAGAGGAATTTGCGGTTATATTACCGGAAACCGGAGGTAACCAGGCCGTGCATTTTGCCGAAAGAATCCGACAGGGTTTTGAAAAGCATGCTTTCTTGATTCGGCAGGATGGAAGCCTGTCAGTTACTGCCAGCATAGGAATAGCACAATATAAACAGGGAGAAGAGATATCCGCCTTTATCAAACGGGCGGATGAAAACATGTATACAGCAAAAAAACAGGGTAAAAATCGCATTTTTTTACCCCCTCAATCGTAAGCCTATATATTTCCTTGTCAGCATATTACCTCTTAGCGAAAATTCTATCGGTGTTATTTTTTGGTACTCCGGGCACTCAGGACACATCGGAAACCCACCTTTTCGAAAGATTCCCAGGGCTGCCGAATGACTCCTGAAGGTAGTACCACAAATTCTGATTCAATTTCTTTGTGCTCAGGCACATCTTCCAGACTCCAGCGGCCCCACTCACTGACGCCTTCCTTTAATCCCCTTATTCCATATTTGTTTGGTTCGAAACTCGTTACCGGAGATAATTCTTTTTGAATGCCGTCTTTAAAAGAAAACTCATTCCCCTTTTGACCGTGCATTGAACTGTGCATGACCTCCAATTCTTTGCCTTCTACAGAGGAATGTGGGGTATTGGAATTTTTTTGATTGTTTAAATCTTTTCCCTGCACATACATCCACTCGGGATACGACGGTAAACGCCGGTTGTAAAACTTAGCGTAGGCGGAAGCGCCATATGCCGTCACCCGCAGGACAGGAAATGACGCATAGGCCGCATTGGCCAGTTTGAATTCTCCGTCGCGAAATACAATGGGCTCATAGCCTTCTTTGACGGCTCCCAGGAGCAACCATATCTTATCGCTACTGCGAACCACGCTTTTTGCTATATCAATCTGTGAACGCTTATGGTTTAAAAATTCTACATACTGATGATTGGTCACCGGTGCTTCATCCATATAGAACGGATCAACCTTTATTGCTTTTGGTTCTTCCGTGGCGGACTTTGCAGGAAGTACAACTGTACCGCCCGGGATCAAGTGCAATGTTGTGCCGTCTTTAGTTAATAGCGTTGGCTTGGAACCATCAGGCTTCGTTCCGGCAGCGGTCATATGCTCATCAAGATTAGTTTGTGGTACGTGCTTAATGGCTTTCTGGGCCATTTCTTGCTGGATAAGTCTTTTTCCAGGATCGCTCATAAAATGCCACACGGTCATGGACGCCACCGATAAAATCGCCAGGGCAACTCCTGTCCATATCCATTTGGCTTTGTTGAGAAACGAGAAATGCTTTGGTTTTACTGCGATTTCGATCGTTGCCTCTTTGCCTAAGCCGTTAATGACATTCAATAGTGCGTTGTATAACTTATCTGCCGAATCAAAGCGGTCTTCTTTTTTTTCGGCTGTCGCTTTCCGGATGATTTCATCCAGTTTTTGAAAAAATAGCGTTTTGGTATTTTCCAGGGATACGGATTTCAGCGGAAGGTTTTTTTTGTCGATTTTTCCATCAATGGCTTCATATAAGATCTTTCCCAACGAATAAATATCGGCCCGGTGGTCGGCCTTTCTGAAATCAAAAAAATGTTCCGGCGACATGTAATGAGCGGTGCCTTTTACATCCATGGACTGGGTCACAGGCTTCAGGCGACTGGAACGCGCCAGACCGAAATCGGCAATTTTGGGAATCTGTCCGTCCATCAATATATTTTCAGGTTTAAGGTCACGATGGGCCATATCCGATGCATGAATCGCTCTGACGCCGTCCAAGACCGGCATAAAGTAATCTTTCAGCCACGCACTTGCCAAATCGTGCTCGGGATAGAAGCCTTCCTCCGACATGGTGTGGCGCAGTGTTTCCCCTGGAATATATTCCATAATGATGAATTCAACCGGGTATTCATCGGCACCCTTTTTGACTACGGTGGACCCATAGTCGAAGATCTGTAAAATGTTGGGATGCCGTACCTGGGCCATGGCCTGGACTTCGCGCCTGAAGCGCTGCAAAGCAGTTGCAACTTCTTCATCATCTTCTTCAATAGACTGAAGCCATTCCCTGGAGGCTACCTTTATGGCGACATCCCGCTGCAGGTTCAACTGGTGGGCCCGGTAAACCTCTCCCATTGCGCCTTTACCGATAAAATCAAGGATCACCCATTTATCCTGGATGATGCTACCGGTCGCAAAGATCTTGCCTTGGCCAGCACTCATAATCTTACAAATCTTTTTTTAGAAATGAGATAGTTGATAAATTTGAATTTATTTCAGCAAAATGTGTGCCGTAAAATATTTTTACCTCTAACATCCCGCGGCGTTCGTTAAGAATAATATGCAGACTCTTTAAAATCAAGACGGGTGGATACTTTTTATCCATTTTGGCAGAAATACACGGAGAAACTGTGAAATTTTTGTGCAGGGACGATATATTTAAAGAAAAATATGATCTTCTTTCCCTGTCGGGTTGCTATATGAACTTATTAATTTTTGTTTAATTTCAAGTGTTTATAATTTTTATTTCAATTATTAGCCGTCTCTGGCACGTCCGTTGCTCCTCATTAAAATGAGAAACCTTAATAAAGGAGTAATTGATATGCGGACCGAACCGGTTAAATCCGAAAGGACTATGCTGAACAAATTAGATCTTCGCATCAGCGGCATGAGCTGCGCCAGTTGTGTCGCCAAAATCGAAAAGGGGCTTTCCAGGGTACCGGGTGTGGTTGAAGCCAAAGTCAATTTCGCGACGGAAAAGGCGACGATCGAGTATGATCCTTCCGAGGCGAATCCCTCAGATCTGGTGGGCACCGTAGAAGAGCTGGGCTATGCGGCACAGTCTCATAAAGTGATATTATCCGTTTTGGGAATGTCTTGTGCATCATGCGTTAATCGGGTCCAAACGGCTTTAAATCAGGTGCCCGGCGTCATTGAAGCCACAGTAAATTTTGCAACCGAACAAGCCACCGTAGAATATATTCAAGGCCTGGTAAAAATAAAAGATCTAACCAGAGCAACGGAGGCCATTGGTTATACGCTGGTGGAAGCGGAGGAAGGACAGTTTATCGACCAAGAGAAAGAGGCCAGGGATGCCGAATTTAATCTGCTAAAACACAAGTTTTTGACCGGCCTTTTGCTAGTCGCCCCGCTTTTCATCCTCGTTCACTGGGACAAACTGGGATTGGCGGGCATCGTGTCCTTAACCCAGCAAACCAACTACATCCTGCAGCTACTATTACAGACGCCGGTTCAATTCTGGGTCGGGTGGCAATTTTACAGAGGTGCTTTGGCTGCTGCCCGACACAGGACCAGCGATATGAATACATTGATTGTCGTGGGTACCTCAGCGGCATATCTGTATAGTGTACTGGCCACTTTTTTCCCGGGCCTGTTTACATCCGAGGGCCTCGCCCCAAAGGTTTATTTTGATACGGCCGGAGCCATTATCGTGCTGATCCTTCTGGGGCGGCTGTTGGAAGCCAGAGCAAAAGGACAAACCTCCGAAGCGATAAAGAAACTGATCGGCTTGCAGGCCAAAACAGCAACTGTGTTGGTAAATGGCGAAGAGCATGAAATCCCGGTTGAACAGGTTCTCATCGGCGATACCGTAATCGTCAAACCGGGAGAGAAAATCCCGGTAGACGGGGTGGTTCTGGAAGGTCACTCTTCAGTTGATGAATCCATGGTTACCGGCGAATCCATCCCGATTGAAAAGATCACCGGTGATGAAGTCGTCGGTGCCACCATTAACAAGACGGGGACTTTTAAATTTAAGGCCACAAAAGTCGGCAAGGACACGATGCTGGCTCAAATCATTAAAATGGTGGAAGAAGCTCAGGGATCAAAACCGCCGATTGCAAGGCTGGTCGATGTGATTGCAAGTTACTTTGTACCTGCCGTTATCGGGATTGCCGCGATTACATTTTTTATCTGGTACTTCTTCGGACCATCGCCGGCCCTGACCTATGCTGTGCTTAATTTTGTGGCGGTTATGATTATTGCCTGTCCGTGTGCCCTGGGTTTGGCCACGCCGACGTCCATAATGGTCGGGACCGGAAAGGGCGCCGAACATGGTGTTCTGATCCGGGGTGGCGAAGCCCTTGAGACCGCGCATAAACTGAATGCGATCGTTCTTGACAAGACCGGTACGATTACAAAAGGCGAACCCGCTGTCACCGATGTCTTAACACTCGAAGGCTATGGAGCCGAAGAAATATTGGGACTGGCAGCGTCGGCTGAAAAGAGTTCGGAGCACCCCCTTGGCGAAGCCATTTTGAAAAAGGCCCGGGAAGATGACCTGGACCTGAAAGATCCCGGTGATTTTAATGCAATTCCCGGACATGGTATTGAGGCTACTATTGAAGGGAAAAAAGTGTTACTGGGAAATACCAGGTTGATGAACGATCGAAAAATCGGTCTGGAGTATCTGGAACATCGGGCGGAGGTATTGTCCGGTGAGGGCAAGACTCCCATGTGGGTTGCGGTTGATGGGAAAATTGCCGGCATCATTGCCGTGGCGGATACATTAAAAGAAAGCTCAAAGGCCGCCATCGCAGCTCTGCGTAATTTAGGTCTTGAAGTAATTATGTTGACAGGAGACAATCGGCGCACCGCGGGTGCCATTGCCAGACAAATTGGTATCGATAGAACTTTGGCTGAAGTATTGCCGGATGGCAAGGCCGATGAGATTAAAAAACTGCAGTCAGAAAATAAAATAGTCGCTATGGTCGGCGATGGTATTAATGATGCTCCGGCTCTAGCCCAAGCCGATGTGGGGTTTGCCATCGGAACCGGCACAGATGTGGCCATGGAATCATCAGATATCACCCTGATCGCCGGGGACCTGACGGGAGTGGTTACGGCCATTGCTTTGAGCAAAGCCACCATTCGCAACATCAAACAGAATCTTTTTTGGGCGTTTGCATACAATACGATCTTAATACCGGTTGCAGCCGGAGTTCTGTTTCCATTTTTCGGGATATTGCTTAACCCCATTTTTGCAGCCGCAGCCATGGCACTTTCCTCTGTGACTGTGGTAACCAATGCTTTGAGATTAAGAAGGTTCAAACCTCCTTCTATAGGCAAAGCGATGTTTGAGATCTAGGGGCGAACTATAATCCTATAGCGTTGATTTCTATCCTTACCTTTAATGCAAAGCAAATGGATTAACTTACGATGACGCTCTTTATTTGGATTCAAAATCTATTTTCAAAGGATAAATCGGAAGTTCGGAGCGATGAGGTTCTCCCGATGGAAAAACAGTTAAAGGCGTGGCATAGAGCCAATGATAAAATGGACTGGGGTATAAGGGGCGAAGAATTTGAGCGGTTTGCGGCATCATTACCACCGCCTTTGACGGATAGCGATCGAATGCAGGGCTTTATTGGATCCGTTCTATTCTATGGGTTTGGCGATGACGGCCATGGACATGCGGATCCGATCCTTTCAGGAAAGCTGGCCTGGGAATATGCTATTAAAGACAGAAAAAATAAAACATGGCGGTGTGAGTATGTTGATTTCAACAAGCCGGAGGATATCCGCTTGCGGCCTGGTGCACCATTTCGGCCCAAAGGTTTTTATTATGCAAAAATTCAACCGGGCCAGAGGTTTCAAGCCATGACAGTATCGCAATTGCGGAAGACGCTTGCGTCAGATACAGGATGCGGCCCTGAAGGCTTCCAGTTTCTATCCATAACCCATCCCCATTTTGCGGAGCTGATGAACACACGAAAACTTCCTTTCATGGCCCTTGCGGATTATGATGTAGCCCCTTACGGGTATAATGATTTTTTTGATGCACCCCAGCTTTTTTGCAGCAACAACAAGCTAGGGCTAGGAATAGGTAACATAGACCGCAATTATCCTCTCTTTGGAATTCCAACCTTGCAATTGAGCGGCGGGCCGTAAGTTAAGAACAATATTTCCTAAGAAATATATGAACGCAGAAAGAGCTTTATTTATGTCCAAGAAATCTTCACTTATCCTTACTCGCAAGCGTTACAACCGGATGGCCTTGATTTTCGATTTTGTGGAGGCGCCTGTTGAGAAAATACGCTTTGCATCATGGAGACAAAGGCTGCGAACGAGCATTGTTGGACCAAAAGCCCTGGAGGTCGGCGTGGGAACCGGGAAAAACCTACCGTATTATCCGCAAGATGTTGATATTACAGCAATCGATCTTAGTCCTCGGATGCTTTCCAGGGCCCGCCGAAAGGCCGAAAAACTCGTTTTGGATGTTAGGCTTCTGGAAATGGACGCTCAAAATTTGGCATTTCCAGACCATATTTTTGATACGGTTTTTGCTACCTTTGTATTTTGTTCGGTGCCGGATCCGGTAAAAGGATTGCAAGAACTTCGCAGGGTTTGCAAACCTGAAGGCAGACTTTTGCTTCTTGAACATATGCAACCGGGGAATTTTATATTAAAAATTATATTTGATCTCTTCAATCCTATGGTCGTTCGGATGGTGGGTGCCAATATCAATCGCAAGACAGTAGATAATATTCGTTTGGCCGGGTGGCAAATTCGGGTGGAAGAAAACCTTTCATCGGATATCGTTCGATGGATAGAAGCCCAACCGTTAGAATGATGGGTTTCTATTTAATTTTAAATTCAATTCCGCTGTATTTTAAGATTGACGCACGGTTTTAAATATTATATACTACTGTGTGGTATGAATGTAAAATTAAACATACGCAAAGGGTTCTCCCGAAAAGCGATCGGCTTCATCTTTGTACTTTTTATAAGCATCAGTTTTCCGCTTAGCGGGGCGATGGCCGACAGTTGCAAAGGTGGTGTCGGTTGTTTAAATTGTACCGAACCGGCGCATTCTCATGTCCCAGGCACAGAAGCGGGTATGGCGCCGCATGGTTGCCAGCCTGCCGAGCAAAACAGTACCTGCGGCGTAGAAATCAGTCAGAGTCCGGATGAATTTCACGGCATTGTTTCATCGGCAAGATCAAACCACCAGGTATATTCCGGTATTTTTGCCGCTGCCTCTGATGTATATGGGCAATTCCGTGTTCCCGGAGCGTTCATTTCACAATTTCCTTTGTCAGATTCAGGTGGGCAAGCTCCGATCTATTTACTCAACCAATCCCTGCTGTGTTAAATCCTCCCATTTCAATTTCTTTGGATTATCCCCATTATTAATTGGATTTTCCAAACCGGGCGCTTCGCACCCGGTTCCACCCGCAACGATTGGGGCACTTCGCGCCCCTGTCTTTTACCGCCTATGGCGGTAAAATCCAAGCCACCCGCTGTGCGGGTGGTCGTTGACTCGGTTGCTGGTAACTTTTTATCCAGTATAGGCTGCCGTGTGGATACTTTTTATCCAGTTTGCAGCCATATTCTGGTGTATACCGATTTGAAATGATTGTAATTAAAAATGGAGGTAATAAAAATTATCTGTTAATTCAAAATGTTATAATGTTATTTCAGTTCATTATGACAGGTGGCACAACCGTTGCTATTCATATTAAAAAATAAAATTTGATATTTATCTAAATAAATTAAGGAGGCCAAAAAAATGATAAGACTAACGAAACCCGTTATTACCGCTTCTCTGGTTTTGACCATTGCAGTACTGATCAATTTTGTAGGTATAGATATCGCGAATGCATGTGGCTGGGGTCAATCAGGCGGTGGGGATTATGTACCCCAGAGGCGTGATCAAAATGGATATTTAGCCCAAAAGCAGGCACTTACCCAGGAGCAAGCCCGGGATATCGTGACCAATTATGTGAAAAGATTAAATCCCGAGCTTAAAATTGGGAAAATTACCGATAATGGCGGCTTTTATGAGGCCGAGATCATCGCAGAGAATAACGAGGTCATCCAACTCGTCGGTATAGATAAGCGATCCGGTCGACTGATACTGCTCAATTAATATTACGCGTATATGCTCGTCTAAAATACGCATTTTTTAGAGAACCGGGTTAACAAAAGATTGAAATTCTTTTAAGACCCAAATACATCCAATATCCCTGACGGCTGTAATCAGGACAATATTGCCCCAAATCCAGCTGTTGGTAAAATTGCTTAGTGAGGAGTATTTTATGCAAAGCAGGAATAAAAAACTGGATCTTTTCTTCCTTGTTTTGTTAGCGATAGTTTTAGCCGGAGTGCCTTTCGGCATCTCGTATTATAATAATTACGCATCATCTCAACATCTACCTGCCGAAGCCAAAATGCTTACCCTTACCGGCCACTCCGAACGAGGCTGGGTAATCGGCGAGGCGACGGCCGTTGATGCGATTTTTTTCTGGCAAAAACAGGGACAACCTGTTGAAAAACCGGTACTCGAAGTTAAAAAAGACGATGTCGTTGTTCTAAAACTGATGAGTAGCGACGTGGTTCACGGTTTCAGCTTAAAGGACTTTGGTGTTTTTTTAACTGACGGAATTCAGCCGGGAAAGGCCGTTTACGTGTCGTTTAAAGCCGATAAGGTTGGCACCTTTACCTTCTCCTGCAATGCGATCTGTGGCGACATCCATCAGAACATGCAGGGTACTCTGGTGGTTACAGCTTAATTCCTTCCCCGCCATAGGCATCAGGCACCTCCCAGGATACGATTGCTGTAAGGTCTATTGCGGCCGGTTTGACCCGTGACCCCAGGATTTAATTTAGCCCGACATCGAGTTGATATGAACTATTCAAATTTTAAGATGATTAAAAAAATACTCCCGTTTGCCGGCATCATCGTAATAGCGGTTTTACTGGTCGTTTTTTATCTGAAAAAACCCGGCAGCGTTCAAGCAGCGGCTGAAGAACTTACAGGTCCCGTAATCCGGGGCCGTGTCATATCCACCTATGGGCCGGTGGAAAACGCCAGGGTCAGAATAATCGGGGCAGAAAACTTTACCCTCACCGACCGGCAGGGGCGCTACGAACTCCAAACTGCGCATTCAGCGCGTGAACGCGTGATCGTAACCGCCGGCAAGGAAGGCTGGTTCAACAACGGACAGATTGCCAATTTCTCAGGCCGTACGCGGGACATCTTTTTAAACCCGGTCTTTCTGGATGATCGCGCCGGCTATCGTTTTATTTCTCCGGTGACCTGTGCCAGATGTCATATAAAACTGACCCGCTACTACGACCAATCCAAAATGGCCCACACCACCTCCAATCCCAAATTGCTGAATATGTATTACGGAACCGATGCCTTTAATCGGCCGGGTGTGGGACCCGGGTACCGGCTGGACAACCCCAATAACGAAGGCAACTGTACGACCTGCCACGCGCCATCGGCTGCCGGCGCTATCCCGGCCTCTCAGGATTTAAAAAACGTGCTGGGCTCGCCCTCGACAGAATGGGACGGGATTAGCTGTGACTATTGTCACAAGGTCAGAAAAGTCATTAAGGACAAGACCAAACCCAGCCAGACGACAGCCGTTCATGAAAGGCAAACGCCTGCCCAGGGCAACTCCATTCTTGTCTTTGGTCCTTATGATGATGTGGTCGCACCGCCAATGGCGGCCTCGTATAACCCGATCTTCGATCAGGGGCAGTTTTGCTCCCTGTGCCACAGTCAGTCCCAAAAGCTGGTGGGCGGTAAAGACTGGGACAGCAGTAAAATTTATTCAACTGCAGAATGGAAAGCATTTGGTCTGAAAGACAAAACCTTCATCCCCATCCAGACCACCTATCAGGAGTGGAAGCAGTGGCAGGATCAACTTCCTGCCGGCGATACCAACAAAGGCAAAAAATGCCAGGACTGTCATATGAGCTGGCGCAAAGAGATGCTGCCTTACGATAATTATGTCGTCGACCAAAACGCCCGAAATATGTGGGGCAACTTCAGGTCACCGAAAAACATTCGTCCCCATCATTTTGACGGGGGTACCGAGATCCAGCTTAAGACCGCCCTGGGTCTGGAGCTGGAAGGAGCTGTTTCCGACAACAAACTGACGATTACAGCTTTCATCACAAATACCAACGGCGGTCACTGGGTACCCACCGGAGAGACGATGCGCAGCGTGATGTTACTGCTTAAAGCGACGGACTCCAGCGGAAAACCCCTTAAAATGATAAACGGCAGCAAACTTCCGGATTGGACCGGAAAGGGGAATGTTAAAACGGGCCATTATGCCGGGCTTCCGGGGGCGGCCTTCGCGCGGGTACTGGGTGATGATGAAGGCAATCTGCATGTGCCCTTCTGGAAAGCCACCCGGATTGTCTCAGATACCCGCATTCGGCCTAAAAAGACGACAACGTTTAAATTTGAATTTTTAATCGAAGATCCTGAAGACGAACCCACGGCCGAAGCTAGCCTCATCTATCGTCCGGCGATCCGGTCGCTGGCCAAGATAAAAAATTGGAACGTCGAGGATATCTTAATTACCAGCAGTGTCTGGTAGTTTTAGGAGGAAAATAATTTGCGGAAGTTTTATACGATTCTATTTTCAATTGTTTTTTTGACTGTTTTGTGCTTGCCGGGGCCGGCGTTTGCCGGAAATATTAAAGGGGCGCTAAAGGTAAAAGGACTGCGTACGCCTGAAAATATCCTGGTATATCTGAGCAAGGCGCCCCCGGCCACTGAAGATCTTTCAAAAGTAAAATTCGTTATGGATCAGCGCAACCTGGAATTTGTCCCGCAGGTATTGCCGGTTTTGGTAGGCGCCACGGTTGATTTTCCGAATAATGACAAGGTGGATCATAATGTTTTTTCGATGTCGCGTACCAAAAAATTTAACCTGGGAAGTTACACGGCCGGGGAGAGCAAATCGGTGGTATTCGATAAACCCGGAATCGTGGAGCTGCGCTGTGATGTGCATGCCGAAATGGCCGCCTATATTCTCGTGATGAAAAATCCTTATTTTGCCGTAACGGATAAACAGGGTCATTTTGAAATCCCGGATTCGCGCCACCTCGAACAAACCGGTTTAACCGGCGTAAAGGATCTTGCTCCGGGAAAATATTTCATTAAATCCTGGCATCAAAAATTAAAGAGCCAAAAACAGGCGGTTATCGTACCCGAAAATGGGGATGTTACGATTCAACTGGATCTTACCCGGGGGACTCCCGGTGTTCTGTATAAATAAACAGATCCATGACCAACAAAAAGGAAAGCGCCACTTTGTCCCCCTCCCTTAATCCCTCCCACCAGGGGAGGGAAGACACAACTCCTCCCCCTTGACGGGTGGCCGGGTGGGGGTGAAAGTGGTTGCCGATCAATGCATGAATTGCAGCCTTAACAAAAGGTTATGAAATTTGCCTGATGTCTCAATCTATATGGCGTTTGGCGCCGGTTTGATTTCTTTTTTATCTCCGTGTGTCTTGCCCCTGGTGCCGGGATATATTTCCTTTATATCCGGCGTCTCATTTGGCGAGATAAGGGAAAAGGAAGGAAGCACGCCGTTTCTTAGCAAAGAAAAACGAATTATTCTTTACAGTTCGATCTTCTTTATCATCGGATTTTCCATGGTGTTTATTTTGCTGGGCGCAACTGCCACCTGGATCGGGACGTTTATTTCGTCAAAAATATCTATCCTGACGAAATTGGCGGGACTGGTAATCATTTTTTTCGGCATTTACATGATGGGTTTCATCCGGCCCCGTTTTTTATATAAGGAAGCTAGATTTCAAATTAAAAATAAGCGATTCGGGTATGTCGGGGCGTTGCTCATCGGGGCCGCCTTTGCCTTTGGCTGGACCCCCTGTATCGGCCCAATTTTGGGGGTTATTCTGACTTACGCCGGCACCCTGGAAAATGTAAACCAGGGGGTTTTGCTTCTCTTAATGTATTCCCTGGGGCTGGGGATCCCTTTTTTATTGACAGCTATCGGCATAAATCAATTTTGGAGATTTTTTAACCGGATTAAGAAATACATGCGACTTATGGAAGTGAGCAGCGGTGTTATCATGGTTATTTTGGGCCTGCTGATTTTTACCAATAAGCTCATTTTAATTCCCGGCCTGCTGCCGTTTTTAAATAAGTTTGCATTGTAGCCTGCAATAAATTGGCGCTGGATAAAGAGAAATGATCAGAATGAAGACAATCCGCAAAACCGTTTTTATACTTCTTATGCTGGTCGTTTTTGGATTCGCCGGCCTTAGTTTTTTGCAGATCGATCTTTTTGCAAAGACCGAAAACCAGAAATTGGAGCAACTATTTAGCGATGTGGGTGTTCTTCCAATTCCCCCGGATACCGACCCGCTTGAGATTAAACTCGAAGATCCAACCGGCCGGCCCATCAGCCTTGGCGAATTCAGGGGCAAAATTGTGTTTATCAATTTTTGGACCACCTGGTGTCTTGCCTGTGTTATCGAGATGCCGTCTATGCAGAAATTACATCAGACGTTTAAAGATAAAGATTTTGTAATGGTGGCGATAAATTTACAGGAAACATCTTCAAGGGTAAAACAATTTTACAAGGAACATAAGCTGACATTCACAACCCTTTTAGACACCACCGGAGATGTCGGCGCCGGGTTGGGCATCCGCTCCATACCCACCACGTTTATTCTCGATAAGAACGGAAGAATAATCGGCAAAGCTTTGGGACCGCGGGAGTGGGAAGGTAAAAAATCAATCGCTTTGTTTGAGTACCTGACCGACAGTTATGTTGCCGGCTCAAATTTATAATCTATAAACGGATTCTAGTGTTGTGTCCTGCAAGTAATTTACAAAAATCGAATGACTACGGTTTCAGGTTTCAGTGTTCGGGTGTCAGCGTTTTAGCTGCTGGCTTCTCGCTTTTGGCTTCTGGCCAGTAGCCAGGGGCCTGAAACCCGACACCTGACACCTTTATCTTTGAAAAAGATGAACAGAAAAAAAGCCTGGATTTTAATTATTTTGACTCTGGTCCTAGCAGTGGCCATTCCCTTGTTATTTCAGTTGTTACCCGCCGAGACCCGTACCCACACCCTTTCTCTGGAAGCTAAAAAGTACGGCTATTCCCCATCAAGGATCATTGTAAACCAGGGCGATAAGATTGTTTTAAAACCGACAAGCCTTGATGCCACCCACGGTTTCCTTCTGGATGGACATCCGGTTGAATTTATCATGCGAAAAGGTGCGACCTTCCTGAAGTACACCTGGGAAGACGACGACGGCAAACCTCAGGCCGACTGGGACAGGGTTTCTGAAGTCGAATTTGAGGCGGATAAAGCCGGTAAATTCACCTTTCGCTGTACCCAAACCTGCGGGAACCTGCACCCTTTTATGACCGGCGAGCTAATCGTAAAACCGAATAATCCCTATTATTTGTTTATATCCCTATCCATCTGGCTGGTGTTCAGCCTGCTGGTCTATTTCCGAACAGATACCGGTTCCAGTTTTTCAGGTTTTCGACGCATCAATCTTCTGGAAAAATTTCCGTGGCTGAAAAAAATCCTTAGGCTGCGCAGTTTTCAATTTTTGATTATTCTGCCCAATTTTGTCGTATTTTATCTTTTCATTATCAGCAGCCTGTGGGGCAGCCCGGTGGGCAATCGTAACATTGCGATTATCTTCGTCTGGATTCTGTGGTGGTTTGTTCTCAAGGCCATTATCGTTCCCTTAGGCGGCAGAATCTGGTGTATGGTATGCCCGCTGCCGGCACCTGCGGAGTGGCTGAGCCGTAGAGGCTTTACGGCCGTTCGTTATATCCAGAAGCCGTTTAAAACGCTGCACCATCGGTTCACCGGTCTGCAAAAGGACTGGCCCAAATTAATGGACAACATCTGGCTGCAAAATATCCTTTTTCTGGCCCTGATCTCTTTCGGTATTATTCTGATCACCCGTCCGATTGCCACGGCGTTGCTGTTTCTGATTATCCTGGTCATGAGTCTGCTGCTTGCGCTCATTTATCGCCGCCGGGTTTTTTGCCAGTACCTGTGTCCGGTGGGCGGATTCTTAGGCACCTACTCCATGGCCTCGATGACCGAGCTCAGGGCGGTTGATTTTGATACGTGCAAAAAACACAAGGAAAAGTCATGCTATGCCGGCGGACCAGAAGGATGGGCCTGTCCCTGGAAACAGTATATCGGCACCATGAAACGCAACAACTATTGCGGATTGTGCACGGAGTGCATTAAGAGCTGTCCCAAAGATAACGTTGGTGTTTTCATCCGGCCTTTCGGCTCCGACCGGAAATTGAAAGGGTATGATGAAATGTTCAATGCGATCATCATGCTGGTGGTGGCCATTGTCTTCAGTGTTACCATGTCGGGCCCCTGGGGCGTTATTAAAGATGCGGCCAATGTGACCGAAAGCAGGCAAATCGTTCCATTTCTAATTTATGTGGCTTCAATTTGGATTTTAGCCCTGGGTGTGTTTCCCGGAATTTTCGCCCTTGTCGCACGCGCGGCCAGGCGCTTTGCAGGGAGTCAGGAGGACAACCGCACCGTTATTTTGCGGCTGGCTTACATCCTCATTCCAATTGGTATATTCGCCTGGATCGCTTTCAGTTTGCCGATGCTGATGGTGAACTATGCTTATATCCTCAATGTCTTGTCTGATCCTTTAGGGTTGGGCTGGAATATTTTGGGCACCGCCGATTTTCCTTTCCAGCCTTTTTATCCGCAATCCATACCCCTCATCCAGGGGATAATACTGTTATCCGGTCTTTACTTGGGTCTGAGCAGGGGGTATTTAAGTTTGAAAGATATTATCACCAGCCCCAATTTAAGGGCCAAAGCCATGATGATTCCGTCTATATTTGCGCTTTTGGTGGTCAATATTTTTTTAAGGCTCTATATGGGATAAGAAATGAATTGCTTGCCTTGCGATCCGGTGAGCCGTCGATAATGCATGTTATCCGTGTTTTAAGGACTTGTTGCTGCTTTTGCGAAATTTTTAAGCGCATTTTGTACCTTATCCAGAACCGCTTTACAGGCATCGATCCCATGACGCGTTGCCAGGTATTGGGGGTCATTGTAGGTCAGCCATACCTGTCCGGTTTCATCCTGCCAGATCAGCGCTTTCTGTGGAAGATCGATCGCCACCGTTTGACCACATTGCATCAGGGGCGTTCCGACTTTCGGATTGCCGAATATAAACAACTCCGTTGGCCGTAATTCTTGGCCCACTTTGCGGGCGCCCTCTGCGTGGTTGATTCGCAGAAATACGTTCATGCCTTTTTCTTTTAAAATGTTTTCCAGGCGATCCGCCGTATTTTTGACATCATGAGAACTTTTTACATTGATTAGGCCTGGATCCGCTGATACCAGCGGAGCCATTATGAGTACCAAAATAAGGGCGATTATTAAATTGCGCATGCCTCATCCTCCATTTAACGGGGTTTTATACCTGAATCTTGCACGAGTCGGAGGCTTTCA
>JAQYWI010000041.1 GCA_030145015.1 Desulfobacterales bacterium
TATTTCGTTCTGGGAACCGTGATCAACAAACTGCTGGCCGCTTACGGACTGGGACGGCTTCCGGCGTTTTGGTACGGGGTGGCGTCGCTGGCCTGTTTTGCCGGCGCTTACGTTAGCGAAATTGTCAGGTCCGGCATCCAATCCATCCACCGCGGACAAACGGAAGCGGCGCGTTCGCTGGGAATGTCTTACGCTCAATCCATGCTCTATATCATCCTGCCCCAGGCTTTGCGAAGAATATTGCCGCCCCTGGCAGGCCAGTTCATCAGCCTGATCAAAGATTCTTCTTTGCTCGGAATGATTGCCATCCGCGAATTGACCAAAGCGGCCCGGGAGGCGGTTACCGTCAGTTTGCAGCCCTTTGAAGTTTTTTTTCTGGCCGCGGCACTGTATCTGGTATTAACCTTCACACTTTCTATGCTTGTTCAACGTCTTGAGAAGAGGATGGCCATCCAGTGATTGATGTACGCAATATTCATAAAACGTTTTGGGTACCCCATGAAGTCAAGGCCCTGGTAGACGTTTCCACCAAAATTGAAGCCGGCCAGGTGGTGGTGGTTTGCGGTCCCTCCGGGTCAGGCAAAAGCACCTATCTCAGATGTCTGAACCGTCTGGAAAAAGCGGACTCGGGGCATATTTTCATTGACGGTGTTGATGTTCTGGATTCAAAAACCAACATCAACAAAGTCCGGGCCGAGGTTGGCATGGTGTTTCAATCGTTCAACCTGTTCCCCCACAAAACCGTTTTTGATAATGTGGCGCTGGCCCAAAAAGTGGTCCGCAAACGCTCCAGAGCAGTTGCCAAAGAAAAGGCTGATTTTCTGCTAAAAAAAGTCGGTATCCATGACAAATCCAACGCCTATCCCGATAATTTGTCTGGCGGTCAGCAGCAGCGGGTGGCCATCGCCCGCGCCCTGGCCATGGATCCCAAAGTGATGCTGTTTGACGAACCGACCTCGGCGCTGGACCCGGAGATGATCGGCGAGGTGCTGGATGTTATGAAAACGCTGGCCAAAGAGGGCATGACCATGGTGTGCGTTACCCATGAAATGGGATTTGCCCGGGAAGTGGCCGATAGCGTGATCTTTATGGATGAAGGTGCTATCGTCGAGGTCGGTACGCCCGAACACTTTTTTAAGAACCCCACTCACGAGCGCACCAAATTATTTTTGAGTCAAATACTTTGATTTACAAAACAGGATAAGGAAAATCTTCTGCTATTTTGGTTTATAGAACCCTTGCATTGTACAAAATCCGAAATTCGAAATCCGAAGCACGAAACAAATTCGAATGATCAAATCTCAAAATTCTAAACACTTAGGATGAGGCGTCTAAAATAAAATAATGGTTTTAAATTATTTTCGTTTTGAATTTGATTCATTGGATTTTCAGATTTGTTTCGGCCAATTTTATAAAATCAGGCGGTATTCGAATTTCGAAATTGATAATATCAAATTCCCCTACATCTTGTATCCAAACCACTAAAATCATACCCTAACTTGTGTTTTTTCTTTACAAGCCGCCCGCATCCTGTTATGATCTGTAAGTTAAATTCATGACAACTTTCCTTTCATCTTGCAGGCCAAATTTGCCTAAAAATAAGGTCCGGCAGGCATACTGAGGGCTTTTTTTAGAAATAGGCATTCGTCTTCTATGATTTAAAAAAACTCCAATAAAGATCGGCAATTCGTGCCATCCGATCTGGGGAGATATGGGTATATGAAATTAAAAAAACTTGAAGTAACCGGATTCAAATCCTTTCATGATAAATCCAACATTGTATTTCCGCAGGGCATCTCTGCGGTTGTGGGGCCCAATGGCTGCGGCAAAAGCAATGTCATTGACGCCTTAAGATGGGTCATGGGCGAACAAAGTGTCAAACAACTGCGCGGCAAAGCAATGGAAGATGTGATTTTCTCGGGTGCCAATGGAAAACCGCCGTTGAACATGGCTGAAGTCTCTTTAACCATGTCAAACGAAAATGGAGACAGCCCCGAAGAGCTCAAAGAGTTTACTGAGATCAACCTCACCCGTCGCCTCTACCGCTCCGGAGAAAGCGCCTATTTTTTGAACAAGCGACCCTGCCGGCTGAAGGACATCCACAATGTCTTCTGGGGTAGCGGACTCGGATCAAAATCTTATGCCGTCATCCAGCAGGGAAAAATCGGCGCCATTACCGATGCAGACCCGGACGAGCTGCGCTTTTTTGTCGAGGAAGCCGCCGGCGTTACCCGCTATAAAAACCGCAAAATAGAGGCTTTGCGCAAAATCGAATTAACCAAAAACAATCTGTTACGCGTAACCGACATTATTTCGGAAATTAAACGGCAAATGGCCAGCCTGAAACGCCAGGCCCGCAAAGCAGAAATCTACAACAACTACCAGAAACAGATTAAAGCCTTCGAGATATGCCTGGGCTTGCATTATTACGAAGACTATGGCGGCCGGATTAAAGAAACCGATACCCTGTTAAGCGAATTGCAGGATTTGGATATCAGTCACACCACCGAGATAAAAAAGCTGGATGCCTCGGTTGAAGAGATCAAACTCCAACGCTGGCAGAAAAATCAGGAGATATCCGAACAAAAATCAAATCAATTCGAAAACCAGCGCAACATCGACCGTATAGAGAATGACCTGGTCCATTTGCGCAAGGAGATTGAAAGGCTTTCCCAGGAATCGCTGGAGCTTAAAACCGTCCGGATTGATCTGGAAGAAAAAAACCATGAGATGCTTTCTGAAGTTGATCAGGTCGAAAAAGAAACATCTCAGCGGAATAACGAAATCGTCACGGTAAAGACTCAGCTCAGTCAGGAAAGAGAGGCTACGGAGACAATTGCCGAAAAATTAGCGGCTCTCAATCAGGATCTGGAAACCCATAAAGCGCGACTAATGGACCTGGTGGCCCGGGAGGCTCAATATAAAAACATCTACCAAACCACCATCAACAATAAAGAAAGCCTTCAGAAACGCCTAATGAAAGCTGATGAAGACCTGACTCAGGCCAAAAAGCAAGTTACCCTGAACCGCGGGTCGGAAGATAAAGCGCGTGATCAGGTCGACCGCATTAAGCGCGATATAAATGATCTGGCGGAACAAATTTCTGCGGCCGCCGGCCGATTGGAGCAAAAAAGCAAAGCCCTCGGCCAGCAGGTTAAAATGGCCCAGACGGTGGAATTGGAGTGCAACACGGTCAAATCAAAATTTAATACCTTAAAGAAAATGGAGGACAATTTCGAGTGGTACCGCGACGGCGTCAAGGCCATCATGAAGCCCCCCGGCACCGGTGAGCCTTCAATAGGCCAGGAGCTATCAGCTAAGATTTTAGGGCTCATGGCGGATGTTATCGAGGCCAATCCGACCTATGAAACCGCCGTAGAAGCGGTTCTGGGCGATGCACTCCAGTACATTATTGTTAAAGACCAGCAAACGGGTCTTAAAGCCATCGAGTATTTACAGTCTCACAATGCCGGCCGAAGTGGATTTATACCGGTTGCGGCTGTTAAACAAATCGAAAATGGACCGGCAGACAAGGCCGCCTCAGGACAACTGCTTTTAAATCAGATTACCGTCAAATCCGGTTATGAGCCCATTATCAAGACCCTTTTAGGCCATGTTGTTTTCAGCGAGAATTTGTCTGAAGCCATTGAGATGTTTAACCGCAATGGCGCATCGACTACCATTGTCACTAAAAACGGTGATGTCATATCACCCCAGGGTATCCTGGTCGGCGGCAGCAAAGATAAACTGAATGGCATTCTGGTCAAAAAGCAGGAGCTCAAAGATCTTAGTCGCCAGAGTACCGGACTGGAGCAGAAACTGGAAAAGGCCCGTTTGGACCAAGCCGCACTGGAATCAGAGGCCCGCGATCTTGAAATTCAGCTGCAAAAACTCAATGAAAAGAAAGCCAATGCCGCCAGAAATGAAATTGAGGCTGAAAAAGAGCTGGTCAAGGCCAACGAAGGGCTTAAAAATGCTACCCGCCATCTTGAAATCATAACCCTGGAAAAAGAACAGCTCCAGGGGGAAGCCAGCGATATCGATGAAGAAATGACAAAGTATAATACAGCCCTGGCGGATCTTTCGGCAGAAGTCAATGCTGCTCAAAATAAAGTTTCAAATATGTCCGCAACCATCAGTACGGTTACAACGGAACTGGACGAATACAATAACAAAGTCGTTGATCTTCAATTACAGTTAACCGCGCTGAATGCGAAATTGGAAAATGCCAACAACAGTTTGAGGCGACTCAAGGAATTTCACAACGACAGCTTAAACAGGCTTGAACAAATCGGCCACGAAATTCTCGCCAAACAGCAAAAGCAAGAAATTTCGAAACAGAAAGTGGCCGAATACGAGCAAACGCTTTCCGAAATGTATCACGGCATGGAGACGCTCGATCAGTCACTCAAAATCAATGAAGCGCACTACCAGACCATTGATGCGGAACTCAAAAACAGCGACGGCAGGATATCCGATATCAAAAGCAAGCGGGAAAAAACGCTGGAGAAAGTTCGATTGCTCGAACTTGAGCAATCCGAGCGCAAAATCAAACAGGAAAACATCGCCAATCGTCTCCAGGAAAAATATCGGAACACATTTTCCGTTCTCAAAACCGAGTTCAATCAAAACGCAGAAAGCCTCGAACTGACTTCAGAAAAGACGATCGAAACAATGGAAGAAGAACTGGCGATCTGTAATACGAAAATTTTAAAAATCGTCGATGTGAACCTGGGCGCCATCCGGGAATATGAACAACTAAAGGATCGATTTGATTTTCTGGAAGAACAACGCGATGATCTGGTTTGCGCCGTTGAAGATCTGCACAAGGTGATTAAGAAAATTAATGCCATCACCCAAAAACGTTTTTTAGAAACATTCAATTTGATCAATCAGAAATTAAATGAAGTCTTCCCCAAACTTTTTGATGGGGGCACGGCCAAGCTTATTTTAAAAGATCCGAATGCGCCCCTGGAGACGGGTGTGGAGTTCATGATCCATCCCCCGGGAAAGAAGCTGACGCGTTTGAGCCTTCTTTCGGGGGGCGAAAAGGCCATGTCCGCCATTGCTTTCATATTTTCAATATTCTTAATCAAACCGGCCGCATTTTGCCTGCTGGATGAAATCGATGCGCCCCTCGATGACGCCAATGTTTACCGATTTAATGATTTGTTAAAAATTATTGGTGAAAACTCACAAATCATTATGATCACTCACAATAAGCGCAGCATGGAATTTGCCGATACCCTGTTCGGAATTACCATGGAACAAAAGGGCGTATCCAAGATTGTCTCGGTAAACTTTGAAGCCGCGCACGCCTCCAATTAAAGTCATCGGAATGATTTTTCGTAAGACCCAAAAAAAGCCGCCCAAAGCCGCACAGTCATTAGCGCATGTTTCAGCATCCTCCGATGAAGAAAATTATCAACCGGCGGAACCCAATGCCTCCGGCGGGTATTTCCGGCGTTTAAAAAACCAATTATCCAAAACCCGTAAAACCTTCTCCGGTGGTTTCGATAAAATTTTTGCCGGCAAAAAAAGAGTGGATGATGACTTGCTGGAGGAACTCGAAGAACTTTTAATTACATCGGACATCGGGGTTGAAACGGCGTTGAGACTTATCGAAAAAATATTATCTTCGAAGATCATCGATGTGGATCAGATAAAATCTCTGCTCAAGGATGAAATTTTATCCATTCTTCAGCCCCCGGCATCGGCACCGGAAAAATCGGTGTCTTCACCCAGGGTCATCCTGGTCGTTGGGGTGAACGGAACCGGCAAGACCACAACGATCGGAAAACTGGCAGCCAAAGCAACCGCTTCAGGTAAAAAGGTTCTAATTGCGGCGGCTGATACGTTTCGGGCAGCCGCCATCGAGCAATTAATGATATGGGCTGAAAGAGCAAACGCCGACATCGTCAAGCACAAAGAAATGGCGGATCCGGCGGCTGTTGCATTTGATGCCGTCGAGGCGGCTTCAGCGCGGGGTGCCGATATGGTGCTTATCGATACCGCCGGCAGGCTGCATACGAAAGTGAATTTAATGGAAGAGTTGAAAAAAATAAAACGCGCCATTTCAAAAAAAATCCCGGATGCGCCCCATGAGGTGTTACTGGTTCTGGATGCAACCACAGGTCAAAATGCCTTATCGCAGGCGCAACTATTTAATGACGCCATCGGCATTACCGCCTTAGCCCTGACCAAGCTTGACGGCACGGCCAAGGGCGGCATCGTTATAAGCATTTGCAATACCCTGAAAATACCGTTAAAATATATCGGCATCGGGGAAAAAATCGAAGATCTACAGGAATTCGATGCCACCCAATTCGTTGAAGCTCTTTTTTAACGGCACCGACCCGAAAGATAAATTAGCGGCGTTGCGGTTTTCAGAAAAAATCAGAGAATATATCCCTGCAAATCCTATCGTGCAGCAGCTCAACAGCGGCTATTTCAAAAAAAGTGTTGTAAAATGTAGATTTCTGTTGACATAGAATTTTACATTCTATATGGAAACAGGAAAATAGGCGATCGGTTAACACTAACTCGAACCATTAAAATCAAATTAGAAGGGGGTAAAGCATTATGACAAAGGCAGAACTGGTAGAAAAGGCGGCCAAGGATGCAAATATTTCAAAGGTGTCAGCCGCGGCTGCACTGAACTCTTTTATGGAAGGCGTGACCAAAGCGCTGAAGAAAAAAGACGGCAAAGTTACGCTGGTCGGTTTTGGCACATTTCAAAAAGTCCGCCGCAAAGCGCGTAAAGGACGCAATCCCCAAACCGGCGCGCCGCTCAAAATTAAGGCCACCAACGTGGTAAAATTCCGTCCCGGCAAAAAACTACGGGATGCCGTGTAAGCAATTTAAAAACAACGGGCGATTTATTATGAAAATAAATCGCCCGTTCTGTATCTATGGGCCCAATTGATTTGACAATCAATTGGGCGTTATTTGTTATTGGTTAATTCGTTTTATTTTAGGTGTCAGGCCTCTGGCTACTGGCTTCTTGCTTCTGGTCTCTGGCATTGATTTCACTGAGCAGTTCGGTCGTCTTCGAACCTGAGGCTCAGGCCCGCAGGAAGCTCACGACGAAAACTCACCTCAGAAGGACTCGTCCAAGAAGGATCGACAGTCGCTGACCAATGGTCACAGGCCAGAAGCGAGAAGCCAGCGGCCAAACCGCCGACACCTGTAACCATCGTCATTACGACTTTTGTAACATTTTTGTGGGGCATAACACTAGTATGTGATATCAAAGCTCTTAAACTCTCCTGTATAATCCTGCCAATTCACATCGACCTTATCCACGCGGGACATCTGCGGCCCTTGCCGGCACCAATTAAGTGTAGCATCAACCGCCTGCTGCTCGCCTTCAAAAACAGCTTCGACCGTGCCGTCCCGTTTGTTTCGCACCCATCCCAAAACCCCAAATCCTTCAGCGGCGCGTTGTGTTTCCACCCTAAAAAACACCCCCTGAACCCGTCCGGATATGACGGCATGGGCCCTTACTTGTTTTTGCATGCACACCTCACACGTATTTGGTTTGCAAGCGATGATGCCGGGAGTCTGGAAGGCTAAAGCGCTATTTTCAGATCTGCCTGCGAGCTTTCGGGTTTGCGAGTCTCCAGGCTTTACAACCTTCTGGTTTACCCGAATAACGCTTTAAATCCGGCTTCATCAATCACCGCGACCCCCAGTTCCTTGGCTTTGGTGAGCTTTGAGCCCGGCGATTCGCCCGCAACCACAAAGTCCGTACTGCGGCTCACCGATCCACTGACCTTACCCCCGGCCGCGCTGATCATCTCCTTTGCCTGGCGCCTTGTCATATCACCCAACGTCCCGGTCAGCACAAACGTTTTGCCTTCATATTGTCCGGTCTTCTTCCCGGCTTCAAAAACGATTTGCACACCGCTATCAAGGATAGACTGGATGGTGCGCATGTTGTTTTCTTGCCTGAAAAAGCCGGCAACGCTCTCGGCCACCACCGGGCCGACGCCTTCGATCTCTGTCAGGCCCTGTTGAGAACAACTTGCCAATTCTTTAAGGCTTCCAAAGCTCTCCGCCAGTAACACGGCCACATGCTCGCCCGCATGCCGGATTCCCAGTGCATACAGAAATCTGGCGAAGCTGATCCGTTTACTGGCTTCAATGGCGTTTATTAGATTTTCGGCTGATTTGTCCCCCATCCTCTCTAGACCGGCAAGGGTTCCTTCATCCAGTTTGAAAAGATCGGCAAACGAGGCCAGCAAACCTTTTTCAACGAGTTGATCGACGAGTTTAGCCCCCATCCCATCGATGTCAAAGGCGCCTTTGGAGGCAAAATGCTTGATTCGCTCTTTAACCTGGGCGCGGCAACTTGAGTTGATGCAGCGGGTGGCCGCTTCACCTTCCATGCGGAAAACGGGTGAATCACAGACCGGACATGCTGCCGGCATCTTAAATTGGGTCTCGCTTCCGTCGCGCCTTGATGCAATGACCTTCACGATTTCCGGGATGACATCACCGGCTCTTTGCACCAGGACCTTATCGCCTATGCGGATATCCTTTTTCCCGATTTCATCTTCATTATGCAACGTTGCCCGGCTGACCATAACGCCGCCGACATTTACGGGCTTAAGCTGAGCCACCGGTGTCAATACCCCGGTGCGTCCAACCTGAATTTCAATCGCCTCAAGGGTTGTCGATTCCTGAACGGCTTTAAACTTGTAAGCTATCGCCCATCTTGGGCTTCGGGAGGTCGTCCCCAAACGTTGCTGTAGAGAGATATCGTCAACCTTAACCACGACCCCATCAATGTCGTAAGGGAGTTGATGCCGTTTTTCACTGAGTTCACGATAATAATCCAGCACCTCTCTTATGGCAATGGTGGGGCGAATGAACGGATTTATTCTAAACCCCCAGTTTTTCAAAGATTTAAGAAGCTCCCCATGGGATTGAAACGTAATGTCTTCAACAACCCCGATTCCATAGAAAAAGATCTCCAGAGGACGGGTGGCGGTAATTTTTGAATCCAGCTGCCGTAAAGAACCTGCGGCGGCATTTCTCGGATTGGCAAACGGCGGCAATTCTTGTTCGAGACGTTCTTTGTTAAATTTTTTAAATGCCTCAAGCCCGATGAAGACTTCCCCTCTTATTTCAAGTCGTGACGGCAGGGCGCGCAGGTTGTCTGTTTGCATCACCAGCGGAACCGATTTGATTGTTTTGACGTTGGTGGTGATCAACTCTCCGGTTAGGCCATCTCCCCGGGTAGCTGCAGTTACCAGCTTTCCGTTTTCATATATAAGTTCCACAGCAACCCCGTCCATCTTGGGTTCAGCCGTGTATAAAATAGTGCTTTGGGTATCGAGATTTCGTTTTACGCGCCCATCAAATTCGAGGATATCCTCATCATTAAAGCCGTTGTCTAAACTCAGCATGGGGATCGTGTGTGCGACGCTATCAAATTTTTCCAGGGGAGGCGCGCCTACCCGGGTCGTCGGTGAATCCGGACGGGTCAGCTGCGGATAGTTTTCTTCCAGCTGCTTAAGTTCCAGCATCATCCGGTCATACTCGGCGTCGGAAATTTCGGGGTCATCCAGAACGTAATAGCGATAATTATGCCGGTGAAGCGCTTTTCTTAACACTGCTACTTTTTGAACGATTTGCGGATTTAAATTTTCCGGCATATGTCCCTTATGACCGTACAGACCGCCTTGCGACCGTGTTTGAATTCATCCATTTTAAAACCGGGACGCCATTTGAATGAGGCCAACTCATCCGAAACAACAACCATGGCACCCAGATCTACATTGCGGAACTTCGCCACTGTGAACAATGCCGAGATCTCCATTTCAACCCCGATAACATCCCGGCGCTGATAATTTTCCACCTTTGCGCGGGTCTCGCGGTAAATCGCATCTGTGGACCAAACAGGTCCGTGATGGTATTTGAAACCTTTTTGGTCCAACCCGGCCCTGAGTTTGGCGACCATCAATTCTGAGGGAAATGAAATCCGATTACCATCTTCTTTATAATGCCCGGAAGTACCTTCATCAATAATCGCAGATGTAGGAACAATAATATCGCCGATTTTAGCCTTTGCGGAAATGGATCCGCACCAGCCTAAAAAAAGAATTTTGCGAACACCCCAGGCAATCAAGGTCTCAAGCACCATCGTTGCGTACGGCGCACCGATTAACGGACCGCTTAAGGAAAGATCCGCGCCTGGCCGGCCGGCGACGTACAGTCGGCTTGTGAATAATTTTTGATATTTGGTTTTATCAAAATCCAGCAGGTTACACAGAAGGCTGAGATCCGTTTCAGTCCCGGCGATCACACCGACAGGACCCAGCTGCGGTGAATGTTTACCCTTTTTGGGAAATATAATGGCATCATCAATAGCCATATCTGTCGCTCGTTATCATTTACAGTTTGGGTAAATCCTTACGGATTGAATTGTTGCGACATAATTTCAGAACGGAGCTATGACCCATAAAAACGAAAGAACAAATCAATACTCCAGTACTCCAATGCTCAAATTCATGCCGGTTTTGCTAGATTTGTCATCTCATCCTTAACCTCATCGATAATATCATAGAGCCACATCAGATCTTCGATGGTCAGCCGGCCCGCTTTTGCCGGCGCTCTCTCAGTGCCGTCCTTTTTCAACAAAATACGCGGGCCGATTTGAACTTTGGCTTCACCGGCACCATATCGGTTAATTGAAACGACCAATCCGGTATCATTGCATTTCCACGTTTTTAAAACCTTATCCATCTCAGGGTCATACGCCATAGCTTCCTCCACTCAATTTCAACCTATCTCAAAAATGCATCTAATACCCAATGGCGGCGTTGCCCCGCTGGTGTATGCGGGATTTCACGCCTGTTTTATGAATATTAAGGAGTTCATCAAACCTCCTTAAAATGCTCACATACTTGCACGTATGCTGCGCTTTTGCGTCGGCTTGCGCCTTGCCCTTGGGCATGATCTGCTATTTCTGAGATAGGTTCATTATAATTAGGTCATCTCAGATTTAAAAAGGTCAACCGAGTTAATATGAATATTTAGTAATTCCGAAATCTTGAATTTGGCCCGCATCCCTTTGGGGTCACCTGCAATCGAGGTAATGACACCGATTCCGCGCACCTGCCTGATTTGCCGCATAATTTCTTCATTCGTCAGGTCGATGATTTCAATTCCCAATTTATCGGCTACATATTGCTTTGCTTCAGTTATTTTCATTTTTCGGGATAGCTGCATCCAGGCCACCAGATCTCCGGCGGTTCGGATACCACCCATGCCCGCAGCAACAATGTGAGCAATGTGCATACCAAAAGGATCACCCACACCAATCTACAAACCATCCGCCTTTCCAATTTGCACCAGCGATTTTGATGCCCGGGTGACACTGTCAATCGGGGGCGTTTCCATCATGGGCACACCACCGACACCCATCCCAACATTAACATGAATGGGTATATTGGCAACCGCGACAGTTGCTTTTACAAAAGTTACGGTTCTAGCGACATTCCACGCCACAGATTTCGTTGTGTTTGTACCGATCGCCACTCCAAAAATACGGGTTCCAGCAGCTTCAGCAACTTTGGCCTGTTGGTGAGGATACATACCGGCTAACTGCTTTCCGTTAAAGGTCAGTTCGCCGTGCATTCCCAGTACGAATTCTCCTGAGGCTCCCATGATCACAGGCATATTTGGGGTTACCTCTTTTAAATCGGCCATCGCCTGCAGGGCGGCTAAAAAATCAGCATCCCCGGCGGATCCACAGGTATCAAAATTAAGGCCCTCGCATCCGACACTGTTCAGTTTTTTCCCGACAAACACTAAATCTTCGCGCAGCTGTTCAGCGGCCGCCTCCTGTGTCGCCCGGGCTTCTTTGATCTTTCGCTGTGGCAGCAGATCGGCCGGATTTGGGTGGGGCCCATCCGGCTGAAAGTAAAGCCCCAAATTTGGCTGGGCGCCATAAAAAAAAGGGGCGGTCGTCAGCATGGATGCAGTGTAATATTCATTCATCTCATAATTGATAATGGATTTGACCGGTTTGAAGCTGTAATCGCTATGCCCCAGGGATGTGGTATCCGCGGCACAGGCCCTTTCGTAAGTCAGGATCGCCTGCAACCGGCTCATGGGAATGCCGATTCCGCCACTATCCTGACCCGCGTAGAAGCTCATCGAACAGCCATCATCGGTCACGATAACCTCTTGTCCCGGCGCTACACTGACAACCCGAGACGGCTCGGTTATGATATCCAATAACTGCTGCACATCGTCTTCGGTCAACTCGGGAATGTCAGCTCTTGCGGCGGCATCCCGGGTTCCTGCCTGAATGTCATCTTTAACCTGGCCCGTGGACAAGGAAACCAACTCCCCATCGCCCATTCTTGTGCGAAACCGATCTTTCATCTGACTGCACTCGCCTCCAAGTTACGATAGATAAGAACTTATCTCAGGTTTATCTTCTAAGACAGAGAAAAAAAGTTCTAACTGCGCTCTATAGTTAGAAGTGCCTAAAATGACTAAAATGAGCTAAAATGCCTAAAGTTGAGGAATTCTACCCGTCGAGAGCTTCCCGTCGAGAGCCTCCCGTCGAGAGCCTCTGGGTCGAACGACTGGGTCGAACGATCATATTTATAATAAAAGATAGAGCGCAGCGAAACCATAATTTTAGGCATTTTAGATCATTTTTAATTTTAGCTCATTTGTCATTGTAGCACCTTTTATCTACACCCAGCTCATCTTCCGTTTCGGCAATAATCGACCGGATTTTCGCGGAAACGTCGTTGAGGAGCGGTTCGGGATTGTGGCTCTCCAGAATACTTTTTGCTTTTTCGGCGGCCCTCCGGTAAATGTCGGTCCCGCCCGCGGCTTTCCAATCTTCGATACCCTTACGGTCTATCAGTTCCGGCTGTGATTGGGTTCGCATATGCCGCAAGGTATGCTGATGCGCAAGGAAATTTTTTGCCGGCCCGATTTCTTTAATAACATCTACCGCCAGGGTTTCTTTATCAACCCGAAAACCCCTTATGGTATGCTTGATCATCCTGGCAAATTCATTGTCCAGCACCAACTGGGCAAAATCGAAGGTAATTCCGCTCTCAAGCATTCCCGGCCCATATATCAGATTGGCACCTGCCAATGCGGCCATCAGGCCGGTGAGCGTTTTTTCGTGGCCCATTTGCGTGTCAGATATTTTAGCATCGCTCTACCCGCCGGCAACATAACTCGGCAGGGCATAATAACGCGCCAGCCGAGCCACCGCGCCACTAATAATGGCGCATTCAGGCGTACCCACCGAGGCGGTTCCCAGTTTTAAATCCATCGCTGTTGTCGAGCTGCCGTATATTACCGGGGCACCTTTAGCAACAAGCTGGTTTAGGGTAATTCCCCCTAATACTTCCGCGTTATGCGTCACCAATGTACCGGCGAGGCTGACAGGTGCGGTACCTCCCGCCATTGCCATAGACAAAATGTTAATCACCGATCCGGTTCGAGCAGACGCCATGATAATTTCACAGCATTCTTTTATGAGCTGCAGCGGACTGACCGGGCAGGTGGTGAATGACAGGATTGGACGTTCTTTTAGTTTCTGCAAACCACCGACGATGGCAGCCGCCATCTTGACCAATTTTTTTAATAAAAAACCGTCTCCGGGACCCACACAGCAGTGCTTGGTTGTGTTGGCCAGCATCGCTTCAGCGTTATGAAGCGGTACAGTTTCCGGCGGCACGTCGCAGGCGCCTACGGCTTTTTCACAAACATCAATATCACTAAGGCAATCAACCACCCTGGCGGCATTGGCAAGATCCGCCTTGGTTGGCGTTCTGCGTTCACCGGTATAAGGATCGATTACCTCAATCCCCTCGCTGAAATTCGTGAAATGGACTCGGCCGGCCTCTAAAACCGCGTCATTTTTGGGATCGCGGCCGGCCAGAATTATTTTCGATGGAGCTGATCGAATGGCGTCATCTACCAGATAAGGCGGAATTTTTACAATTTTATTCTTGGGATCTATTTCGGCACCGGCACCGTCAAAAACATCAAGCGCTTCCCGGGTTTCGACGAATAAACCCGTTTGCTGCAGTACCTCCAGGGTTGCCAGGTGAATCGCGTACAGCTCATCATCCGTCAGTGAGCCGAGACTGAATCCGGAGCTTTGGCTTGTTCTGTTATCTAATTTTGGCTTCATAAAACAACCGCGTGTCAGTCTCCTGGTTCAAAGGTTAAGCGTTCAAAGGTTCACAGGTTAAATAACAGAATGCAGAGGGCAGATGGCACAGTAAAATAGTTGATTAGTTGAATCGTAAATTCGTCAAAGGAATCAATCCATTTTAAACTATTTGACCATTCGACCAATTAACCAATCAACCAAATTCACCGACCAGCAGCCGGAACCTCTGAACCCTGAACCTCTGAACCTTGGAGCCTGGCTCTTCAGGCCGATAATTTAGAGAAGTCGGCAAATTTGCTGAACAACGCGGCGATGTGCCCGAGCAGTGCCAGGCGATTGCGGCGCACATTGGTATCCTCCGCCAGCACCATGACCCCATCGAAAAATGCATCCACCGGACCGCGCAGCGTTGCAATGTCGAGAAGCGCTTTTTCAAAAAGCTCATTTTCCATGGCTTCCGAAACCCTTTTTTCAACTTTATTGAAGGCCGCCAAAAGCACCGCTTCGCTCTCATGTTCAAAAAGGCTTTCTTGAACCTCACCCGGCTTGCCGCGCTCTTCTAATTTAACCGATTTCTTAATAATATTCCCCACGCGTTTAAAAGCGATTGCCAGGGGCTCAAAATCCGGTTTGGCCTTGAGCGATTCAAGCGCTTCAAGGCGACTCCATATATTGGGCACATTATCGATTGAGGCTTCAACAACGGCTGTAATGGCATCTTTGGCATACCCTTGATCGACCAGCAATTGAATGATGCGATTTTGTAAAAACGTATAAACCTTTTGAGTTAGCGTGTTTAATTCATCGGATCCTTTTAGGTCGAATTGTTGCAGGCTTTTCCGAATCAGCTTCCTTAGCGAAAATGAAAACCCTTTTTCGTTCATAATTTGAATAATACCGATTCCCTGCCGCCTGAGGGCATAAGGATCGGAAGCCCCGGTGGGAATAAGTCCGGCACTAAAGCACCCACAGATGGAGTCGATTTTGTCGGCGATGCTTAAGACTGAACCCGTAACGGTGTCCGGCAAGGGACCTCCGGAATATGTGGGTCGATAGTGCTCCTCGACAGCGGCCGATACGGTGGAGAGCTCGCCGGCAATCTCCGCATAAACTCTTCCCATTACGCCCTGCAGTTTCGGAAACTCCCCCACTACATGGCTGACGAGGTCCGTTTTGCATAATTTAGCCGCCCGTGAAACCTGGGATTTGAGCTCGTTTTCCTGTTTTTGCCCGAACAACCCGATATCCACCACCTTGGCGATGAATTTGCCGATTTTGGCTACACGTTGCGTTTTGTCAAACATGGTACCCAACTGAGCCTGGAATAAAACACCTTTCAGCTTTTCGACGCGCGTATCATTGGAGACATCCAAATCACTTTGGTAAAAAAATTGGGCATCGGCCAGACGTGCCCGCAGCACACGTTCATGGCCTTTGGCCACCAGTTTCATATCTCTGGCGATGGTATTATTGACGGCAATAAAATGCGGCAAAAGCTTTTTGGATTTATTAATAACAGCAAAATATTTCTGATGTTCCCGCATGGCGGTAATCAAAACCTCATCGGGGAGCTCGAGGAATATGTCATCAAATTTCCCCACCACAGCCACCGGATACTCAACCAGGTTGTTAACGATGTCTACCAGTTCCTCGTCGGGCAAAATGCTTCCGCCGACTTCCCTGGCGGCTTTTGTGATTTCGTGTTCAACCGCTTTGCGACGAAGATCGAGATCGACGACAACCTGAGCGCCCGTTAAGTTTTTGATATAATCATCGGCAGAATCAATTTTTATTTTCCCGGGATGCATAAAAAAATGTCCATGTGAATAACGGCCGGTATTTATGTTTCCCAGCTTAAATTGAATAACCTTGGAACCCAGCAGTGCCAGGATGGACTGAATCGGTCTTGCAAACGCAATATCCAGATCCGCCCAGCGCATGGTTTTGGGAAACGGAGTTGCCAATACCGCCTTTGGCAGGATGTCTTTTAGCAACGTCCGGGTCGCCAGGCCTCGCTCCTGCTTTAGCGCGCACAAATAGGTACCCTTCTGGGTCTCTTTAGTTGTCAGCTTATCAACTTTAACGCCGGCCTTTTCAGCAAACTTCATAGCCGCCGTTGTTGGTTTACCCGACGCATCAAGGCCGATCCTCACCGGAGGACCGGTAAGTTCTATTTTTAAAGGCCGCTGTTTGGCAGCAACCTTTTCAATTTTAACTGCAAGTCGCCTGGGGGTCCCGTATATCATTGCAGGGCCGTGCTCAATCCGGGCGGCGGTCATTTCTTTCTGCAATGTTGCCGCCAGCGATCTTAAAGCAGGCTTAATGTACCCTGCCGGGATTTCCTCAGTGCCAATTTCAAGCAATAACGTATCCATATTCACCTCAGGTCTGCGTTGCGCGTTGCGCGTTGCGGGTTACGGGTTAGGAAAAAAACCGATCAACAACCCGCGACGCGGAACCCGCGTCACGTAACTATTATTATTTTTTGAGCAACGGATAACCCATATCTTCACGCTGTTTCAAATATGCCTCTGCGCTAAGCCGGGCAAGATTTCGGATTCGGGCAATATAGCCGGTCCTTTCAGTAACACTGATGGCTCCCCGCGCATCGAGGAGATTAAAGGTATGGGAACATTTCAGGCAATACTCATAGGTCGGTAAAACCAGGCCGTTTTCAATTTGGCGTACAGACTCCGCCTCGTATTTTTTGAACAATTCGAATAAAACGGGTACATCGGCTTTTTCAAAATTATAGGTCGACTGTTCGACTTCCTGTTGGTGATGTATATCCCCGTATTTGATTCCATCATTCCATTGCAAATCATAAACGTTATCGACACCTTGAAGATACATGGCAATTCTTTCCAGACCGTAAGTTAGCTCGACCGATATCGGATGCAACTCTATACTTCCGGCCATCTGAAAGTAGGTGAACTGAGTGATCTCCATTCCATCCAGCCAGACTTCCCATCCCAAGCCGGAAGCACCCAGGGTGGGCGATTCCCAATCATCTTCCACAAAGCGGATATCATGATCGAGGGGATCGACGCCTAAAACCTTCATGCTCTGAAGGTACTGATTTTGAACATCAAAAGGAGACGGTTTCAATAGGACCTGATACTGGTAGTAATGCTGTAGCCGATTCGGATTATCCCCGTAACGACCATCGGTCGGTCTCCGGGAAGGTTGAACATAAGCAACATTCCAGGGTTCCGGACCTAACGCCTTTAGGAGCGTGGCCGGGTGAAATGTTCCGGCGCCGACTTCCAAGTCATAGGGTTGTACCAACACACAGCCCTTGCGCGCCCAAAATTTGTGCAGTTCTAAAATTAAATCCTGAAAGTACATGGTGGGTTCCTTTTTCTTTCCCATGGGGTTCAGAGGTTCAGGGTTCAGCGTTCAAAGGTTCTGGGGTTCAGGGTCCAGAGATTCTGGCTGCTGGTCGTTGAATTTGGTTGATTCGTTAATTGGTCGAATGGTCAAATAGTTTAAAATGGATGGAATCCTTTGACGAATTGACGATTCAACTAATCAACTATTTAACTATGCCATCTGCCCTCTGTCTTCTGTTATTTAACCTCTGAACCTTTGAACGTTGAACCTTTGAACCCGGCGATTGACATCTGACAATCAGACAACCACCAGTCCTTGCGAATCAATTTTCACGTCCAGCAGTTGACCCTCATTTTCGGTCGAAAGTATGTCTTCCCATACGGGTTTTAGCCTGTCAATATGTTTAACTTCCCCCAGTGCCCATATACATCCTCCGCCCCCGGCCCCGGTGAATCTGGCACCGCAATTACCCGCTACGGCGGCCTCGACCAATTGGTCCCCAATCTCATTTAGCACATCCGGTGTCATTTTTTTTCGAATTCCCGTTTCCGTGTTCATCAATGCCGCGGCCTGTATGTAATTTCGGTCAGATACGGCGTCCACAAACTGCCGGGTACACGCAACGATTTCAGACCAAAAATCCCGAAACTTTCCGGATAGAAACTGTTGAACCCAACGGCTGTTGATATCTCTGGATTCATGCGGCTTTCCGCAATAGGCCAAAAGCAGGTGGCGTTCAAAATCCTTATGCAATTTTTTGGGCAGCACCATCTTTTTTCTGAATTGAGGCTTTTCAACGCTGACCGGCCAGATCCAGGCATTTACACCTCCATATATGGCAGCCAGTTGATCCTGAAAGCCACAGGGAACCCCTGCCACGCTTTCCTCCAGTCCATGCGCCAGAATGGCAGTTTGAGGACGCGTCAGCGGCTTTTTTGAAGCCGATTGCTGCATCAATTTTGAAAATGCGGCAATCAGCGCAACAGCCGCCGCCGACGAGCCTCCCATGGCACCGCGCGGTGGTGATTGAGATTCAATTTGGACGTGAATATTCCTGGCATTGAAGTAAACTGCAATCGCAAACATCAAGCCCAAGGGATGGTCAAACGGAGCCCGGTTTATGGGAAATTCGGCACTTTCAAATCCTTTCGAAGAAATTTTAATCAGGTCATCATGAAACGGCAAAAGACGAACACGGGTTCTAAGGTCCACGGCAATATTAAACGTGCAGGGCGACAGATGCCGCAGCGGATAATAAAAGGTTCGAATGTCCAGCGTACCCCCCATATCAATTCGGCACGGTGCTGATGCTTCAATCGGGTTTTCTTCAAGGATTTGTTGGAATTTGTTCGCCATCATAGCTCCAAATCGTACTCGTCGTCGTTCTCGTACTCGGATGTCGTCCAATGATTATTCTTCAGCCTGCGAATCTCGAGTACGAGGACGATAATTTATCCCCCGAATCGTACTCGTCGTCGTCCTCGTACTCGTACTCGAATTCTGTCCAATCATACTTCTTCGCCTTGCGACTCTCGAGGACGAGGACGATCATTTTTAGTCGTACGGTGTAATCCGCAATCCATTTACTTTCGAATCTGTTTCAAAAACTTAAGACTGCGGGGCTGTATTCCCATAACATACGGTATAAACGCTTCCAGGAATTCAAGTCCCTCTTCTAACGCCTGAGAGCCAAATCGCATCCTGCACGCCTTCTCGAGATCCCCACTTTTAATCCAATTAAATTGTTTAATCGTCCCCTTTGACAGCCGGATGCGACCGCCGGCGCCTGCGGAACACGTATCACATAAAATCCCGCCCTTTGAAATGTCAAAGACAACCCGGTTGGGCTGGATCGATTCCAATTGTTTTTGACAGTGGGCACATTGCCTTAAATTGGGGCTGTGGCCGGATAGGTTCAGCAGCCTCATCTGAAATAAAATGCTTAATTCTGCGGCCGTAGCTGCACCGCTGTCAAGTTGACCCAGAACATGCCGCAAAAGATGGTACAGTTGGGCCTGCTTCCTATTTTCCTCCACCCATTTATTGATCAACTCGCACCAATAACTGGCGTAGGCGGTTTTGTTTATATCGTCCCGAATCGTGCTAAAAGGGGAATCCAATTTGGCCTCCTGCAAAACAGGAAGACCACGACCTCTGCCGGTACTACCCACCACTTCTATAAGCGAAAAAAGCTCCAAAATTCCCGCAAAGCGTTTTGTACTTTTTTTTGCGGATTTGGCAATCAACGTAATTTTGCCCCGTTCCAAGGATAAAAACGTCAGGATCAGATCAAAATCTCCATAATCGAGTCTGTGGAGTAAGATCGCAGGCGTGGAAAATACTGACATGGAATCATAGACCAAGAAGAGCGGTGGCAATCATGAAATAAAAAGATACACTAATGATATCAATCGCTGTGGTAACAAAGGGACCTGTTGCCACTGCGGGATCGATATTTATCCGGGCAAAACCCATCGGGACCAGCGACCCGATCAGTGCGGCTATAGACATCGAACTGATTACTGCAAAGCACACCGAAATCGCGAGCACCTCCATCCTATAGCTCACTTGCGCCACACTGCCGATCAAAAGGCCGTAGACCAGGCCCAGAATAAAACCGATCGAAAGCTCCTTGAAGACCACCGACCACAGATCCCGGATATGAATACGACCCGTTGCGAGACCGCGAACGACAATCGTGGAAGATTGGGTGCCGATGTTGCCCCCCATTCCCATGATCACTGGAATAAAGGCTGCCAGAGCGCCTATTTTATGCAGCGTTCCCTCATATTTACCGATGATGAGGATGGCGAATATCCCGCCCACACAACTCGCAAAAAGCCAGGGCAACCGGGTACGGGTGCTTTTCAACACCGATTTGGTTTCGACAAATTCTTCGCCCACTCCGGCCATCTTCAATATGTCCTCGGTGGCCTCACGCCTAAATATGTCAATAACATCATCAACGGTCACAATACCCACCAATCGGTTGGACTGGTCTACGACCGGCACCGCCAGGATATCATAACGGGCGACTATTTTTGCCACCTCCTCCTGGTCCATGCTCGTCTGGACAGAAAAAACGTCTGTTGCCATAAATTCTTTAAGCGGGGTATCAGGAGGTACGAGCACCAACTGCCGCAGGGAACTCACGCCGACCAGCTTGCCATAATCATCAACCACATAGAGATAAAAGGGCATCTCAACTTCGGAATGTTCTTTTTGCAATGATTCGATGGCATCTTTCGCCGTCACATCCTCTGCCAGGGCGATAAAATCGGGCACCATAATGCCGCCGGCCGTGTCGTCTTCATAGCGAAGCAGATCTTCAACTTCCTCCGATTCCGCCTTTTTCATCTTTTCCAAGATAGCGTCGGATTTATCTTCCGGCAAGCGCCCCAGCAAATCGGCCACATCATCGGTGGGCATCTGTTCCAGGGTCTCGACAATATCTTCAAGTTTCATCTCTTCGATGAGGTCGAAGAAAGTATCCTCATCCAGTTCGCTGAACAGAATTCCCTTTTGCTCAATGTCCGTTATCATATCGAAAAGCTTGCGCTGCTGCATAAGCGATAACGAATGAAATACAACGGACAGGTCAGCCGCATGGGTTTTGTTCACAATATTACCGAGGTGCGTTGTGGCCCCACGCCGTAAAAGCCGTTTGATACTTTCAACCAATATTTTGTTGCGATCGGTTTGCATATTTGTAACGAGATCAGATAAAAGTATTAGAATCGGAAAGGAGTAAAGAACGCCGTATCGAAAAAGGGATTTTGCTCTGTGGCCCTGCTTTTAGGGAAGTTGGATGCTTACAACTTCTCCAATTTTGCCCGAAATCGGTATGGGTTCGCCGTTTAACTTTAGCTCCAGCCCGCCGGCATTGCCGATAAGCAGGTTATATCCCACAGAGGCCTCCACTTCCAGATGCTCGCCGGAGTTTAAATTGTACTCCTTTGCATCTTTGTTGTCTATAATTAGCTTAACCCATGTGTTTTCAACAGCCGTTATTTGCAATACCCATTTCTCAGGAGGTTTGGTTGTGGAATCTTTTTGAGTCTTTGGTACTGGCTTTTCCTGGGGCATTACCGCTTTTGAATTCTCGCTGACCGCATGTGTTTCTGCCGTTTCAGGCAAATGCACCCGGTTTTGAAAATAAGAAACGCCATAAAGAGACAATGCCACCAGGCATAGCAGAACGACTAACGATAAAGCCAGATCAAGCCAGGGTTTTAGGGATGATCTTTCCGATAAGCTTCCGGCACCGGATAGCTCATCCTCCATATTGAGCCGGGCTTCATAGAGCCTAACAGCTTCTTCACCATCGGCGCCGATAGCACGCGCATATGCGCGCAAAAACCCCCTTACAAATACTTCAGCAGGAAGCGCTTCGAAATTCTCTTTTTCGATTAGCTGTAAATTCCCGATTGCGATGCGAGTTTCTTCTGAAACTTTTTCCAAACTGATTTTCTTCTCAAGCCGTATGGACTGAAGATAGCGACCAAATGAAAATAAATTTTTTCCGCTTTTCATAATATTTCGTATTCCGGGTTTCGGGTTTCGGGTTACGCGTTACGCGCTGCGGGTTGCGGGTTAAAATAAACTTTGCAATGCATGACTCGCAACTCGTAACCCGTAACACGCCAGTACTCCAATGCTCCGAAATTAATTGAAATTGAAAGCTCCCGCAATCGATTACCTTCTTTTGCGTTATAGATCTGTTATTGAATAATCTTGATATGAGATCGTTTGCGAAGATCCTTAATCCAGGTCTGAAATCTATTATCAACTGCCTCGTTATATAGGGTTTCATGAATTTCAGACTTAACTGCGTCCACGGATTTTGATTCAGTTTCAACTATTTTTTGAACAAAAATGATCTGATACCCCAAATCGGTCTTTAGAATAGGAGAAAAATCCCCGGCCTTCATGCCGCTAACCGCCTTTTTCAGTTCCGGCGAAAGTTCGTCCAGCTTGAATAGTCCTAAGTCCGCCCCTTTGGGAGCCATTGGAGAAGCCGGATCTTTAGCTGCAAGGGATTCAAATGATCGGCCTTGTTTTAGCTGCGTAATTACCGCTTCCATTTTTTCCAATGCAAGGCGCTTGGTGGATTCATCCGCATACTCGGGCGTCCTGAGAAATATATTCCAAATGTGATACTTCAACTCACCCGCATACTTTTCGCGATGCGCATCATAGTAAACTTTGATCTCGTCTTCGGTAATCACGATTTTTGATTTAATTTCACGATTAACCAGGTTATTCCGGAGTAGCTGCTGTTTTAAGTTTTTTCGAAATTCTTCTAAAGTTAAGCCCTGCTGGGTCAGTCCGGCCCGTAAATCTTCATCGGTAAGTGAACGCGCCTCTTTTAGGCGTTCAAGCGCGTCATCAATTGCCTGTTCACTTACCTCGATATTATTATTCTTGACTACCTGATCGGTAAGTTTACTCTCTATGAGCTTATTGAGTAAGTCTGCTCGTAATTTAAAGAGCGTTTCACGCTCTCTTTCAGGGGCGTAACCAAGCGCTTTGATGTTTGCTTCATAAGGCCGAAAAGTCTGATTCAGATCGAAAAGGGTGATAAGGTCATTATTGACGACGGCGACAATCCGATCCACAACAACAGCATCTGCTGCCTGGCCGTTGATAGGAAAAATGCATATGCTGAAAACAAACCCCCACAGCAAAAAAAGGGATAAAAACCTGGCATTTTTTTTAATAGAATGGTCCATCATCCACTTTATCACTCAAATTGATCGTAAACAAAATGAAAAACAGGGGGAAAGTTTTTCGGGTTAAGAAAGCGCCCCTACTTATTTGTCGAATTCAAAGCATCCAGGTTTTGGTCTTCACTATAATCGGAACCTGAGATTCTTTCCCACTGAATACTGTTGATTTCTACTGTATAACGCTGCTTAAGCACTTTTATCCATTTTTTATAGGCTTCTTCCGTCTTCTCCTGGCGCAGGTGTTTAATCATCATTTCGTTGATATCTTCCATCTTCGTAGCCGAATCCATATCGGGCTTTTGGGGTTTAACATTCTTCTCATAATACTTGGCAATATCCTCCGAGGTGATGGCAATTTGATTCTTAAGTTCGCTGTCAATCACTTTTCCCATCAGCAATCGATTTCTTAATCGCGCTTCCCATGATTCATAAGACACGGCAAACTCAATCAGCGTTTTCTCAAAAGTATCTTCAGGATAGTCGCTTTTAATGTCGCCAACCGCCTTTTCAAGCTCCTCATCCGAAACATTAAGACCCAGCTCCGCAGCCCTTTCAAGGATAATCATTTCAACCATCAGCTGATTTAAAAGACGAAGTTGCGCGTTTTTGAAATTATCGGGTTCATTCCGAAGGTTATGTGGATAAGCCGTTTTGGAAATTTCAAAAGCTTGATTAAATTCCAGAACAGTTAAAACCCGGTCACTGACGCGAATTAAATGTTCATCATCCGGATTTGATCCTGAATTCATACAGCCCGCAAACACATAAAGGAGCAGCAGCGATCCAATCAACCCATTTATTAAAGAAAAAAACCTTGTCATCGACACCCCAACAGCAGTTTTTGATACCTTTGATTACCTGAATTTTGCACGAGTCGGAGGCTTTCATCTGCAAGCGGAGCCCCTTGGTATCATAAAATTAGACGCTTCATCCCGCGAAGCGGGGCAAGATCCAGGTATTAACCTTTAATTGTTAACACGTTGTATAATTTCTTTCAATATATTTTTAGCGCGACTGAAATGACTGTCTCCACGATAACCCGTTAATTTAACTTCCAATATGTGACCCGTCTTAAGCTTGAAACGTTCAGGGGCGGATAGAATCAAATCCACAAGTGACTCGGAGTTTTTCATATGGGCATCTGAATAGTGGAGAAGCAGTTGTTCCCCTTTTAAATCCAGCCTGGAGATGCCGGCTTTTCTTGATAAAATTTTTAGCACTATTTTAAAAAGCAGGTTGCTCGCCTCCTTTGGCAATTCACCGTAACGATCGATTAACTCCGTTTTAAAATCACCGATCTCTTCGAGTTCCGTCATTTTGGCCAATCGCCGGTAAGCCGCCATCCGCTGGTCAATATCCGGAATATAGGATTCTGATAAAAAGGCAGAAATGCGGACGTTGATTTCAGGCTCCAGCGGTTCCAATGGCGCTTCGCCCTTTAATTCGGCGATCGCATTTTCCATTAATTTTAAAAACATATCGTATCCGACCGCAGCTATATGGCCGGATTGAGAGGCTCCCAGGATAGTGCCTCCGCCTCGGATCTTTAAATCATTCATCGCGATCTGAAAACCCGAACCCAAATCGCTGTGCTCCATAAGAACCTTTAAACGTTTCTGGGCATCTTTTGTCAGCAAACTCTCATGGGGGATAATCAGGTACGCGTATGCCTGCTCATCTGCGCGGCCCACCCGTCCGCGTAGCTGATACATTTGTGCCAGACCAAAACGATCAGCGTGGTTGACAATGATGGTATTGGCCGAGGGGATATCCAGACCCGACTCGATGATGGTTGTGCATACGAGCATATCGAATTCTTTATTCAAGAAACGATACATGACTTGCTCGAGCGCATTTTCCTCCATGCGGCCATGGGCGATATCCAATCGGACTTCAGGTACCAAATGCTGCAGTTTCCCGGCTATTTTCGAAATTGTCCGGATATTATTGTGAACAAAGAAGATTTGCCCCTGCCGGCTCAACTCTTTTCGAATCGCTTCTGAAATTAAAGCCTCATCAAACTCAGAAATATAGGTGATAATGGATTGTCGAAACTCCGGCGGTGTAGAAATGATGCTAATGTCGCGCATACCCACTAAGGACATATGCAGCGTTCGAGGAATAGGCGTCGCTGTCAGTGCCAGTACATCCACATTGTGTTTTAAATTCTTAAGCTTCTCCTTATGTTTTACGCCAAAACGTTGTTCTTCATCGAGAATTAACAACCCCAGGTCCTTAAAAGCGATATCTTTCTGCAGGAGCCGATGGGTTCCGATGACGATATCCAGCCTGCCGGCTTCAAGGTCTGCTAGGATCTGCCTTTGCTTCCGTACCGAACGGAATCGGCTGAGACATGCGATATTTATGGGATTACGTTCATAACGTTTGCAAAAGGTAGCATAATGTTGTTCGGCCAGTATCGTCGTGGGCACCAGAACCGCAACCTGTTTATTGTTATTTACCGCCAGAAATGAGGCCCGCAGAGCCACCTCCGTTTTACCATATCCAACATCCCCGCACACCAGGCGTTCCATCGGCGTTTTCTCATACATATCATCGAGTACGTCGTCTATGGCCTTGATCTGATCGGGTGTCTCTTCATATTCAAAACCTGTTTCGAAATCGCGCAAATTGCTGTCGATGGAGCCAAAGGCATAGCCTTTATCAAATTTTCGTTTGGCATACAGTTTTAGAAGTTCGCCGGCAATCTTCTGCGCAGATCGTTTGACCCTGTCTTTTACCCGCTTCCAGGAGGTTCCGCCCATTTTATCAATGACCGCTTCAATTCCTTCCACCCCCATATATTTCTGAACCATGCTCATCCGGTCAACCGGAAGATAGAGCTTGTCGCCATCTTTATACAGAAGCACCAGAAAATCATTTGTAAGGCCGTCCACTTTCAATTTCATCAGTCCATCATAGCGCCCGATACCATGTTCAATATGTACGATCAGATCATCCTTTTTGAGATCCTGCAGATCCAGCAATTCAGATGGCGGTCTGGAACGGGACGGTTTTCTGGGGCGCGGTCTTAATCCGAAAATTTCGGCTTCCGTAATAATGGCCAAAGACTCCGCCGCCCAGACAAAACCCGATGAGATCTGCCCAAGACACAGGTAGACCGTATTCGACTCGATTTTCGCATCCGAAAAAGTCTGCGTTAATTTAAACTGGAGGCCATAAGGGGTAAGCAGTGACTTTAATCTTTCGGCCTGAGTTTTGGTTCGGCACACAATGAAAGTGGTCAATCCGGCTTGCCTTTTTTTATCAATCCAATCGGCCAGCGGTTTAAGAAGATTTTCTTTCTCTTGGTAATTTTTGAGGCGCAAACTGATGCCCGTATTGTTTTCGACAACAGCCTTAAACTGCATCGTATCCGGGCGATTCAGCGCGTCCCCCCCCCCCTGTTGGACTTCAAGCTGTTTAAAAATTAACGGATTTTTTTGTAGAATCATCGCTTCAACCTGCGACCAGCTTAGATACAGCTGTGAAGGATCCACGCAAAGTTTTTGGGTTTGACATGATGTTTCAAAATTCTTTGCGATCCGGTTTTCAGATTCCGCTGCCGCCCTTTCCAGGTCTTCAATTGGGGTAGATACAATCAGGGTATTTGGGAGCAGGTAGTCAAACACATTATCAAGATCCGGGTAAATCAGGGGTATGAGGCTCTCAATTCCTGGAAAGCCCTGACCGTTTTTGATTGGATCGACAATTTTTCTAATTTCGCTCACCGGAATTTCAAGCTCCGCTGCCCGCGACCTTATCCCGTTGATGATTTGCGGCACCATCATCTTGTTTAAAACCATTTCGCGGGCGGGAAGGACAACAGCTTCATCGATAGGGGTAAGCGTGCGCTGGCTGCCGGCAGAAAAAAATCTGATGGACTCAACCGTATCACCAAAGAACTCGATTCGGATGGGATCTGCGTAAAGAGGGCAGTAAATATCGACGATCCCTCCTCTCACACAAAAATCCCCCGGCTCTTCAACAATAGAAGCGTGCTCATAGCCCCCGGCCACCAGCTTTTCAATGAATCCGTCTCTTTCGATTTCCTCCTCGGCAACGATCAGTTCAGCATAATCAATGATTTCCTGTTTTGGAATAACCTTCTGCAGTAAAGCATCTATCGATGTAACCACGATCGGAGGGGTGTTGAACTCAATTGTTTGATAAAGCGTGCAAATTCGCTGGGCTGCGGTTTCGCTGTGATAGGAAAGAAATTTATACGGTAAAATATTATAAGGCGGAAATAAAAACAGTGCGGCGCCGGCGCCATGATTGAAAAATCGCAGATCTTCCAGAAAGCGCCGGGCCTGCTTGATGGTAGGCGCAACCACTAAAATGGGAACGTGAAGTTGATGGTAGATTCTTGAGATCAACAGCGCCTGATCGGATCCGCTCAAACCCGCAAATTCGACGGTTTGGCTTTGGATCGCTATCTGATCCATCAGGGGTTTAAGTGAATTTATTGCTTGATTTAGAGACATAAACAAAGTAATGAAACGACCAACCGCATCACGTTTGGTTTGAAATCAAACTGAGTTTGCGCCACCGTAGCTCAGCTGGTAGAGCAGGGCATTCGTAATGCTCAGGTCTGCGGTTCAAGTCCGCACGGTGGCTCCATGTTTGCAGTAAGGGCTTCCTGGTTTTCCCCCGGGAGCCCTTTTTATTATGCAACCCGAGTTCCTTAATCCCGTAATCTTTTTAAACACGATTTGATTTTCTTATTTGCCGATTTGAGCCCAAAACTGGGCGTGTGAATAAAGCATTTGATATTAAACAATTAGCCAGGTTAAAATTACCTAAAAAATTGAATTAGATTCAGATTTTATAAAAAAATCGGGCGCGGATTAGTTTTTGAATCATCATTATTTAATTAATTCGCATCTTGACATATGATGTCGGTGCGTATAAGCTTAATATTTATAAATCGCTTATTAAAAGCAGTCTGCACCGCGCGGATCAAATGCGGTCTCATTTATGATAGCCGAAATAGCTTAAATCGCCAAACAAAAAACGAATTCATTTTGCAAAAATTTCTTTGGAGACCACTGAATGAACGATAGTGACGATGCGCAAATAAAAACTGAAATTGATAAAATTATGAAGGGCGTTAGAAACATTATGCAAAAAGTTGATGCATTAACGCCAAAAAAAGAAGCGGAACCCGAAAATAAGGAAGATGCCGGGGAGAACCTTAATTCAGCAGATATGAGCAGCACAGGAAGCACTTAGAACCTGGGGGAGAAAGAGTTCATACGGCATTTACAAAATATCCTGTGCTTAATTTATTTAAAATCGATTTGCCACTTTGCTTTGAGCGAGTTTGAGGACAACTGAGAATCATTTAGAAGAGCACAGGGTTTTATGAGGAGGCACCATGGCATTAACCAAAAACGACATCGTTGCCGCGGTACATGAGCTTGGTTTTACGAAGAAAAAATCAGTCGAAATCATCGAAACCTTGCTGGAAATTATTAAAGGCTCACTGGAAAAGAACGAAGATGTATTGATCTCCGGTTTTGGAAAATTTTGTGTAAAAGACAAAAATCAACGCAGAGGTCGGAATCCGGCAACTGGAGATGACTTGATCCTTAGAGAGCGAAGGGTTATCACATTTAAATGTTCAGGAAAATTAAGGAAAAAAATCAACGGGTATTTTTAGCTCGGCGGTTTAGCAAAAAGCCGAATTCAAAATAAAATGGCAACCGTCGCCCTGTAAGGGTAAACCCAAGCGGATGCCCACCGCATTTATTCCTTTCCGTGGAATACGCCTAATTATTATCTCCCAGCCAGCGGACCAATATCCGAACCTAAAGGATTCTCAACGGTTTATTTTTATAGCAACTTGTGCTACGTATGTCGGAAAAGGATTTCTGCCGCACCTTGTCGCAAATTTGATTGCGGCCCATACCATACGCCTCATTTGCTCTTGCCATCTACGGACCGTATCCATTAACTCAAATTAATGACTTGAAAATTTCGTACGGAGGATTTTGAATGCGAGCGATTATCACCGGAATAGGACACTATGTGCCGGATAAAATACTTTCAAACAGCGACCTGGAAAAAATCGTGTATACCAATGATGAATGGATCACCAGCCGAACCGGAATAAAGGAACGCCGGATACTGGATAAAGAAAAAGGCACCTCGTATATGGCGACCCGGGCGGCGGAAGTTGTTCTCAAAGAAACTCAAACTTCGCCCGATGAACTGGACTTAATCTTGCTTGCCACGGTTACACCGGACATGCCGGTTCCAGCAGCCGCTTCATTTATTCAAAGAAATCTGGGGGCAACCAACAGCTGGGGGTATGATATCAACGGCGGCTGCACCGGTTTTATATACGCATTGGCGACCGGCGCACAATTTATTGAAAGCGGCCGGCATAAAAAAGTTTTGGTAATCGGAGCTGACAAAATGAGTGCCATAACCAATTATGAGGACCGCTCAACCTGTATATTGTTCGGAGACGCAGCCGGCGCAGTCCTGTTGGAACCTTCCGTAGGAAATAGTTCGGGCATCGAAGATTTTATTCTGCATCTGGATGGCTCAGGAGCCGAATCCCTCAAGATAGAAGCCGGGGGCAGCCTCTATCCAGCCTCCCACGAAACCGTTGATCAAAAGCTGCACTATCTCTGGCAGGACGGCAAGACCATATTTAAGCATGCGGTGAATGGCATGGCGGATGTATCTGTAAAAATTATGGAAAGAAACAAGTTAACCGAAAAAGATATTACGTTTTTTATTCCCCATCAGGCCAATTTCCGAATTATTGATGCTGCTGCCAAAAAAATAGGCCTAGATGCAAGCCGCGTGATTATCAATGTCGACAAGTACGGCAACACCACGGCAGCCACCATTCCGTTGGCGATGTCGGAAACCTATCGCGATAAAAAGCTGAAAAAAGGAGACTGGGTCGTCCTGGCAGCCTTTGGCGCCGGCTATACCTGGGGTAGTGTGTTATTAAGGTGGGCGATTGATTGAGAAATGACTAATTTTTTAAAAGTGAGAAGTGAACTAAAGTGACTAAAGTGCCTAAAGTTATAGTGTCGCTGCGCTCCATCCTTATTTATAAATGATCGTTCGACCCAGTCGTTCGACCCAGAGGCTCTCGACGGGAGGCTCTCGACGGGCAGAATGCCTTAACTTTAGGCACTTTAGTTCACTCTAGGCATTTTCGCTCACTTATAAATCTATATGGTATGATTTGATTTTGCTGAGTAGGGACGGATGACTAATTTCGAGCAGACGGGCAGCCTGGGTTCGATTGCCGCCGGTCTTCTTCAGTGCTTTTGTTATCAGTTTTTCCTCCATCAGTTTCTGCGCGACTTTGAGTGAATGACCGTCAAAAAGTTCATCCATTTGACTTTGTCCGAATCGCTGTCCGAGTTCTACTGGAAAATGTTCCGGTAGAAGCAAGGTGTCTTCCGCCAGTACGGCCGCTCGTTCGATCGCATTTTCCAACTCCCTGACGTTTCCAGGCCAATTGTATTCAAGCATAAGGGACATGGCGGCGGGGGCGATACTTTTTATGTTTTTCCCCAGTGTTGTGTTGAATCGCTTTATAAAATGTTCACACAGCAGGGGAATATCTTCTGGGCGATCTCGCAGGGGCGGTATTTTTATGGATAAGACGTTTAATCGGTAATACAAATCATCGCGAAATGTGCCCTTTTTGGCCTCCGCTTCGAGATCTTTGGCTGTTGCCGCGATCACGCGAACATCAATTTTCATGGATTTTGAATCACCCACCATCCTGATTTCATTTTCCTGTAACACTCTCAGAATTTTAACCTGCAACGACAGCGGCAGTTCGCCGATTTCATCCAGAAAAATCGTTCCACCTTCTGCTTCCTGAAAAAGTCCTTTCTTATTTCTGTCTGCACCGGTAAAAGCACCCTTTTTATAGCCAAATAATTCACTCTCAAGAAGCGTTTCCGGAATTCCGCCGCAATTTACGGGGACCAGCGGCATGGTTGAGCGCTGCCCTTCAAAATGAATTGCGCGAGCAATTAATTCCTTGCCGGTTCCACTATCACCCAATAGAAGAACGGTGGTTTTATACTGGGCCGCCTTGGCAGCAATCCGGAACATGGACTGCATCGTTTCGCTTTTCGCCACCAGGCTGCCGAAATTATAACTGCCTTCAATCTTTTTTATTCGCTCTTTAAGCTGAAAGTTTTCCTGTCTTAAGCTTTCACGTTCTTCGGCTTTCTTTAAAGTCAGATACACCTCATCGGTTTTAAATGGTTTCGATATGTAATCATAAGCACCGAGTTTCATCGCCTCAATGGCCGTGTCAATCGTCCCGTAAGCCGACATCATAATAACCGTGGTGGTGCCGATTTTATCACGAGATGATTTTAAAAAGTCCATCCCGCTCATATGCGGCATCTTAATATCACAGAGAATAAAATCGTAGGCCATGCTTTGGGCCATTTTCAGCCCTTCATGCCCATCGCAAGCAGCCTCAACAACATAACCGGCTTTGCCCAGCAGTTTTGAGAGCATGTGACGCATGTTTTCTTCATCATCGATAACCAGAAGTCGTTTTTCCGACATTTTTGATGTCATTTTGTTTTAAACCTTATCTACTTTTGCCAGATCTGATAAATTTTGATCTCCGGCGATGTCAACTTGGTTTTCAATTAGAGGGAGCAAAAGCGTCAGGGTTGTCCCTTCCCCGACCTTACTGTTCACGGTCATTTTACCGCCAAATCCATCGACGATCATAAAACTGACCGAAAGCCCGAGGCCGGTACCCTTGCCGGGGTCCTTGGTCGTAAAAAACGGATCAAAAATATTACCGATATTTTCTGCGGGTATCCCCGGTCCATTATCGATGAATATAATCTTTAAATATTTTTGACTATCCTCCGGTTCTTTTTGCCGGCCATCTACCAGTAAACTTTGGATCATCAACTTACCGTTCGCTGCTTTGCCCTCTGAAGAAATTGCATCGGCAGCATTGATAATCAAATTTAAAAAAACCTGTCGCAATTGGTTCGAATCCGCCAGAACTTTGTCGTTTTGAGCCTCCAGGCGACATTCGAGTTCGATATTTGACATCAACGGTTGCACGTTTAGAACCTGGGCGGTGTCGTCTATTAATTCATGAACCGACACGGCTCTTAAGCCTGCATTGGATGGGCGTGAAATCTCAAGAAGCTGGCGGATAATGGTGTTGATCCGCTCGATTTCTTCCTCGGTTCGATGAATGTATTCTTTTTTCTCGGCAGCGGGGATGTCTTTTTGTTTGAGCAATTCGAGATAGCCCATGACAATCCCGATCGGATTGCCGATTTCATGGGCAATACCGGCGGACAGCCTTCCCACCGATGCCAGCTTTTCCGCGCGAATGATTTCTTCCTGGGCCCTTTTCAGTTCCAGATTGGCCCTCTCAAGGGAATTGACGGTCGATCGCAGTTTTTCCCTGTCGGCGGATATGCGACGCAGCATGCTGTTTAAGGAGCCGGATAATTTATGCAGCTCATTGTCTTCCTTGCGCACTGAAAAAAGCATCTCATCATCTTCGCGGTAATCTTCAGCACGGCGTGCCAGTCGGGCCAGTGGCTGAAAATAAACTTTGGAGAGGCGATAAATACCAATAAACGTCAAAATCGCCGTATTAATAAACAAAAAGATAAACAGCATCTTCTGGGAGTGCCGCAGGGTCTTGTAAATCCCTTCAAGCGGCAGAACGATGCTGGCACTGGCTAAAGCATGTCCGTTTTTCAGCAGGGGTGTTGAAATAATGAGGTTGCGCCGCTGCTTCCAAAAAACCCCCCAGGTGGTCCCGAAAAAATTGGTTTCCTGCTTTTCAGATTGCATCACTTTGCGGCAGCGCTTCATCAGCTCGTCTTTCAAAGACGTAGGCGTGTTCCCAAAATAAATCGTGTCATTATTTTTACCCAGGACTAATGCATTGGAGACACCGGCTTCGGTTAGCAAATGAAAGACCTGGGCTCTGGAGCTGTTTGGCGTTGAATCCGTGCCGAATTTCAAACTTTTAAGCAGATCAGCCTCGAGGGTCGATAATATGAAATGGCCTTTGGATGCCTCATTGCGGATGATGTCACGCTTGGCGGTCATCACCGTGACAACATTGATTAACAGCATGGCCACAAAAAAAAGGATGGCAATGTTGAAGGCAATTTTTGTTCTGAGACCGCGAATAAACATAAGAATGCTTAACAATATGTTATTAAGAAGTTAATAAGCCAAATTATGAAGCTTGGGATTTTCAAATCTGCCGGGAATGGAGTTAAAAGGACAGGCTTGAAATCTCGCGTAGGTTACGGATTTTGTTATGGTTATTTATATTAAAAGTCTATCATAGTCTATTTTTGAATGCAAATATTGTGCTATTTTTTAAACAAATTCAGCATATTGGAAAACCAGCCAGCATGCGGCCACCCGAAAACCCACCCTTAATACAATCCAATATAAAGGTTACCCGGAATTGAGAGGAAAAGCAGAAGTACCTGCAATGCTGCCTGAATTTGATCGAAGGGAGGTGAAAAAGCGCTTACGCGATCAGTGGATTTCAAACATTGAGGCCGGAAAAAGGTTAAATCGGCTGGACGAACGTGACTTTTCCGGTTGACCCGGATCGCAATTCAATGCAACTAAGCGCTCTCATGATCTGTCGTTTTCCGGCCTGAACCGTCCTCCTGGGGCTCTGAATTGTCCTTTTCCGGCTTAAGCTGTCAAGAGCTCTTTTTTCCTCTGTCCCAAATCTGGCGCGCCGAGCGCAATGGGAATTGATAGGACATTATCATGAAGGGAAATAAATTATATATTTCGGCAAGCTTCATTTTTTAAATATTGCGATTGCATATCAACACTCTCAAAAATTGCAGCTTTCATCAGTATATCCAAAATATCTATAACCAATTCAAATTACGTATAGATAGCCGTAAGATGCAATTCTAAAAATTAGTGTATGGCGTTAGCTAATCTTAACCAGCTCCATATTCTCTAATGAAGAATTTAAAGAATAAAATGGACAACCGAGGAATAAATTTGTGATTCCTTGTACTTTTTGTTGCCCATATTATGAGGACTAATGGTCGTATGCCCCCTGTCCATAACTTATGAATTCGAATGATATCGTGGAGTATTTAAAGGCCTCAAACAGTTGCGGATAGGATAATAATCCTTGAACGCTCGCCTAAGGTGTGCCTGGAGCAACACGAAAGGTGTCACCTTTGAGGCGCTTGTTATGTGTTTTTGGCTCCGATTCTATGACCAGCAGACTGTAAGGGCCTAAAGAAAGGGCGACGTTTCAGATTGTATTGAAACGCCGCCCTCATATGTTGCTAATAGCTTCCGTGAGCGTTCAAAACATCCGTCAATTCGTGGCGGTTATCGCTTCCTGATCATCCGATTTACAGTTCAGAATACGCTTCAGAAGCCCTCGAAGACGTTTATGCTACGATCCGGCAAGGTCGAAGCGGTCAAGGTTCATTACCTTGTTCCACACCGCTACAAAGTCGTGCAGGAACTTCTCCTGGGAGTCCTCACTTCCATAGACTTCCGCCAAGGCCCGGAGTTGGGAGTTCGAACCGAAGATGAGGTCGACACGGGTGCCGGTCCACTTGAGGTCGCCCGTTGCGCGATCACGACCCTCGAACACGTCTTCGTCTTCCGAGGTTGCCTTCCACGTCGTGCTCATGTCGAGCAGATTCACGAAGAAGTCATTCGTTAGCGTCTCGGGTCGCTTGGTGAAGACGCCGTGTTGGGACTGTCCGAAGTTGGTTTTCAAGACGCGCATACCGCCAACGAGAACCGTCATCTCAGGAGCGGTCAGCGTCAGCAGTTGCGCACGATCAACCAGAAGTTCCTCTGCTGATACGGCGTATTTGGTTTTGAGGTAGTTGCGGAACCCGTCTGCAGCCGGTTCGAGTGCGGCGAATGACTTCACGGCGGTTTGCTTCTGCGACGCATCCGTGCGTCCCGGCGTGAAGGGAACGGTCACATCGTGACCGGCATTCTTCGCAGCTTGCTCGACACCTGCGCATCCGCCCAGGACAATCACGTCAGCAAGCGAAACCAT
>JAQYWI010000372.1 GCA_030145015.1 Desulfobacterales bacterium
CCATATCATTTACGAAGATCTCGAGCTCGATCCTGACGTGATCGTCATTGATATGGATCTCGGCAATATTGGGCGCATTCTGCGCACCGGATAGATTTATCCAGTCGGCATTCGCCGGTAATGTGGCTAGAAATACCGTTACAAATATTAACCACAGCTGAAGGGTAGTTTTTTTCATCTTCCATTTCTATAAAAACTGCCGCCCGTGGCGATTATATGTAGGTAAAGGTGAAAATTTTGAAAATCCCAAATGCCTGAACGGCTATCAGCCACCGGCAGCAGACCCTTTAGGTGAAATACCCGATCTTAAATAACTTGATTGGGCATTCCACGCACATTGACTCAATTTTGCCAAAAGGCTCGGTCCATCATGAAATAGATTCGCAGCCTTTCGATCGACCGGAGATAAACCTTTAGAGTGCCATTCTCATTGACCGATAGAGAAGATGGGGCTGTACGCCCCCATCTTCTCTCTTGCTCCGTCATTCGGTCATTTCAGGTTGTTTTCTTTTTTAAACTTCTCCATAAGCGGACCGAGCGTTTTACTCATATCCAGTTTGCCGTCCTTGAGAAAAGTCGTGAATTCTACTTTAGCTTTAGTATCTGGCTCGTCCGGCTTTGTGGGTGATTTTGCCGGCCATGATTCTTCGTCCACGATGGCTTGCCGTACACGGATATCGTCCTTCGTTACGTTCCAGACCAGTAGATCGGTCGCCATGGTCAAGGGACCATCGTAGGTGCGGCGAATCCCCTCCATAATGGGATAGCGAGTGTCGAAGTCATTAAAAAAGTGATAGGCAACAGCCAAGCGCGGTTTAATCATGCTCATCACTTTGCCGAATGATGCCGGGGGCGTATGAACGCCTGTAGCGACGTTCAGTGCCGCCTGTGCACTGAACCCGTACTTCGTCATCATCAGAGAAGGAGGCATAAAGCATTCGTGTATAGCAAAATCAGCGTTCTTTGCATACTTGATGTACCACTGGTTCGGGATGGTGTCGCCACCGAATACGAACTTTATGTCCTTCCATTCCAGAATGTAGCTGACCGAGCCGTCGATGGCGTGGATTGCCGGTATAGACCGTATGATAACCCCGTTTTTCTCATACACAACTTTATTGATCTGACGGTAATCGAATTCAGTCACCTTGATGTCGCCGCCACCGGTGGGGATGATCCCGAGTCGCCCCGCATAATCCCAGCTAAAAGCATCCTTTAATTTTTCGATGAAATGTTTAGTCCCCAACTCCGGTTTCGCTCCGTTGGGTCCCCAGACATTGAGCGCCCCGTGCCTTCCGCCGGTCCAGCCGCCTATCCAAAGGCTGTCCATATCTCCAACGTGGTCGGAGTGAAGATGGCTAACGAAGACCTTGTCAAGGTAGTCGTAGGGGATATTGAGACTTCCAATATTCGCCCCGGATCCTGTGCCAATGTCGAAGAGGAACTTATCGCCATTGCCGAGCTCGACCAGCCAGCAGGTCGCGGCCTGACTGCGGCGTGCTGCCGGCATGCCTGTGCCGCAGGCAACTATGCGCATCTCGTCTGAAGCCAGTTTCTCGGTGCCGGGGAAGTACATGTCGCGGGGCTCCATTGCTCCTGTGGGGCTTTTGGTGTTTGAGGTGTACTTAGCTTCATCAGCAGCCTGCGCCTGCTTTACAATCTCGATGCCGCTTCCTGTCTGGGCGGCATGCTCACCCCACAGGTAAAAGCCCATGGCTGCAAATACTACGATTGAAGCAATTCCAAAGAATTTGAATTTTGCTTTCATGATATCAAGTCTCCTTTCATAATTCATTGAGGTTTGTACATATTCTCCAGCGCAGCCGGTTGGAAGCTTTCCAGGAGCGGGCCAGTTCAAGCCGGTGACTTTGCAGGTTTCCGTTCACTTGTAGTTTAGTATCACCTCTTCCAACCAGGACGCAAATCAATTCGCTATGTGCCTGACAGCCCTGCGGTGATGGCGACGATGAGCCCCAGAAACGGAAGTTGCGGACATGGGCCGTCCAATGGGATCGATGAACATGATGACGGTCTCTCCCGTGTTGGGGAGTTCTCCGTCGATCACCTTGATCGGAAAGACCATGTCGTTTCCGCTCACCAGAGGTCTTTTGCTCAGGGTGACAACAACCTCGGTAACCTCGCCTTTGGCACTCACGATCGAAACGGCTGCATTTGGGGGATTGTCGGCAAAGGAGTTTTCCCCCTCAGTGACCAGTTTCATGAACGCGTCGCGCTTCATATGCCCGGCGGTTCGCACCGGGCGATCACAGAAAAAAATGATGTTTGGATTTGCCTCTTTTAGAGTCAGTCGATTGCCATCGAAAGTCATGGCCTTGGCATCCTGGACGAACAGCATGTCACAGGCGTCGTCCTCGGCATAGGCTGAAAGGGATAAGATCCCGACCAAAAAAACAAAAATTAAAACGGTCCTCATTTTTCATACCTCCGGGTCTGGTTTTTGGAATTTGCCACAATACACCTGCGGATGATGCCCCAACTGATAGAAGACCTTGAAATCACATTTGATGATGGAATTGCTCCTGAAACCCTAACTCTGTGAGCTTTTAGCTTGTCAACCAAGGGCGCGCTGTATACCTTCAAGCAAGGCTTGATCGTCAAAGGGTTTCTTTAGAAATTCTATTGCACCGGCTTCCAATGCCATGCGGCTTGCCTGGATATCTTCATGAGCTGTAATAAAAATGATGGGCATGTCAGAACCATTATCGGCCAGGTATTTCTGCAGTTCAAGACCGCTCATTCCCGGCATGCGAACATCGAGAACAAGCACTCCGGCACTTTGGTAATGCCCTGAATTTATGAACTCCCGGGCTGATCCGAATGTTTTCGCTTTGAATCCGGCGACTTTAATCAATCTCTTCAGGGCTCTGCGAACAGACGCGTCGTCATCAACGATAAATACGGTGATATCTTTTTGATCCAATAGGGGGCTTCATCCATTTTAAATTGGGTTGTATGGCTGGATTGTGAAACGCTCAATTTAGGTACAAAAAAAACCGTTATTTTGTGGGCTTTTAAAAGGGAAGATAACGTTGTGGGAATATCGGGTCAATTGGACCTTAACCCAAAGGATATTGGACTTTGGTCCAATACACGATAATTTTGTGTTGACATCCAACAATATATTATTATACATATTGATGTATGAAAACAACCGTACATATACCAGATTCGCTGTTAGAAGAGGCACGCAATATTGCA
>JAQYWI010000373.1 GCA_030145015.1 Desulfobacterales bacterium
GGGTATACTAGTCGTCCGAACCGGGCAATTGACGACAGGGGACTCTCACCCCTTAAAACTTGCGGCCTTGTCGGCCGCTCCGTTCGCTTGCGCTCGTCTCTCTGATCCACAACTGATCCCGTCTGGCGGAACCTTTTCCTCAACGCTCACCTCCATGGCTTTTGACCACAGCAGCTTGAGGTGCTTTGAAGCCTGCTCCTGCAAGCCGACTCCGAGGGACCTACCCTCATCTCCTGTACAGCCTCGTGGCACACTATCTCCAACAAATCGGTACTTTTGGAAACCTGAAAAACCTGTGATATTCGATTTTAATCACAGGTTGATAGGGTGAATCCACTTGCCTGGACTCACCCTTTCTTTTTAGCTGTACAGGGTTTCAATCCATTTCAGAGCCTCTGAGTCGCTAATATTTCCAAGGTAAATCTGTGTGGTTGAAAGGACTCGCATGTCTAAGAATGATCTTGCTGATAATTTCAATGGGAACACCTGAACGGCTGGCGAAAGTGGCTGCATGACGCCTGAGATCGTGAGGTCTCAAATAAATTCCCACCATATAGCCTGCCTTTCTGACCACAGCTCTAGCCGCTTCATAACAGATAGGAAAGATTCGACTGTTTAAACCGATCTTTTCAGATCTGACATACTCTCGGAGTCGATCGGCCACTTTCTGTGGAATGAATACTATTTCAGCGTCGCGACCGCTTTTCGGCTCCCTTAACAGCAGTTTCCGCTCGGCAATATCATTGGGGGTCAGTTTGAGCACCTCGCCGATACGCATAGCGCCCCGTGCCATTAATTCCAGCAACAGCCGATTCCTAAGCGTGGTTGTCCTGAAAATGATTTCATCCACCGTGTCTTTTTCAAGGATATTCCACTGGACTTTAACTTTAGGCCGAAACAGCTTGCGCAGCATCGGCGAATCACATGGATTTGAAAAATCGGGATCAATATTGTTTTGAATGAAATTAAAAAATGCTGAAAGGTTGGCGTAGCGGATATGTTTTGTTTGAGGTTTGCATCCTTCAGTTACCAGATTTAAAAATTCCATGACATCATCAGTAGAAAGCTCACCAAGCTGATGATCTCCAAACAGCACACAGAATTTGCCCATTACCACCGAATAGCATCGATGTGTATTTTTTTTTCGAATTGATTTGGTGATAATCGAGCCAGATTTTTGATGCTTTAGATACTTTCATAATTTACCTCCTTTTCGGTTAAAAGGTTTGACATAGGCCAAAAGCCAGAGGTAAATTTATGATATCCATATAGTATCTGCAATATTTTGAGAAATTTTGATAGTTGGGTTTATCTCAATATATCTGTATTGCGACACGAAGTCGCGTATTTTGACTGTTCAGTGAAGGTATTAAGCCTTTCTGACAATGCGCCGAAGTCTGCTTGTGCGAACGGTGTGGAAGCCGTGAAGCCGAAGCGCTCCTGGAAGCTCCATCACTTTTTTTAACCATTACCGGCTCTGCTGGTTCGCAAAACATTATTTACAGTCAGTGGATAGTGGTCTTATTTTTTTTGGTTTCAAATATTCGTGTTTATTATTCTTCTTGTACAATCAAAGCCAAGAGCACGATTTTATAGGGTTGACATTGCTGACATTAATAAATATACGCAAAATTAAGTCGGATGAATTAAAAAATAAGTTTGATTATTTGCCCAATATTTTTATTATCCTGAGAGAAAGGGTATTGTCGTTCCGGTTGTTTAAGTCTGATGTAGAAGGTGCGCTCCGCTAAATTAAGAGAGTTCGTTATGAGTTAATTCCAAACAAAAGTAAAAAAAATGAATGAATCAAGAATTTTACTGGTTGATGACGAGACAGTCAATTTGAATCTGCTAAAAGAAATGCTTGCTAACCAGGAATATAGCTTTTCTTTCGCGAAAAATGGTAAAAAAGCACTGGAAGTTGTTTCCGCTGCTCGTCCCGATCTGATTCTTCTCGATATTATGATGCCGGAAATGGATGGCTGGGAGGTGTTAAAAAGACTAAATAAAGATGAACTTTATAGAGACATCCCGGTGATCGTGCAAACAGCGTTGGAATCGCCTGAAGATTTTGAACGTGGGCTTTCACTAGGGGCTTATTATTATATTACCAAACCGATAGACCGTAGCATTCTCCTACCATTAGTGAAATCGGCATTGGAAGAATATCGAAAAATTCGGTTTCTGAAGGAAGAGCTGGAAAAAGCAGATGAAGTTTTAGCATTGACCGTAGAATGGAAACTGCGTTTTCGTACCGTGCAACAGGCTACATCTTTATCCAAATTGGCATCGAAAGTATGCCCCGATCCGGCGAAAGCCCTGGTAGGCATCATGGAACTTTTGATAAATGCGGTTGAACACGGGATAGCTAAAATCGATTACGATGAGAAGAGCGAGTTGAACCTAAAGGGCTGTTGGGAAGATGAAGTTTTAAAACGACTGGATTTACCGGAAAACAGAAAAAAATTCGCGAAATTTTTAATTCGGCGTGATGACCGGCGGATTACAATTCGGATTGAGGACCCCGGATCGGGATTTGAATGGAAAAACTATTTGGATTTTTCCATTGAGCGCGCGACCGACAGCCATGGCCGTGGGATAGCCATGGCAAATACTCTAAGTTTCGATTCACTGGAATACTCGGAGCAAGGAAATGTAGTTACTGTTACTATTGATTTTTAGTTCCTCATACAATACGCCTTCTACCCTATTGGCACAACTGAGTCTCCACCCGCAGGGGGGGGCTCAGGAAGCCCCCCCGAGGGGGGCCATAACTTTGGGAAAGCCCCGTTGGGGTTATCTGCAAAAATCACATGAATAGGCGTACTACAAAACCGTTGAGTCGGGTAGACCGGAGGAATCTCACCTCCAGTCCCCCTCAGAACCGTACGTGAACCTCTCGATTCATACGGCTCCTGCCAGCCATTCTCTTGAAACCTCACGGTCTCATGCCGACGCAGAAAGAAACCCGGTTCCTCCCAGTTGCCTGGTTGACCATCGCTTCCCGCGAGCTGGCTCATCCCCTTCGCTCCAGCCCCATTACAGAACCTTCAACACTACTACAGGATGATCCGCCCCCTTCACGTGCATCGATACTTTCCCCCTTCGTGGTCCTCACTTATAGGGTTTTCTCTTAACATCACATGAAGAGTTCCCACGTTCTATACAGGAGCCCAGATCAGATTCACGCCACCTTTATGCCGGACGCCGCCC
>JAQYWI010000374.1 GCA_030145015.1 Desulfobacterales bacterium
AGACTATTTTCGTAAAGTGGCCAGAAGAAAAGTCAACAAAGATCGCACCATTACCTTAAACGGCCGATTATTCGAAGGGCCAATTCCTCTGATCGGCAAACGCGTAGAGCTTTTATACCATGAGTCGAAACCTGAAACCGTTGAGGTTAAATATCAGAACCAAAGCTTTGGGATGATCCGGCCTGTCAACCTTACCGTCAACTACCGGGTCAAAAGAGATAAAAACAACAATCCGCAAATACACGTTGACAACCCGAAAACCAGCTACCGGGGCGGAAAGCTCTGGTCTTCAAAAAGGAGAAATGACAATGAATGATCATTACCGCACTTTCTTCGGACTTACGAAAGATCCGTTCGGTACCGATATCAGTATGTCCGAAATTTTAAAAACACCGGAGATTATCGACATCAAAGACCGTTTTAATTATGTCATACGCCTGGGAGCCATCGGCTTGGTCACAGGCGAGGTCGGCAGCGGCAAGTCCACGGCCCTAAGATATGCCATGGAAAAGCTGCATCCATCAGAGTATCGCACACTGTATATAACGGCTTCTTCAGGCTCTATTATGGAATTTTACAGACAGTTTGTTGAGGCATTGGATCTGCATCTTTCAAGCAACTCCAAAGTCATTATGGTCCGGATGATTAAAAAAGAAATAACCCATCTGATCCGCGAAAAAAAAATGAAAATCGTCCTGATTGTCGATGAGGCATCATTAATGCGTCTGGAAGTCTTTGCCGAACTGCATACCATCTGTCAGTTTGAAAAAGACTCCAAACCTTGGCTGCCTATTATCCTGGCAGGACAAAACAATCTTATCGATAACCTTATCTATCGATCTTCGCAACCATTGGCTTCCCGAATAGTAGCCAAAAGCCATCTTCAAGGCGTTGATCTTGACGGAATGGAAAATTACCTCAAGCATCATCTTGCCATCGCCGGCGTGGATCAGATGCTTTTTGATAAAACCGCCGTTACTGCTATTCATCAAGGCTCCGGTGGGCTTTTTAGAAAAGCAAATCACCTGGCCCGGGGCGCCCTTATCGCCGCTGCTGATCAACAGGCAACTATGGTCAATGCCGAACATGTCAGATTGGCGGCTACTGAAATCTTTTGATAATTACACGTTAAGGAGAAAATGTTATGATGACAAATCACGAAAAATGGGTGTATGAAAGAAATATAGATGAAATAATTGATCGACTCAGGGAACTTTTGGTAAATATAATGCTGATGAGCATCAAAAAAATTAACGACGATCAGAAGTTCCTTATGGATCGAATGGGCTTAAATCAAGACAATGAATTGAAATTCTAAGACTAAAACCGGGCCGGCCGGCCTGGTCGGCCCCTTACATGATTAAATAATCTGAATAACTCAATTATCGCTCAAATTAATCAGAAATTTTGCGTTAATATAATCCGAAAATCCACATGAAAGAAGCTGTTAAAAGGCTCTCTAAAGTACCGATGGAAATATCGGAAGATCCATGGAAAGGCCTTTTATGGGATGATACGAATAATAGGATGATCACATCCACTGATAACCAAAAAGCTGCATTGAAACTGTTATACAACTCGATAGGTGGAAATCTTAGAGATTTGAAGACTAAGAAAAGTGAACTTATCAAGGAGATATCAGGATTATTAAACAAAGAAGAGTCTGAAATAAGGCTGCCACGATACTACATAAAAAGAAGACGCAAAATAATTAGGAGAAATCCATAGGACGCCACAAGATCATCATATCGTCAAAAGAAGAGGGTATAAAATCACTACGACATAATATCAAAACTGAAAGAACTGTCGTAATAAAACGGCCTTATAATAGATATTTATAAACCCTCTTTTTTTTTAACCGCTTCATTTGAAAAAGAGTGTGGTGTTTATAATACCTTTCCCTAAATGAACTCGTTTCTCAAGGGATATAAATTTTGACATAAGCGGCAGCTACCAGTGATGTGATCCCAGTATATTTTTTGTGATTATTATTAGGAGGAAATTATGACCATCCAATCGAGAGCTGTCGTGTTGACCGGCCCCCAGGAACTGGAAATGCAAACCTTCGATCTTCCTGAAATCGGAGACGATGACGGTCTCCTTAAAGTCGAGAAGGTTGGGGTTTGCGGATCAGACCCGGCTATATACGGCGGTAGGCCTACCCGGGGACCCCGTCCGTATCCCATCATTTTGGGGCATGAAATCGTGGGAAGAATTTCAAAGATCGGAGACGCAGCCGGCAAACGGTTGGGTGTTTCCGAAGGCGATCGGGTGGTTTTGGAATACGCATTCGGTTGCGGCTTATGTGATCTCTGTTTGTCCGGTCGATATACCCTGTGTGAGAAGAACTATACCTACGGGTCAATGATATCCTGCAAAGAACCGCCTCACCTGTTCGGCGGTTACAGCGAATACGTATACATTCATCCCCGAACCATGGTCCATAAAATCGGAGATGATATTTCACCTGAAATCGGGATCCTTATTTGTGCGGTGTTGGGAAACAGCATCCGGTGGTTGAGGCAGATCGGCGGCGTTTCCATCGGAGATACGGTCGTCATTGTCGGACCGGGCCTCCAAGGAATTTCTGCAGCTGCCGTGGCTAAGGAATCGGGGGCGAATCCCATCATCGTGGTGGGCCTTTCTCGGGATCGATCCCGGCTTGAGATGGCCAAACGATTCGGCGCCGATGTAAGCCTGACATCTGATGAAGAAGATCCTCTAGAGGTTGTAAGTGAAATTACCGGCGGTAAAATGGCCGACATTGTCATGGATGTGTCCAGCAGTCCATTGGGTGCTGAGCTGGCCTATTCGCTTGCCGGTAAAGGGGCCACATTTGTCATGCCGGGCTTGTATAAGGAAAAGGTAAGTCTGGATTTGAATCGAGCCGTAGTGAATGAGCTCCGGTTATTCGGTGTGTATTCCCACGATTTCAGGGCGGTTCGACCTGCCATTAAAATGGTTCGAAACAGCCGCTTGCCTTTTGAAGAATTGATTTCCCACTGTTTCCCCCTGGAAGACGCAGAGAAGGCCATCCATCTCGTGGGCGGACAGGGAGATGAAGTGCCGCTGAAAGTACTTTTAGATCCCAATAAATGAAGGGTCGGTTTTCTTTCCGAGATTAAGAACTCAAATTTCGCACTCTAGAATCGACATTGATCTATTAAGGATGGGGGCGAATGGGGTTTTTAAAAGGC
>JAQYWI010000375.1 GCA_030145015.1 Desulfobacterales bacterium
AGAGCCTCCCTTCGAGAGCCTCAGGGTCGAACGACTGGGTCGAACGATCCTATTTATAATAAAAGATGGAGCGCAGCGAAACCATAATTTTAGGCATTTTAGATCATTTTTAATTTTAGCTCATTTGTTCTTGTAAGCACTTTTTATAGGTTAAAACTGTACCAGCGGGTGTTAAATACATTTTTGAGATAGGTTCTATTGAAACTTGAATGCTGGGCAAATCAAACGTATAATAGCGGGCTTGCTAGATTGTTTTCTTAACTCGAACCTATCTCAAAAATAACAGGGCGAATTTGACAGGACCATGGCTGAGATTAGACCCTTCCGGGCTTGGCGGTATAACAAATCCTTATTAGAAAATATCGGTGATTTGACATCACCACTGTTTGATGTCGCGTCCGCAAAGCAACGCCAGGCGCTTTACGGTAATCCGCTCAACAGTATCCATCTTTCGATTCCCCGGGGTCATCAGCCGGCTAAAAACGCGGCTGCGGTATTAAAAAGATGGAAGCAGGATAAGCATATTATTCAGGATGAGGTGCCCGGCATTTATGTGTATTATCAATATTTTTCACTGCCTTCCAATCCGCAACAGTATTGTCGCAAAGGATTTATTTGCAAAATCAGAATCCATGATTGGGAGGAGAACATAATCTTAAGGCATGAAAATACAATGCCCGTAGCGGTCAATGGGCAATGCGAACTGCTTACCGAAACCCGCATGAATGCCAGCCCGACACACGGTTTATACACCGATGCATTCTTTGAACTGGAACCCTACATGGATGAATGCATTCGTAATCCCATCTGCGAAACAGAGGATTATCAAGGCGTAAGGGACGTAATGGGCATTATCCAGGATGAAAACATTGCCGCTATGTTTACGGAAAAGTTAAAAGACGAACAGCTTATTCTGGCCGATGGCCATCATCGCTATGCCGGTTCACTGGCTTATATGAAGCAGCAAATGGCCGGCAATCCCTCCCATACGGGAAAAGAAGGCTACAATTACCACTTAATGTGGCTGACCAATACGGAAGCTGACGACCTCAGGATTCTGCCCACCCATCGCTTGATTAAAAATTTGGACAATTTTGATGAAGCCGCTATTTTAAAAAAGTTTGAGACAAATTTTAAAATAAAGCCTGTGGCGGATGCGAGTGATATTTACGATTTCATTCTGGGTAAAGACTGGACCTTTGGACTCATTTTTAAAGATGATGCTTACGCGGTACGGCTAAAGCCTGAAGCCTTGCCTGCATTAAAATGGAATTTTCCGGAAGAGATAAAGCGACTGGATCTGACGGTGGCCCACTATTTTATTATTGAGGATATATTGGGTATCCCGGGCAGAGCGCAAAACGCATCACGCTGCATTGAATATGAAAGGAATTTCACGAATTGTATGACCGAAGTTATCAATCAAAAGTCTCAAATGGCCATTATTACCAAAGATGTTTCCATTGATGACGTCAAACGTGTTTGCAGATGCGGATTCACGATGCCGCAAAAGTCCACCTTTTTTTATCCGAAGGCCGTCTGCGGCTTCCTCTACTGCTCCCTTTAGAACACGAAAAACAAGTGAGCTAAAATGCCTAAAGTGATCTAAAGTGCCTAAAGTTAAGGTCTCGCTACGCTCCATCTTTTTTATTAAAATGGTCGTTCGACCCAGTCGTTAGACCCTGAGGCTCTCGAAGGGAGGCTCTCGAAGGGAGGCTCTCGAAGGGAGGCTCTCGAAGGGAGGCTCTCGAAGGGAGGCTCTCGACGGGCAGTATTCCTTAACTTTAGTCACTTTAGTTCACTTCTCACTTTTTAAAAATTAGGCACTTTTTTTTTGGATTTCAAAACCGCTTCGATACGTTCCAGGGCCCAGTCGATTTCATCTTTGGTGATCACCAGCGGGGGGGCAAAGCGAATCGTATTCTCATGGGTTTCCTTACAAAGCAATCCCCGGACCATCAATGCCTCGCAATAGTTGCGTGCGCCCCCGGCATCCGCAGTCAGCTCAACCGCAAGCATGAGCCCCTTGCCCCGCACGTCTTTAATATGGGGCGCCTGGATTTTCGAAAGATTCGACAAAAAATAGTCCCCCATTGCCGCAGCGTTTTCAATCATATTTTCTTCAACCAGCACCTTAAGCGCCGTTCGGGCGATCGCGCAGGCCAGCGGGTTGCCGCCAAAGGTGCTTCCGTGCTCACCGGGTCGCAGGACATCCATGACTTCTCTGTTGGAAAGCACCGCCGAAATAGGATAAAACCCTCCGGAAAGGGCTTTGCCGATGAGCGTCAGATCGGCCTCAATCCCCTCATGTTCTTCGGCCAGCAATTTGCCGGTGCGCCCCAGGCCGGTCTGAATCTCGTCCAAAATCAAGACGACATTGTTTTGCGTACAAATGGACCTGGCTTTTTTCAGATAGCCTGCCGGAGGAATAATCACGCCGGCTTCGCCCTGAATGGGTTCGGCCATAAAGGCCACTGTGTGGGGCGTGATTGCAGCCTTAAGTGCGTCCGCATCGCCATAGGGGATGATCTTAAAACCCGCAGGGAAAGGACCGAAGCCATCCCGGGAAGCCTGATCGGTACTGAATCCGACGATGGCGATGGTGCGGCCATGAAAATTGTTCGCGCAAACAATGATTTCAGCCTTATCCTTTGGAACGCCTTTGACCTGATAACCCCACTTGCGAACGGCTTTGATGACCGTCTCCACTGCTTCGGCACCGCTGTTCATCGGCAAAACTTTATGGGTATGGGTCAGTTCACAAAGTTCTTTATAAAGCAGACCCAATTGATCATTGCGAAAGGCCCGGGACGTGAGCGTAAGTATCTGAGCCTGTTCGATCATGGTGCCCATAATTTTCGGATGGCAGTGGCCCTGGTTCACCGCCGAATAGGCCGACAGGCAGTCTAAATATTTGTTGCCCTCTACATCCCATACCCAGATGCCTTCACCGCGGTTTAAAACGACATCCAGCGGCTTATAATTATGGGCACCCAACTCGTCTTCCAGATTGATATAGTCTTGCGGTTTCATGGGTCATTCTCCCTATTGGCCTTCTTATAATTAAATATTCCGGTTATCTGGAAAGAACAAGTTGTATTGGTTGTGGGATCCCGGCGGCGGGAGATCATTTAATTTCGCGGCTGGAAGCCGCTCCCACAGGGGTTTTTTTTATGGTAACTTGGACTTTCCGGAT
>JAQYWI010000042.1 GCA_030145015.1 Desulfobacterales bacterium
ACTTTATTTTATTTATGAACCTGATCTGCGTTAATCTGCGTAATCTGCGGATAATTACATATTCTGCGGATCGCTTTGAGCTTCACGCACCAATGTGCGTTGAGATCCCATCATACCAATCCCTGATCCAACATGGCATCCACCACCTTCACAAAACCGGCGATATTGGCGCCATTCACATAATTGCCGGACGTACCGTACTGTTCGGCGGCTTCCAGCGAGGTTTGGTGAATGCTTTTCATGATCATTTTCAGGCGGTTGTCGACTTCTTCGCGTGTCCAGCCGAGTCGCATGCTGTTTTGGGTCATTTCAAGACCGGAAACCGATACGCCGCCGGCATTGGCGGCCTTGCCGGGTCCGTACAATAGCTTCTCCTGCAAAAAGATATCGACACCCTCGGGTACGGTGGGCATATTGGCCCCTTCGCAGACAAGAATAACACCGTTATTGACCAGATTCTGAGCATCCTTGGCGTTTATCTCGTTTTGGGTAGCGCTGGGAAACGCGCAATCGGCTTTATGGTTCCAGAGGGGATTATAATCTAAGGCCGGATCAACGGCGGTGTAAACGGCCGATGAATATTTGTCGGCATATTCTTTTATCCGGCTCCTGCGGACGTTTTTGAGCACTTTGGCATATTCGAGCTTCTTGCCGTCAATGCCGCTTTCATCGTAAATATAACCGGAGGAATCCGAAAGGGTGACCACCTTAGCCCCCAATTCAATCAATTTTTCGGCGGTGAACTGGGCCACGTTGCCGGATCCTGAGACCAGACAGGTTTTGCCCTTCAGGGTTTCGTTGCGGGTGGCAATCATTTCAGCCGCAAAATAAACCGAGCCGTATCCAGTGGCCTCGGGACGGATCAAACTCCCGCCCCAGTTGAGTCCTTTGCCGGTTAATACGCCGGTAAATTCATTGCGCAGTTTTTTATACATGCCGAATAAATATCCGATCTCTCTGGCACCCACCCCGATATCACCGGCCGGAACGTCGGTATCGGGCCCGATATGGCGGAAGAGCTCGCACATAAAGCCGTGGCAAAAGCGCATGACTTCGTTGTCTGATTTACCCTTGGGGTCAAAATCCGACCCGCCTTTTCCGCCGCCCATGGGCAACGTGGTCAGGGCATTTTTAAATACCTGTTCAAACGCGAGAAACTTAAGGATACCCAGATTGACCGAAGGATGAAAACGCAGCCCACCTTTATAAGGGCCCAGAGCACTGTTCATTTCAATCCGAAACCCGCGGTTCACCTGGATTTCTCCCTGATCATCCATCCAGGGTACCCGAAAAATAATGATCCGTTCCGGCTCGACCAGCCGTTCCGGTATTTTCGCCTGGCGATAAATCGGGTTCTGGTCTAAAACCGGCTTTACCGATTCCATAACCTCACTGACCGCCTGATGAAATTCCTTTTCCTTTGGATCCCTGTTTATGACCACCTGTAGGATATCTGACATATGCCCTCCCTGAATGTTAACCCGCAATTTTGTTTAAAAATGATTTTGCATGCTCAATAAGGTAAATCCGCTTTTTTTCATGTATATTCCTCTCCGCAGCCGTACCTGCGGAATTTGGAGATATAAAGGCGCGCTCAATCATTACGGCATTATTTCTAGGCCGGAGGAGGATTCTGTTCTCCAACCAGTTCAATGTCCGGGGTGTATTTGACCACTTTGTTGCGGCCGGCTCTTTTGGCCGCATACATGGCCGAATCGGCCTTCTTAATGAGGTCTTCAAGCTCGGAACCATCTAAAGGATAGGTGGCGATCCCCAGACTGACTGTAATTGGCGCCAAATTTTCAAATTTCAGCTCCGAAAATTGCTTTCTTAAGCGCTCGGAGAGAATATAAGCAGCGTCCTGGGCTGCTTCCGGTATCATGATGACAAACTCGTCACCCCCATACCTGGCGACCACGTCTACATCCCGGATATTCTGTTGGAGAAACTGGCCGATGGCCCTTAAAACCCGATCGCCCGTATCATGACCGTAGGTATCATTAATATTTTTAAAACCGTCCAGGTCTGCCATGACAATCGATAGAATATTGGTGTAACGCTCGGCCCGAAGAAGTTCCTCCTGCAGTTTAACCATGAAATAGCGCCGCACATAAAGACCGGTCAGGGAATCGGTAACGGCCATATCCCATAACTGGGCTTTATTAATCGCCACCGCCGCCTGATCGGCGACGGCTTTCAGCATTTCCACATCGTCGTCCGTAAATTCTTTACCATGGCGTTTATTGGTAACGTTAATAACGCCGATAACTTCATTGAAAACGACCATGGGGATGCAGGCAATCGAACGCACGTAAGATGTATCCGAGTCAACAAAAACGCCATCATCCTTAATATTATTGACCACGATGGGCTTGGCGTTCAGAAACACCCGACCGGCGATGCCTTCGCCCGGTTTGAAACTGCGGCACTCGATTTCATTGTTATTTACTTTTTCCTGAAAGGTATTGTCTTCCAATCCGGCCAGAACCCTGATATTCAGAAGATCCGTCTCCATATCATAAAGCATGAGGGATCCTTTTTCAGCCGAAGTGATCTCAATGGCCTGACCCAAAATAAACTGAAGCAGTTTTTTCAGGTCACTGATGTAATTCATGGCCTTGCCGATGCTATATAGCAGAGACAGATTCTGGAGGGTTTTATCGAGGTCTTCCTTTTCTTTCTGCCGCTTCTTATAAAGGCGGCAGGTGTTAAAGCAAACGGCGGCATGCGCTGAAATCTGTTGAAGAAAATAGAGATCCGTATCATCGAAAGGCTGGCGGGTCCCTTTGGATCCAAACGTCACCAGGCCCACCAGTTCAGCGCCCATGCCCAGGGGAGCCCATAGTTTAGACTGAAGCCCTTCAAGACCGAGCTTTTCAAATTCATTCGAAAATAGCGGATTTCCGGCATCGTCGCTGACAGCAAAGACTTCGCCGCCTAAAATGGATTTCCATAGACCGCTTTTATTTTTTTTGATCTGAAAATTCAGTTTGCCGAGACCTTCGCTGAAAACGAGCTCTAACGCATCTGCGGTTTTGCGATAATGAAAAATCGCCAGCTGACGAATCGCAACCTTCTTCTTGATCACATCGGCAAATACCGCATACAACTCTTCAGGATCCAGGATGTTACTCAATTTCCGACAGGCTTTAAGAATTTCGGTCTGTTCGTCTGCCTGGAGATTTCTTGGAAGCACAGATGGCTTAATTTTTTGCGCCCGGCGTTTGGGATTATTGACCTTCATGAGTTTAACTTTATCGCTTTTAATCCAAGATTGCAAATATTTATGGCTCCAAGAGCGTACGCTTACCCGGGGAAAATTCCGATAAAAAATGCTGGGATTTCAAACTTTGCGCTTGACTATGTCACCCATTTTGGGGAAAAGCCGTGCAGGCATTTGTTGATTTAAGACTTTAAATGGAGCTTGCCTTGATGACCGGTCCTCTGTTAGCCCTTCTGTCGGCTTTTTTTTTCGCACTTCACGCGGTTTTTGTGCGCCGCGCCGTGCTGGAAGTTCAGGATTCAAGTATCGGCATCCTGATCAGTGTGCCGCTCTCCCTGCCGATTTTGGTGCCCATTGTCGCCTTCAGTGACCAACTCCCCGCCGTCATCCGTTTTCCATGGCAGAGCTATCTGTGGCTGTCGGCAGCGGGGATCTTTTTCTTTGTGGTCGGGCGGACGCTGATCTATCGATGCTCCCAGCTGCTCGGCGCGAACATCAGCAGTATTTTGATACGAACAAGTGTTCTGATTTCGGTTATTATCGGCATCGTGTTCCTGAAGGAGCCGCTAAACTGGCGCATCGCCGCCGGTGTACTGCTGATCACGGTGGGTATCATGCTGACGGGAACAAGTTCGCAGATGTTTCGCGGTGCCGACGGCAGTTTTTCAAAAATACCTGCCATGCCCCTTTTGCTGGGTCTCGGCTGCGGGTTTTCGATCGGCATTTCATTTGTTTTTGCCAGGCTGGGTCTCAAAGACTCCGGCGCACCCATGGCCGGGGTGCTGGTCGCATATATCGCGGCTACAATTGTTCTGGGGTTTTTTCTTTTCAACCGTAGGAAGCGGCGCCTGCTTTTTCAGTTACCGGGCAGAGTTGCCGGTTTATTCTTTTTTACCGGAATTTTGAGTCTTGCCGCGAATATCGCCCGTTTTGGGGCACTCAGTCTGGCGCCCGCAAGCATCGTTGCGCCCCTGGTCTGGACGTATCCGATCTTTCTGCTGTTTTTTTCATATCTGCTGAACCGCAAAATTGAAATATTTAACCGGATCGTCGTTTTTGGAACGATTACGGTTGTCGCCGGAAGCCTTTTGCTTATCTGAAATCAGCCTGCGTTCATCATCATGTCACGGTCTGGTGCCTTGACGATAAAATTAAGGACTTCAAAACCAATGGATAGGTTCATATCGCCTGGAAGAAAATGACACGGCCCGCCCAATTCACACCTCAAAGGGGCGAAAACTTAAATCCTAAAATGGATTTAGGCCGGTTGCAAAATTCGTATGCTGACGGACGCGAAAAGGTCTTTGGCCTTTTCGCGGTAAGACAGCATATGCGGGGCCTCAAAGTGCGCCTTGAGTGCTTCGACACTCTCCCAGGCTTCAACGATCGTTACCGCGTCATCACCGGCTTTCTCATGAATTTCGATATCGGTCTCCATATCGATGGTCGGCGCATACACCAGGCAGCCCGCTTCGCCCTTCACATTGGAAACGTTACTTTTCAAGATTTCCAGATATTTGTCGCGACATCCCGGCTTCAACCTGACAGTTGCAATTACATGGATCATGCTGTACCCCTTTCGTGATTTCCTGTTTATTGTTTTTTTTGAATGGACGAATTTTTACCCGCCATCATGAACCGCTTCTGGTCGTTTTTATATTGATCGGCACGAATAATTTTCTCAAGCATCCCGGTGGAACCCATCTTTTCTTCAAAAGGACCCAGTTCGCCGTTTTCCTTGAGGTAAGATAATGAATCGTACAACGTCTTTACGACGAGCATAAACGGAAACTTTGCCAGTACCGTCATGCAAAAACCGATTTCCTGCAGGATTTCCAGACCGCTTTTGTCCCCTTCGTTTTTCGGCAAACCGGAAGTGACCGCCGGAAGTGAAATATTTTTTCTGATTTTTTCCAAATCTTTTCTTTTCTGGACTCCGGGGACAAAAATGGCGTCCACACCGGTTTCCTGATAGGCCCGCACGCGTTCGATGGCCGCATTCATTCCATAAAAACGAAACGTGTCCGTGCGCCCGATGATAACAATTTCAGAGTCTTTGCGGGCAGCTACGGCAGCTTCCAATTTGCCGCACATTTCACCGACCGATATCGCCGCAGGACCGCTGGCACCATAGGAAAGCGGCAGATCGGTATCTTCAATCGTAAGCGCGGCAGCGCCGGCGGCTTCAAATTCACGCACACAACGCATCACGTTCAGGGCGTTGCCGAAACCGTTGTCACAATCAACCTGAAGGCTCAGGGTCGTGCTGTCAACAATTCGTTTTGCCAGCTGGGCCACCTCGGTCATCGTCACCAGTACCAGATCCGGAAAGCCGTGCAGTGAAGCAGCCGCGACAGAACCGGAAAGTAAGGCGGCCTCAAAACCTGCAATTTCAGCTATTCGAGCTGATACCGCGTCATAGACAACCGGCAATAAAAGCGTTTCCTTCCCGCTTAGCACCCGACGCAAACGTTTTCTTTTCTCTAAAGGCTGCATAGATTGTCCCTTCACATAACTAGTGTCATGTCCCCCAAAAATGTTACAAAAGTGGTAGTAATGAAGGTGTCAGTGTTCAGGTGTCGGGCAAAATAGCTCGTAGCTGATAGCTCATAGCTTGAAGGCTGGGAGGCCAGGAGGCCAGAAAGCCTGGAAGCTTTCGCGCTTTCAAGCCTACCAACTTCCGAGCCTATCCGTCTTTTTTGAACCCTGACACCTGACACCCGAAACCTGAAACCTAGTATCGCAAATTACTTGCGAGACGCAACACGATAAACTATCTCATTAAACTCCTTTTATATCGCCATATAACTTCTCCAGGCCCTTTTTAAAGGTTTCCTCCCGCTGCCTGGCCCAATAGGAACCACTATTGGTATCGGCCTGATAAAATCGGTCGAAGGATGGGTCCCCTATGGCTGCATGTTTTTCCAGGCCGTTTTTGACCAGCCGTGTCATGTTTTCGCGGATATCCGTCAGATAATTTCCCAGTTTGGCTGAAATCTCTTTTCCGCCGATATTGCCGTGTCCCGGTACAATCCGATCGATTGGCAAGCCTTCGATCCAATCCAGCGCCCGCAGCCAGTCATCGACATTTGCATCGCGCATTCCGGGACAGGGGGATTCAATCACGATATCACCCGCAAAAACGACCTTCTCCTCCGGAATGTAAACCAGGCTGCAGGCCGGGGTATGGCCGCCGAATCGACGGATCTCAAAAGTCAGCGGCGGCAGGTGCAGATACAGGCTATCGTCGAAACAAATCTGCGGTAATGGAACAACCGCCGCTTCGATGGTGGCGGCTTCATCGGAATGGCCCTGATCTCGCAACGTTTCGGTAAAAATCTTTTTGGAAAAGGAGTCGCGGCCTTTGGTCCGCAGGATTTGATCGTAAACCATTTGCGGGGCAATGAAAGTGGTATTGTCGACAAAAGCGGCGCCGGTAACGTGATCGCCATGATAATCCGTTGAAATCAGAAACCGAATGCCGCGCGGGCATAGCGCTGCAACTTCGGCCTGCCATTTGCGCGAGTCGGTCGGGCGCACCGGACAATCCAGCAGCACGATTCCCGCCTCCGTAATTGCGGCCCCGACATTGGCCCATAAAAATTCTGTCTCCACTAACAAATGGTCACTCAATCGAATCATTTATTGCTCCCCTCGTTTACGGCAAGCAGCGTCAATCATAACGTCATGATCGGCGGGTTGGCGCATCTTTCCATTTTGGCGCGACGATCGGGTTAAAGCAGTTCGTAAATATCGACAAAGGCGCCCACAATGGACGCTTTGTCCAGATGGCCCACAAGTGTTTCCGGGTCGGTTGCGCCCACATCCGGCCCCAGCGCCAGATGAAAATGGGCGTAAGGTCGGGGTTTCTCCCAGGGTACGGTATCCGGTACCGCATTGGGCCGCTCAGGCGGCCAGGTAAGGTTTCCAATCGCAAAAAATTCTCTTTTCTGCCCTAAATCTCTTCTGTCCAGATCACCTTCTATGTTTTTAAAACCGGTTATCATGCAGCCTGCGCTCAAAGCGCCGATAACGAAAAGCGAGGCTTCCCGGATACCTTCTTTTTCGGCGAGTTTGTAAATCTCTTCGAAAAAGTCTTCGCCTTGCTTTAAACTGGCCCTGAAAACCCGGCCGATTTTCTTTTCCTGTACGTCCATTGCAATTCCTCTCTTTTTCAGGGCAACCCAAATTAAAAAAGTTGATGGACCTGGCCAGTTCCGATGATCGATTTATGAATGAATTCAGATCCTCACATTTTTATGCGGACGTCTTGGCCCGTAAAGCCGATAGGATCTTGTCGGGCGTAATCGGCAGTTCCTTGATCCGGACACCGATGGCATTATATATCGCATTGGCGATTGCCGGGGCGGTCGGGGCGGCTGCGGGTTCACCGATCCCTTTTGCGCCGAAAGGCCCCTCCTTTTGAACAGACTCGACCAGGATGGTAACAATTTCCGGGAGTTCCTGTATGGTGGCCAGTTTATAGTCCGCCAGGGTATCGTTCAGAATGCGCCCGTTATTCATTTTAAACTCTTCATAAAGCGTATTGGAAAGCCCCATGATGACCGCGCCTTCAACCTGCTGTTCACATCCCATCGGGTTGATGGCCTTACCCACATCATGCGCAGCGACTACTCTGAGCACTTTGACGATGCCGGTTTCAAGATCAACTTCCACTTCAGCGGCATGGGTGGCGAATTTCCAGAAAATGCTGCTCATTTTCTCAACGCCGGGTGACGCTTTCAGCAGGGGCGACCCCTCCGGTGTGTATTGGCCTTCGGCCAGAATGGCGCCCCCCCGGCCGCCATACTTTTTTGTCATAATCTCCTTGATGGCAAACGCATGGCTGCCTTTCAGGTCCACAATTTGGCCGTCGATCAGATCGAGACGGTCGACAGGCGTATCCAGGACCTCAGCCGCAAGCGCTATTATTTTCTGCCGGGCCTTCTGGCCTGCCAGACGAATGGCATTGCCCATATGAAAGGTTGTCCGGCTTGATGTTACCCCAAAATCGTATGGCGAATAGGAAGTATCCGAATGCGGAACGGATATGGATGCGACCGGCACACCGATACTGTCGGCTGCCATTTGCGCCAGAACTGTTTTTTGACCGGCTCCGACTTCGACCGAACTGCAGATAAGCACCACACTGCCATCATGATGCACCTTGATAAAACAGCTGGAATTCGACGGCGTTGCCGTTCCCTTGATGGTTGTGGCCATCCCCTTACCCCGTCGCAGACGTCCTTGCGGTGTTTTTTTTGTTTCATTCCAGCCGATTTCGGCGCAGGCTTTTTCCAGGGTATCTTTCAAACCGACCCCCTGCAGAACCTGCCCGTTGATATATTGATCGCCTTCCAGGTAAATATTTTTCAGGCGAAACGCCAAGGGGTCCAGCCCAAGTTTGGCGGCCATGATATCCATCTGGGATTCGCAGGCCATGGTAACCTGGGTGGTCCCATAACCCCGATAGGCACCGCTGATTTCCTTGTTGGTATAGACCAGTTGAGAAAACAGTTCCAGATGGGGAATCCGATACGGACCAAAGATCGTAAGAACGCCCCGCACCGCTACATCCGGCGCTTTGGAGCTATAGGCCCCGTTGTCCAACAGCAATTCCGCTTTGCGGGCGATAAGCGTTCCGTCTTTTTTTACGCCGGTGGTCAGCCTGATAAAAGCGGCGATCCGGATCTGAGAGGCGCTAAGTTCCTCTTCGCGCGAGAAGACCATCCTGACCGGCCTTCCTTTTGCAAATTTAGCCAGAGCGATGGCAATGGCTTCCGCGACCAGATTGCCTTTGCCGCCGAACCCTCCTCCGGAATACGGAGATATAATCCGGACTTTGTTCTCGGGAATATTCATGGCATCGCTGATTTCTTTGGCCCGGCGATGAGGCCCGTCTGTCGGTGACCAAACGCTGAGCGCCCCATCTTCTTCAGAAAACTGGGCAATCCCGACATGCGTCTCCATCGGGGTGTGCGCGACCGCATGGATATAAAATTCGTCTTCAAATATTTCATCGGAATCCGCAAATCCTGTGTTAATGTCTCCGAGAGCGTATTTCCGGACGGTACAGATATTGGTCCCGGGAATCGCGTTATAAAACTTGGCGCCGTAGTAGGACAGCATATCGGCATGGATGACAACTGCGTCTTTGCGGATGGCTTCGCGCGGATCGAAAACGGCCGGAAGCTTGTTGTATTTTACGATTATTTTTTCGACAGCCTCCTGGGCGGCGGCTTCTGAATCGGCGGCAACAGCTGCGACCGGCTCGCCGATATAGCGGACCCGGCCGATGGCCAGAAACGGTTGATCCTTGATCATGGTTCCGAAAATAAACGGAAAATTTTTGCCGGTCACGACCGCCTTTACACCGGGGACTTTCCAGGCCCCGGATGTTTCCAGGTCAATAATGTCGGCATGCGCCAGGGGACTTCTAAGGACCGCCCCGTAGAGCATTCCGGGAAGTTCAATATCAGCGCAGTAGACCGCCTTTCCGGTAACCTTGTCTAAGGCGTCTATTCTTGGAACCGGTTTGCCAACATGGGTATTCATGATAATGATTTTCTCCCTGCCTGTGTTATCTTCCATAGCACGATATGTTAGATTTAATCTTACATAAAGAGCTTATAACAAGAAATGAGCTAAAATTTAAAATGATCTAAAATGCCTAAAATTATGGTCTCGCTCATGCTCCATCTTTTATTAAATTGATCGTTCGACCCAGTCGTTCGACCCAGTCGTTAGACCCTGTCGTTAGACCCTGAGGCTCTCGAAGGGAGGCTCTCGAAGGGAGGCTCTCGAAGGGAGGCTCTCGACGGGTAGAATTCCTTAACTTTAGGCATTTTAGCTCATTTTAGTTCATTTTAGGCATTTCTAACTTTAGAGCACTTTTGGAACTTTTTTCTCTGTATCCCAAGATGAACTGTTAACTCTGCGATAGCTTCTATTCGGATGGTGTCCGATCCGGCATCCTGGCGAAAAGGCCCATCTGCTCCCAGGCGGCAAGTACTTCCCTGTATCCGCCGGGCACTTGCCCTTTGAAAAAATCCGGCAACCCCAGGGAATCGAGCCATTTCAATCTTGCGACCGTTGCATCGGTCATGATCGGTTCCACACCAATTTGCTTAAGGAGTTTGGCCGATGCCTCCATTTCGACAACTCTTCTGCCGGCATAAATTGCGCTGCTGCCGACATTGCGATCGATATAAGCCGGTAACCCCTTCGTATAGAATAGCTCGAGCGCTTCAAGTACAGGATCGTCGACATCGAAATAATGCGAAGCCAGTAGCATTTCGACCAGAATCGAACCGAACCCTTTGGTTGCCACACTGAGGATCAGCTTAACGGCCGAAGCCTGTCCCGGTTCGCTGCCGACGACTTTTACATTCATTCCGATTGCATTCAGGCGCCGGGCAACCGTTTCCGCTTGCTTTCCGGCCACATATATCAACACTTTGTGACCATGCACCGGTAAGGCACCCATCATGGCGCCATCCACAAAATGCGCCCCGCTTGCCTTGACCATTGCAGCAACTGACTTCATATCTTCCGGGAAAGAGGATGTCAGGTCCAGGTAAAACTGGCCCTGTTTGAGGTGTTTTAACAGTTCCCGGGACACCTCAACAGACACCCCCGGCGGTACGACGGATAGAATCAGGTCTGATTTTTCAGCGAGCGCTTTCAAACCCCGGGTCACTTCAACGCCGGCTTCTGCGGCCCTGTTCTCCAGCAGATCCGTGCGGGCACTGTCAAATAAAACCATTCGGGTGACACCCTCGCAACGTAACCCTTTGGCGATCTCGAAACCGGCCTCCCCGAATCCGATAAATCCGACTGATACGTCTTTTTGCATACCGTCTCCTTAGAACCCATCTTAAAAATTCATTTAACATCCGAGGGTAAAATTTTAAACCTACAAAAAGTGCCTATAACAGCAAGTGCGCTATAGTAACAAGTGAACTAAAGTGACTAAAGTTAAGGAATTCTGCCCGTCGAGAGCCTCTGGGTCGAACGATCAATTTTATTAAAAGATAGAGCGCGAGCGATGCCATAACTTTAGGCACTTTAGCTCATTTTAGGCATTTTAGGCACTTTTAACTTTAATGCACCTTTGGGGCTTGTTTCCTCTGTCTTCCAAGATTTACTGCTAATTTTGAGATAGCCTCTAGCAGAATGAAACGCGGTCCATCTTTTCAAGCTCAGCGGCAATATCTTCGAGCCCCAGCTCAACCAGTTTGTTCCGGGTGGGCAGTCCGGTTGTCTGATCCCAGCCCCTGAATCGATAATAGTCATCCAGCATTATTTCCAGATTGACGACCTGGCCTTTGGCAGGGCCGTCAGGCATCGGTTCCGCGAGCATCCTGCGGGGCAGGGTATCATCTTTACGTGTCAGCCCCTCCCGCACATTAAACGCTCTTTCGGTACTGATAATGCGCTCGCCGATATGCAGCAGTTTCTCGGCATCGATGCTGTTACCGGTTACGGTGTTGTAAAATCTCGCCAGCATCTGGGGTACCGAAAACATCCAGGGATAGATGGCGAAATGGCAGATCTCCAGTGAGTTCTTGAACGCCTGAAGATTTTCGTGCCAGCCGACAAGTTCGCCCTTACCCTCTTCCAGCAGCGGGTTCGTGGGATCTTTATATTTTTGGAGGATATGCTGAACGGCCGAATCCCAGTCCCCCGGCGGCAATGTTTCCGGAAGATGTGCGCGGACATGACAGGGGCCTCTGCTGGAAACGGCATACCCCAGGCCCCAGCCCTTGGAAGCCCGCGGGTCTCGCATCGCAAAAGCCTGGCCTTTGGCGTGCATCATATATTTCCCGGTGCCTCGGCCGATCATCTCAGCCGTTCTTTTCATCCCGTTTGCAAAGACATCGCCAATTCCCTGCCGTTTCGCCGTCATCTCGATCATCTCAAGAATGGCGTCGGCATCCCCCCATTCCAGTTTCAAACCGCCGGTATCGGTCTCGGTCAGGATCCCCTTTTGAAAAATCTCCATGGCATATGCAATAATACCCGACATGTCGAAATAATCGACGCCGAGCCCATCACAGAGTTCACTGGCCTTGAACATCAGGTCCAGACGATCACAGCCGATTTTAGCCCCCAGGTCTCCCAGATTTGAAAGCTCGCCCCCGCAGCCGTAAGCACCGCGAAAAACCCCCTCCGGAACGACAAACAGATGGTCACAGCCGACCGGACACGAAAAGCAGGCTTTCTGTTTAACAAAGTAATGCTCAATGTTTGCGAGCATCGAGCGCTGAAATTTGCCGCTCTGATAATTATGGGTCGGAAGCATGCCAAAGTTCTCATATCGCACCCAGCCCCCGGGCGGTCCGTATTTTGCGCGGGAAGCCTTGAAGGGCATATTTTTATCCCAGGCCTTATGGGTTTCCCGAACCGCTTCATGGAGCTGACGGGGGTGGGCGGCCTTTACTCCGCCGCTTCCGCGCACAATCATGGCCTTTAGCCGCTTTGAGCCGAACACAGCGCCCTGCCCTGTTCTGCCCTGAGCCCTTCCCAGATCATTGACCAGGTTGGCAAACCGGACCTGATTTTCGCCCGCGGGGCCGATGCTGATCACACAGGCATCCGGATCACCAAAATCCCGGGTTAATTCCCGCTCCGTTTCCCGGGTGGTCTTTCCCCACAGATGCCCGGCCGGCTTTAACTCGACACGATCGTCGCAGATCCAGAGAGATACCGGCCGTTCGGACACGCCCTCGACGACGATCATATCATAACCCGCATACTTGATTTCCGCGCCAAAGGATGCACCGCTGTTGGAATCACCCAGGAATCCGGAAATCGGCGATTTTGATGTAATCGTAAAGCGTTGGCTGCCGGGTACGATGGTGCCGTTACAGGGACCGGTTCCGACGATGATTTTATTCTGCGGCCCGAGGGGATCGATATCCGGGGCCAGTTCGTCATACAGCATCCTTGAGTTCAGGCCCCTGCCGCCCACATAAAGATCCAGCAGTTCCTTTTCAAGCGGTTCCTTTGAAATTCTTTGTTCGCTCAAATTGACTCTCAGAAGGGTTCCGACATATCCGCTCATTTTTCATTCCTTGATACGCAACATGTTACCTCACCAGAGGTGCCGGGAATTTTCCGATTTTATTCTTCCTGCGGATAAGTACCGCTTCCTTCGCATCGACAACCGTTAAGGCTTCATTCGGGCACCACTGGGCACATGTCGCGCAAAAATCACAATGGGAATCAATAGCGACAACATTCACATCCATTTCTCTGTTGCGGATCAATTTGATGTGGGATTTTTGGGGATTATATTCTCCAAACTTTACCATTGAACAGATCAGCTCACATATTCGGCAGCCGCTGCAATGATCCGCGTCCACAATCAGGCATTTATTCAAGTTTGTCTTAGACACAACGACCTCTTTTTAAAAATTACAGGCGACCCAGTGGTTTTCCAGAAAAGGTTTGAGCAACGGATCGATATGATAGCATTCTTCCCTTCTTTCCGGGCATCTGGGGTGAAACCGGCATCCAGAGGGAATATCAAAAGGGTTGGCAATTTCTCCGGCCAGCGTGATCCTTTCTTTTTTTTCATTGGGATGGCCGGGCAGCGAAGCCGAAATCAAAGCCCGGGTATAAGGGTGCAGCGCGTTTTGCACCAGTTCTTGCGTTCGGGTAAACTCTACTATTTTACCCAGATACATGACCGCTATATAGGTCGACATGTATGCCACCAAGGCAAGATCATGGCCGATCAATAAATAACTGAGACCCAGCTCCTGCTGAAGTTTCATCAACAGCTCTACAATCTGCAGTCTCACGGACACATCCAGGGCCGATGTCGGTTCATCCAGTATGATGACCGCTGCCTGGGTCGAAATCGCCCTTCCAATTGCCACCCGCTGCCGCTGACCGCCGCTTAATTCATGCGGATAGACATTGCGGATACCGGCATGCAAACCGGCCATCTGGAGATATTCCGAAGCCATGTCGTCAACTTCTTTGCGGTGGAGCTTTCCGGTTACCAAGGCCGGTTCGGCGATAATTTCTTTGACTTTAAGTCGCGGGCTGAGTGAACTGTAAGGGTCCTGAAAAACGGCCTGAATTTTCTGACGATACCGTTTAAGATCGTTCGCGCTAAAAGCGGACACGTCTTTACCCTCAAAAACAAGCTGCCCTTCAGTGGGTTGTTCCAAAAGCAATATGATTCTTGCCAGGGTACTTTTCCCGCTGCCGGATTCACCCACCAGCCCGACCACTTCATTGGCGCTCAGTTCAAGATCCACTCCGTCAAGGGCCTTGACATAACCCACAACCCTGTCTCGAATAACACCTTTTGTCACCGGAAAATATTTCTTGATCTGCTGCAGCTGGATGGCCGGGATCTTTTCCTCAGATGGCATCAGAATACTCCGTCTAAATTTTTCAGTGTACTATAACCTATCACAAAAATGCCGTTATCGAGGACGAGTACGAGTATAAAGTTATGCAATGTTCCTCCTCGTACTCGTCCTCGTCATTCAACGTTTCACCTGATCTGATTTGCGATGCAATGGATCAAACAACCAGCATTTGACAGATCTTTCTTTGCTTAAGACAATTTCAGGCGGTTCTTTTTGCGAACATATTGCCAAGCGCTGCTCACAGCGCGGATGGTAATGACATCCCGGAGGCAGGTTGGACAAATCCGGTGGTTCCCCTTTGATGGGACTTCTTTTGCTCAAGTCCTGCAGGCCGAAAGCGGCATCAAGCAGCGCCTTTGTGTAAGGATGGGCCGGGTCGTCATAAATGTTCATTACCGGTGCGCGTTCGACAACTTTACCGGCATACATCACAATGACCCGCTTGCACATCTCGGCCACAATTCCCAGGTCGTGGGTAATGAACAACAGGGTAACGCCCGTTTTTTTCTGCAGGTCTTTAAGCAGATTCAAATATTGAAGCTGAATCGTCACATCCAGATTGGTTGTGGGTTCATCGGCCATGATGAGCTTCGGGTTACAGCTCAATGCAATCGCCCCCACGATTCTCTGGCGCATGCCGCCGCTCATTTCATGGGGATATTGTTTCATACGCCTTTCGGGTTCCGGGATTCTGACATCCAGCAAGAGTTCTTTGATACGATCTTTAAGCTTCCGTTTACGCAAACCCAGATGGTAATAGAGGGTTTCGCCGATCTGGTTTCCGATGGTAAAAACCGGATTCAAGCTCATCATCGGGTCCTGTAAGATCATCGCAATTTTCTGGGCCCGTATCTTCGACATCTCCCTTTGGTTTTTCTGCAGCAGATCTTCTCCGTCGAATGCAATCTTTCCGCTCAAGATCGTGGCGGTTTCCGGAAGTACACGCAGAATCGAAAGCGCCAGGGTGCTTTTGCCGCAACCGGATTCACCGATGATGGCCACCGTATCTCCAGCTGCCACTGCAAGCGAGACCCCATCGACCGCTTTGACCGTTTTCTTTTCAAAACCGTCAAAGACGGAAAAATAGGTTGTCAGATTATCAACCTCCAGAATCGGTTTTGCCTGCATACCCATTTATAAAAGACTTTGCTGGTGGGGGTCCAGACGGCGGCGCAGCCAGTCCCCCATAAGATTGAAAGACATGACCAGTAATGCGATCGCCAAACCCGGAAAGACAATCAGCCACCACTGGCCGGTAAAGAGCCCCGCCCGACCTTCGGAGAGCATCAATCCCCAGGCAGGTTTCGGAGGTGGAACGCCCACGCCCAGAAAGGTCAGGCTGGCTTCCACGACAATGACCACCCCGATCTGCAGGGACGCCAGCGTAATCACCGAATTCATAACATTCGGCAGAATGTGCTTGCGAATGATCCGCAACTTACTGCTACCGGCAATGGTTGCCAGGTGCACGAATTCTCTCGATTTCAAACTGAGGGCCTCACCGCGCGTAATTCGGGCATAACGGGTCCAGTAAATCAAGCCCATAATGATGATGATATTCGACACACTCGGCCCCAGTACAACTGCGAGTAAGGTTGCGAACATGATGGTGGGAATACTCAGCCAGGCGTCCGTAAACCGCATCACGATCTGGTCAATCCAGCCGCCGAAAAATCCAGCACAGATTCCGACCAGCGTTCCGATGCATGCGGATAAGAAAACCGCTGAAAAAGCAACCAGCAAAGAGACCCTGGCACCGAAAATCACCCGGCTGAGAACGTCTCTTCCCATGGTGTCGGTCCCCAGAGGATACTTCAACAGACCCCCTTTTTCGAAAACCGTGGGCAACAGCCGCTCCCTGGGATCGCCGATCTCGGGATTATGGGGTGCCAGAAAATCTGCAAAAATAGCGGCCAACAAAAGCATCACCAAAATAGCGGCCGAAATTTTGGGAACACCGCGAAAATATCTTTGAAATATCTGGCGCATATTAGTGATCATCTTTATCCGCTAAGGACTAGAACTTATCTCAAAATTAAGAGTTCATCTTGGAAGACAGAGAAAAAAGTTCCAAAGGTGCCCTAAAGTTAGAAGTGCCTAAAATGCCTAAAGTTGAGGAATTCTACCCGTCGAGAGCCTCCCTTCGAGAGCCTCCCTTCGAGAGCCTCCCTTCGAGAGCCTCAGGGTCTAACGACAGGGTCTAACGACAGGGTCGAACGACTGGGTCGAACGATCATATTTATAATAAGATGGAGCGAAGCGAAACCATAATTTTAGGCATTTTAGATCATTTTTAATTTTAGCTCATTTGTTGTTGTAAACCCCTTTTTATAAGTTTAAAACTGTACCATCGGGTGTTAAATGCTTTTTTGAGATAAGTTCTATAATCATTCTATTTATACCGAATTCTCGGGTCCAGATACGCATACAAAATATCGACCAGCAGATTCAACAGGACCATGAATACGGAAATAATCAGAACCACTCCCTGAACGACATTGAAATCCCGATTTCCAGCCGAAGTGTAGAGCAGATACCCCAGACCCGGCCAGGCAAAAACGGTTTCAATGGGAACTGCCGCCGATATCATGATGACAACGTTCATACCGGCAAGCGTAATCACCGGGATCATGGCATTTTTTAAGGCATGTTTGCCGATCACGAGCCACTCGGGCAGGCCTTTTATACGGGCCAGTTTGATGTATTCCTGATTGAGAACTTCCAACAGCGCCGAATGGGTAATGCGGGTATAACCGGCGCTGAAATACCAGCCGAGCGCAAAGGCCGGCATAATCAGATGCTGTATTCCGCCGCGACCGGATGTCGGCAGTATTCCCAGATAAACCGAAAACACCAGCATCCCGAGCAGCGCGATCCAAAAGTTCGGCATTGACAAACCCAAAAGCGAAAACATCCTGACGGAGTTCTTGATCCACTTGCGTCGACTTGCCACCGCCAGGACACCGCCTGTGATTCCGATTGCCAATGAAATAAGTTTGGCTGCCAGCAGCAATTCAATCGTGGCCGGTATACGCTGCAATATCAGCTCTGAAGCGCCGGTGCCCTGAAACAGCGACTGACCGAAATCACCCTTCAGTGAATTAACGACAAATACAAGGTACTGAATGGGCAGGGGGCGATTGAGACCGTATCGATCTCTGATCACATCCAGTTCTTCCTCGCTGGCACCGGGATCGGCCATCATCAAAACCGGATCGCCGGAAGCCCGCGTGGCCAGAAATATCAGGACGGATACAATCCAGATAACAACAATCCCCAGCAGGAGACGTCTGATGATATATCTTTTCATAGGTATTCTAGGGTTGCGTCCTGCAGGCAATTTGCAAAACTCGGTCTTATTTTAGGTGTCAGTTCTTGGGTTCAGGGTTCAAAGGTACAGGGTTCTGGGTTTACGGAAGCCACTGAGGGCTGCCCGAATCTCCGGTTTTCATCTGTCTTCTGACTTCTGATATCTGTTTTCTGTTAATTAACCTCTAAACCTTTGAACGTTGAACCTTTGAACCCGGGAATTGGCACATAATACCGAATTGCGACTCCCCCCAAAAGGGGGGAGTCGCTTGCACCCGTTAAAGGATTTTGCCTTTACGAGTATCAGGCTAACTTGCTTTCTATTTCAACTCGAGATCTTCCAGCGGAGAAACAAACCAGATCGGAAACGGCTTTTTAATGCCGTAAGGATCACCTTTCACCCGCGGCCCGATTCCGGCCGGTGAAGTCGCCTGGGCGACCGGAATAAACTGGTATTTCTCATAAAGCATTTTCTGGACGTTGGTGATGATGCCATGCCGTTCCTTCGCATCGGCCGATTTATTGTATTTTTTCCATTCGGCCTCAATCTCAGGATAATTGCCGTAACCGGCCGGCCCGAGCTGATAATTCAAACGCGCGGCAATCGTCGGAAAGGAATTGGAATCGACAAAAAGTCTGTCGGTCAATTTGCCGGCTTTTCGGTTTCCAAGCAGGATGTTCTTGTCGAGGATCGTGACCTTTACGTTGATCCCCACGGCCTTCCAGTAGTTGGCCATCTGTTCACCCATGGCGACGTAACCGCTGGGATAGGGATGAAAGATTCCACCGTCAAATCCATTGGGATATCCGGCTTCCGCCAGAAGTTTTTTGGCGCCGGCCGGATCATAGGGGTCGGCCGCACGGGCGACGACATCTTTTCCGCCCGTCAATCCGATGGTCCCCATGGCCGCACCCCCGGGGCAGTGAATATCGGCCAGGCTCTGTCGATCCAGGGCCAGGCTGGCGGCCTTTCTAACGCGTACATCGGCCCAGGGCGATTTCGGATTCCATTGGGCCGTATTGATGACCGTCCATGTAGATGAACTGGCCGGGTTGATCACCCGCAGCTTCGGATCTTCCTGCAGCTTCTTCATGAAAACATCGGTCATAAGTGTCGACAGGTCCACTTCGCCGTTTTTGACCATGGCATAGCGCGTGGCTTTTTCCTTGATGATGATCCACTCCATTCTCTGGACACCCGGTTTCTTTCGCCAGAAGTCATCGAATCTTTCCGCAACCACCTTGACCCCGGGTTTGTATTCCACAAACTTAAAAGGTCCGCATCCCACCGGATTCTTTTTGTATTCAGCGTCGCCGACTTTTTCGATGTGTTTCTTGGGAACCACCCAGGCAATGGTGCTAAAACCCGGCAGGAGATAATCGATAAAATCCAGAAAGGGTTCTTTGAAGGTAACTCGGAACAGATGGGGGTTGACGGCTTCGAGCTTGTCGATTTTGCTCTGCAGCAATTTGACGTTGCCGCCTTTATAACGTTTAAACGTAAAGACCACGTCATCGGCTGTCATTTCATCACCGTTGTGGAATTTGACGCCTTTCCTGAGTTTAAAATCATATACGGTGAAGTCCGCGTTATGGGTCCAGGATTCTGCCAGACCGGGGGTATACATCCCTTCGGGCATGGGTTTCAAAAGCGCATCATGTAACATGTACAAATTAAAATAACCCGGTGCTCTCAGGTCCGTAATCGACGGGTCCATCCAGTTTGCAGAAACCCCCCAGTGCATGGTTCCCTTGAAGTGCCCTGCCGGTCGATCTGCCAGCACCTGATTGGCCGTAAAGGCAAACATGATGCATGCGATGATTAGGGTTGCGATAGACAACCGTTTGAATTTAAGCCCCATAACTTTCTCCTTTCATTTTTGTTGCGAAGGGGTGCGCCCCTTCTCAAACAATTACAGGTTAGTGTTCCTTATGGGTTAATACCACCTCCTTTGCCAGATAATATAACCGACGAACTATAGGATTTCCATGACCGCATCGATTGCTTTACGCTTGGGCGGTTTGGGTGTCACCTTCGCAATGCCCACCGGCACTATCGCCACCAGTTGCCAGTCGTCTCCGGCTTTCAAAATTTTTCCGATTTCTGCACTCGCGATCAGGCAACCGGTGCCCCAGCAGGTTCCATACCCCATCGCAGTCGCCGTCAACAGCATATTCTGGATGGCCGCGGCCACGCTTTGAAGACCCGGCAATGCCCTTAATTGAAATTTTTCTTCAAAGGTCAGTTTTTCTTTTGCCAGAATCTTATCCATGGGCGCAACATATTCACAGGTCAACACCGCAATCGCAACCGGGGCCTCCTTGAAGACCGTAAACCCGTTGAACATCGCCATAAGACTTTTTTTGTTCCCCTTGGCACCCGGCCATTTTGCAATCTCTTCCAGTTTCAAACGCACCTCAGCGGCCATTCGTTCCATCATCGCCCGCTCCCGGATGACGATGAACTTCCAGGGCTGTTTATTGAAGCCCGAAGGCGCCCAGGTCGCCGCTTCGATGATACGACGGATATGCGCTTCGGGAACCGCCCTGTTTTCATAACGCCTTACCGATCTCCGTGTCCGGATCGCTTCCATCAGTTCCATGGGTGTCACTTCCTTGCGGTTGTTGATTCTTTGCGATCAGAGGCCTGAGCTTCAAATTCCAGGGCATGATCTGCGTTAAAAATCGTATCCATCGGTTTGCCGATGACGGCTAATGCTTCATTTTTTTCGATGTCTTCAAGCAGGCTTGCGGTGGCCATAAAGGAATCGGTACGGAAGGTGTTTTTTATTCGTATGATTCGCGCTTCTTCCGGTTTTTCCATTTTGGCAAGAATGACTCCGATAATTTCCTTTTCGGATGCGAGCGTGATCGGAATCCGGCCGGCGGAATAGACGCCGGTGGCCATTACGTTTATGTAGGTTTTTTCCCGGTCAACTTTACTTACCAGCCGTTGGGTCACAAAATCGGCCAGTCCGATGCCGATCGCGTTGCCGCCGGATTTGTCCGTGAGATCAAGGACCGCCAGCGCAACGGCCACCTGCCCGGACGGGTTTGAACGCCGCGTAAAACCGATCACATTGGTATCCATACCCGAACCGCTGATATCCTTTCCCATTTCTTCCACGATGATCAGATCGAGTTCTCGAATCGGAATTTTCGGCATCAGGCTTCGAGCCTTTTGGGCCCAGGATGCATCGACCTCCTTGAATTGCGCGGGCGTTAGGACCGCCACATTGCGCGTCTCGTCATAAGCGTTTTCCAGAATGGCCACGCCGCAAAGGATGGGGACCCGTGAACATATAAAATCACCGATATCCCCCAGAATGTCGGTTCGCCCGCAAGCGTGAATCGTATCGGCGCCCTTTTTTTTACCGAGTCCCAGGGCCATCATCTTGTTGAGCCCGCTCTGGATTTCTTTTTTAAAAAACTGGTGCGGCTTGACGCGGTTGATCACAACAATGCCGTCGGCCGCATAGGCATTTTTGTCAAAAAAAACCGGAATACCACCGACTTCACCCAGTTCGATGACATCCATCGACGAGCGAATGGGAACCTCCAGTCGCTGTTCGCTGAAGCCAAAATCGGCCAGAACCTTCAGTTGACCCTGATCCGTGGCACCGCCATGACTTCCCATGGCCGGCACCACAAATGGTTCGGCGCCTCTCGACTTGAGATAATCGGCAACGGCCTTGGTCATATCGACCAGATTTGCAATAAACCGGCTGCCGGCCGTAATCGCGATACGATCACCCGGTTTTACGGGAGGCGCCATGGACGCCAGCTGCTGACGGACAGTTTCGGCCGGATCCGGATCAACCTGCCGGTCGAGTTTTTGGTGGACGTTTATCCATTTCGGATATTTCATTAGAAGTGCCTAAAATGCCTAAAATGAGCTAAAACGCCTAAAGTTATGGCTTCGCTCGCGCAGCGCAGGCGCTTGCGCCGCGTGGCGCTCCATCTTTTATTATAAAAAAACGCCTTAAGCAATTTCGATAACGATACGCAAGGCATCCGGGACCTTATCTTCAAAAACCTTAAACGCAGCCGCAGTCTCTTCAAGCGGAAAGCGGTGCGTTATCATCGGCAATATCTGGAGTTTTTTCTCTTCCAAAAGCTGAATGGCTTCTTTAAATGCGCCGGCGGCACCTTTTGAGCCATATACCACTGCTTCCTTGTAATACAGAAATGAGGGGTCGAAATCCTTAATCCTGTCGGAAAATATCCCAAAAACGACAATCGATCCGCCCGGCTTTAAGACATCAATACAGTTTTCCAGCACGTTCGCCTTCCCGGTCGCTTCCACCACCAGATCGATTCCTTCCGGGCACCAGTCTAAAATCGACTTGACCGGGTCCTCATTTTTTACGTTGACCGTCAGGTCCGCGCCAAATTTCCCGGCCATCTCGAGCCGAAAATCGCGCGTTCCCACCATCGCCATTTTAGAGGCACCCGCCATCTTGAATAACTGAAGCATGATCAGACCGGCATTGCCCGGTCCGAAGACAGCCACGCTCTTTCCCTGCACTGCGGGAACTTTCTTGAAAGCCCGCACCGAACAGGCAATGTTCACCATATTCTGGCCTTCATCAAACGAGACGTTTTCAGGCAAGGGGTGCACCACGCGATAATCCACTTTGATAAATTCCGCCATACAGCCGTCTGCATCACGGCCCAGGGAAAATCTGTCCTTGCAATAGAGCCCCTTTCCCTGTGCGCACAAAGCGCATTCCCCGCAACCCCACCCGCCGCCCGAGACAACCGGGTCGCCTTCTTTGAAATTGGTCAGCAAATCGCTGCCCACCTTTGCGATGGTGCCGCAGAATTCATGGCCGAGCGTGACGGGCAGCCGTGCGGAAACTTTACCCTGAACAACCCCGACATCCGTACCGCATATACCGGCACGCTGAACCTTGATAAGCACATCTTTTTCGCTGATCTCGGGTATGGGCACATCTTCGATCACAATTTCACCCGGTTTATACACACGCGCTGCTTTCATCAAGCACCTCTTCGTTTTAGGTGTCAGGTGTCGGGTTTCAGGTGTCAGGCATATAGCTCATAGGCCGGGAAGCTGGGACGCTTGGAGGCTATAAGGCTGAAAATCTTGCAAATTATTCAGCTTCCCAGCTTCCTGGCCTTCAAGCTTCCCAGCCTAATGGCTTCCTAGTCTATCCGCCTTTTTTTGAAACCTGACACCCGACACCTGACACCATAGACAGTGTTTAGGCCATCAGTTTCGGCTCGAACGGCGTTCCCTCGGAGATACATTCACATCCATCTTCGGTTACGACATAGTTATCCTCCAGTCGAATACCGCCAACACCCGGAACACCGCAATAGGGTTCAATTGAAAAAACCATTCCAACTTCCAGTTTGCGGGCGTCTTTCCCGGTTACACCCGGGTAAATCCCGATGAAGGGCACATCATTCGCCCCGACCCCGATGCCGTGTCCCAAACTATGATTTAAGATCTGCTCTTCCCCGCAGGCCAGCGCCACTTCTTCAGTGGTCGCTCCGGGCTTAATCGCCTTTTGGGACCGCTTCAAGCCGTCATAAGCCCGCTGATGCAGATCAATGAGCGCTTTGGGGGGATTGGCGTCTTTACCGCAGATCCACGTCCGGGTATAGTCGCCCCAGTACCCGTTGAAACGGCTACCGATATCGATGATCACCGGATCGCCTTCAGCGATGATGCGGTCGGAAGTAAACCGGCGATAAGGCGCCGTATAAGGTCCCGAACACACAATATTCGAACACTGGGTCCATTCTCCGGCCAGATCATAAAACTTTTTAAAGGCAACTGCCTGTACCTCGCACTCCCTTACGCCGGGGCGCAGAAACTCTTTGGCTTCATACATACCGGCCATTGTCATATCGTAAGCGATCTTTAAGCATAAAATTTCATCTTCGGTTTTAATCGAACGGGCTTTGATCATGACATTCTGGCCATTGACAAACTCAGCATCTTTGAACACTTTCGGAAGCGCATAAGCCAGTCCCGGAGAATACATGTCAACCCCAACCCGCTTGACATCGATATCCAGCTTTTTGCAGCGGTCCAATACATCTTCGGCCCAAACCATAGCCCCGGTTTCGGTTTCCAGGCCCCTGGAAGTAACCGGCAACCCTTTTTCGTCTTCCGCCAGTGAATCCCATAACCACGGACACCTTGCTTTGGCATGATAATAATCCAGGGTATAGAGATACTCCTGTTCCCTGCGTGTAACCGCATAGGCGGCCATTCCGAAATGGGCCTGGGGCCAGTCATGTGTCCGCAGCGCGGTTGCATAGCGGATGTTTTCGAGCCGAAAGACCAGCAGCAAATCAACTTCCGAGTCGGCCACCGCTCGCCTCAGTTTTGCAATCCGGTCTTTGCGCATTCGGTCAAAGTCGACCCTGACCTCCCAATCGACACCGATGAGTCCTCTTCCTAAATCCATATGCATGTCTCCTCATGATAAAGGGTTTATGGTGAAATGATTTTTAACGGCAATTGAGTCGTTCCATAACAGAACTAGAACCTATCTTAAAAATAGCAGATCATGCCCAAGGGCAAGGCGCAAGCCGACGCAAAAGCGCAGCATACATGTGAGTATGTGAGCATTTTAAGGAGGTTTGCAACGCCGCCATTGGGTATTAGATGCATTTTTAAGATAGGTTCTATCCTTTTAGAACCTTGTCGGCAATAACCTTAAATTCATCGTCGGTAAGGGTGCTCTTTTTTTCGATGCCTTTAGATTTAACCCGCTTGAGCATTTCGGCAACCTGATCTTCGGTTGCTGAAAGGCCCATCTCATCAAGTTTAACCTGGATTGACGGCTTGCCGCTTTTTTTGCCCAACACCATCTTAAATTTCTGCCCGACAAATTCCGGTTTGATGGGGAAGACCACCGTGGGATGCTCTAAAACAACATTCATTCCCAAACCGATTTCGCGGCAAAACGGCAGCCGTCCCACGACCGGTTTGTTCTGGGCCAGCTTAACGCCGGAAAGCCTTTGAATCAATTGCGCCGTTTCATAAAGCTTTTGATATTTAATATTGGTCTCCACTCCGTAAAGTGCTTTCAAACAAACCGCCACTTCCTCCAGGGCCGCGTTACCACAGCGTTCACCCAGTCCGTTTGCGCAGACATGAACCACTTCAGCCCCGTTTTCGACCGCCGACAATGTACCGGCAACACCCAAACCGAAATCGTTGTGCGTATGCACTTCGATCGGTACTTTAACGAGATCTTTTACCTTTCTCACCAGCGCACCGATAGCGGAAGGTAAGGCAACGCCGGTGGTATCGATCACCGAGATGGAATCAGGACCGGCTTTCTCCATGACTTCGGACAGGAGCCGTTCCAGAAATGAAAATTTTGCCCGGGTGGTGTCGTAAGGGAAGAAGTTGACGTAGAGGCCATTTTCTTTGGCATATTTAATCGCTGTGACCGAGCGTTCGATGACCTGCTCCTCGGTCCAGCCCATCTGGTATTTTATGCGAGCTTCTCCGGAAGGGACTTCCAGAACAACCCCCCAGACACCGCATTCGAGTGCGTTATCCAGATCTTTGGGCATCGCCCTCGAAAAGACCATCACTTTGGCCGGCAGCTTCAAGGCAACGATTTCCTTGATGGCCTCGGCATCTTCTTCGGAAACCGCCGGCATGCCCGCTTCAATCCGATCCACGCCAAGCTCCGCAAGCTTTTGCGCGATTTCAACTTTTTCGTGTTTGCGAAAGACAACGCCGGGGGTCTGTTCACCGTCCCTGAGGGTGGCATCGTGGAAAAGCACTTTCGACGGCAATGAAAAATCTTTCCTGACTTCTTCCCAGTAATTTACCTCACTCGTCAGCCAATTTTCTGTTTCCCAAGGTCTACTCTGCATCCTACCTTCTCCTTTCAATTAAGAAATCTCAAACTGATTTTATATTTTCCTTTTGCATTTTTCTTTTGTCCAAAAACTTCCAGAGATGGTTGCTGGCATCAATTTTTTGTTTTTTGACGATTTCACTGGCGGTATTTCCATCGCCTTTTTTCAAGGCCTGTACAACCCGTTTGTGCTCCTTCTGAGATTGACGGCAACGATCAAGCGAGTACGTAAATACATGCGGCTGCATTCTGGCCTTGTCCCATAAATCAGAAATCGTCTTGATAATCACGTTGTGCGGAAGCGACTGATAAATCGTAAAATGGAATTTTTTGTTGAGTTCGGCCAGTTGCCGATAACTTTTATTTTCAACCAGGACATCCCCCTCCCGGTTTAATCGATCCAATTCTTTGAAGTCCTTCTCGGCGAGGTAATTTATGGATAAGCGCGTCGCCAGACCTTCCAGCTCCGCCCGGATCAGCGTAATTTGTTCAAATTCATTTTGATCGATCTCAACGACTTTTGCGCCCACATGCGGGGTAATATCCAGCAATCCTTCGGTCTGTAATCTTTTGATCGCCTCTCGGATGGGTATGTCGCTGACGTCAAGTTGCCTGGCGATCACGCTGATAACGATTTTCTCTCCCGGCGGGTAACGGCCATTCAGGATGTTTTTTTTTAAAAAATCATATACGACTTCAGTTTTAGTTTTAAAACCGGATAAGCGTTTTAATTTTTTCATGGGGATTTATATTTGCGATTGTATTAATGGGCGCATTAAATTTTCAGACTGAAAATTTAATTTTATATCATATATAATATATTTAAAATCAAGAAAAAAATGGGGACTGAAATGACATTTGATGTATTGATCGCGGGCGGAACTTTAGTCGAACACTTCCGGATTGTTCAAAAATTGCGGTCTGCGCCCCTCGAGGGCATCGACGATATTGCGAACACACATCATGCCGGTTTCAATCAACGCTTCGCGGGTATACATGCCCATATGCGGTGTGGCAATCAGGTTTTCGATCTCCAGCAACGGATTTCCTTTGGCGGGTTCCTGTGAAAAAACATCTGCGGCGGCTCCGCTGATCTGCTTTTGATTTAACGCTTCCAGCAAAGCTTCCTCGTCGACGACACCACCCCGGGCGACATTAACTAAGAAGGCACTCTGTTTCATCAAGCCGAGTTCCCTGGCGCCGATCAAATTGCGGGTACTGTCGATCAAGGGCACATGCAGGGATATAAAGTCCGATTTTGCAAGAACCTCATCCAGCGGAAGATACCTGGCGCCGGTTTTTTCGGCAAACCCAGCATCTTCAACCACATCGTAAACCAGTACCTCCATGTCGAATCCCAGGGCTCGGCGGGCCACCTTTTTACCGATCTGCCCGACCCCGATGATACCGAGGGTTTTTTTATTGAGCTGGGTACCGATAATTCGCGGCCACGCCCCCGCTTTAACGGAACTGTCGGCAAAAGGTATCTGCCGGGCCAGTGCCAGGAAGAGGCCGATGGTAAGATCCGCAACCGCATCGCTATTGGCTCCCGGTGCACTGGTCACAACGATTCCCTTTTCAGTAGCCGCCGCCATATCGATGTTGTCCACCCCGGCGCCATGTTTGGCAACCACTTTTAGGTTGGGGGCGGCCTGGATCACCTCATCTGTTATTTTATCGAATGCGATAATCATGGCATTACTCTCAGAAGCACATTCGAGGAGCTCGGCCGCACTCAATTTCTTTCCCTGCGGAATCATTTCCAACTCACAATTGTGCGCTTTAAGATAATCCACCGGTTCCTGCACATAAAAACCAAATGTAGGCGATGTCGATACAATTTTAAAAGTCATAATGCCTCCTGAAGGAAGTCAAATCACAACTTGGCAATGGTTGGTGACGTCACGATTTCAGCGTTCATTGTTCTTAGATCAACGAAAACTTCGCTCTCCTTATCCGGTGACCACAGCTTCAGATTTCTTGCTCCGGTGCCATATCTTCAAGGCAACCAATGGCAATAAGATAACAGCAGTTATGACCATTCCGATTCCCTTGATGTGTAACCAGGGCAACCCCAGTAGAACCCCGGCGCAAACGAGGATCGTCCTCAACACATAGCTATAGTAAGTGTAGCCCCCGATCGACCCTCTTCCCGATCCGGGCCATAGATTACCCAGACCGAGCATATATCCCTCTAACGAAGCTGCGATAACAAAGATGCCAAGCATCGTTGTAAAAAATGAGAATAAAATTGCTGAAGGTTTTCCGATGAGTAATAAGCCGGGATCGAGCACGAAGAGGAATGGCAAAAGATATTTGACACCGCCCAGGCGGGCAGCGGTTACCCCCACTTTCATGGCTGAAGTTTTGGCTATGACGGCTGCTGGAAATGCAGCCATAGCGATCGGAGGCGTAATGTAGGACAGCATTCCCACATACAGGCAAAACATGTGCGCACTCAGTTGCGGGATTCCTGCCATGACCAGGGCGGGTGCCAGAACTACGGCAAGAAAGATGTAAACAGCCAGCAGGGTCATGCCCATTCCCATAATGAGGCCTGCCACTGCCGAAAGAATGAGCAAAAGGGCCAGGTTCCCCTGTGAAAAGTTCATCAGCTCCCTCGCGAATGAGACACCGATGCCCGTAAGCGAAAAGACCCCGACAAGCATTCCGACCCCGCCAATCACAACCACCAAGTCGATCAGCGTGCCTGTGGTGTTTTCCAGAAACTGAAGAAATTTCGGCCGGGTAAACCTTGTCTCCTTACGGATTTGAGCCAAAATCAGGATGCATGCGGATCCGGCGAATGCGGATACGCCGATCATCCGTTGCCAGAACAAATAATAAATCAATACCGCCGCTCCTGGAAGATAAAACCAGCCGGCCTTTAGTGTTTGCGAAATTGATGGTAGTTCTTCTCTGCCTTGCCCTTTGAGCCCATGTTTTACAGCGTAACCGTCTATCTGGATGTATAGACCAAAATAGTATAAGAATGCCGGCAAGGCGGCTGCAAGGGCCACAGTAGAATAGGGTACATTCAGAAAGGATGCCATAATAAAGGCCGCGATCCCCATGATGGGAGGTGTAAATGTACCGGCGGTCGAAGCACAAACCTCCACCGCAGCGGCAACATGCGACTCGAATCCCGCTTTTTTCATGGCAGGAATCGTAACCGCTCCCGTGGTCAGGACATTCACCATGGGCTGGCCGTTGATAGACGCAAACAAAGCGCTGGCCACTACGGCCACCTTGGATGTTCCGCCTCTCATACGCCCAACCAATGCGAGCGCAAGGTTTAGGAAGAACTGGCCGCCCCCGGTCTCGACCACAACGATGCCAAACAAAATAAAGCCCAGTACAACCCCGATATACGTTCTCAATAGAAGCCCGATGGCACTCTGACGGCTTAATATGTGGAACATTGCCGTCACGTCAAACGAGCGTCCGATACCCTCCAGGAATCCGGGCATATGCGACGCGATCAACGGGTAAAAAGACACGACCGCAATGACTGAAAATAATATCGGGCCAAAGATCCGTCTGATCGATTCCAGCAGCAGCAACCACGCGATCGCCGCCATTATCTTTGCCTCGAGGGGGGCGAAACGCGACCAGCCTTTGACAATAACATCCTGCCCGTGCCATGCAAAATACGCGAACATAAAAAAAATCAAAAAAAACAGTCCGGCATCTACCCAAAATAACCTTGACGCCCAGGGCTCTGCTAGCCCCGGCTTTAGCGGGTACTTCAGAAAGGAAGCTGCAAGCAGAAGCCCGAAAACGATGTAGTACAGAGAAAATTCATATAAGTGGTAGCCAACGAAAAATCGCAAATTAAATACGGTATTAAGTCCCAGGTATACGACGATAATCCCGATTATAATAATTATCGCGCGCCAGACACCTTTTAGCGTTCGGTGCTTCGTTACGCTCAGCTTATCCACTTCATCAAGCGTTTGTTCGGCACTCATATCTTTTAGTCGATCCTCCGCCATGTTTCAATGTCTCCGCAACATCATAACGGGGTCAGGAGGAACTGCGGCAGGAACCGCAGTCACCTTGGTTGCCGAAGCTGCCCCTTTTGCCGGTAGCTCCTCTCTCCACCCCGTTTTGAGGTCACCCTTTCGTTTGGCTATCGTTTATCGATCCGATGCGTTTAAAAGAAGCGCTAAACGCCATTGCTCACGGATCTCTATTTCCCATACTTAGCCTTGTACTTTTTCGTCCAGTACTCCGGAAAAACTTTTGCTTTAACGCCCTCTTTCTGAGCCTGGTCAACCACCTCATCCCAATATGCACGCAGTTCCTTCTGGTGCTGGAGGCGCTCCTGGTTCATTTTCTCACGCTCCGGAGTCCATTGCCCGATCTCTTTATAATACATGACAGCTCCCCTGTGCATTGGCGTGATGCCCCCCTCCCAGAGGTTCCAGTGCTTCGCCATCGTCCAATCTTTCTTCAGAGAAGCGTGTTTTGCCTCCCACGAAGGTCGCGTTTCAATCAGGGCTCTGGTGATCCAGTAAATGGTGGCTTCGTCTGTCTTGTCATAGGCGATAATTTCCGGATAGGCATTGGTCAATATTTCAGCGGGGTCTTCCTTTGACATTCCCGGACCATCGGTTCTCGATTTGGGCATATGAACGGGCACCACTTTCTGAGCCCGTTTCCAGCCTTCTTTATCGCTCGCGGGCATATCCAGCCAGCGGATGCCGCCAGGCATTGAGGCCATTTCTATGGCGACGCTGGAGGCTGAATTCATGAAAGCGGTATCAATGTGCCCATCTCTTATGGCTCGATAACCCTCACCGGGACTGGACATCTTAACCGGTTTGACATCCTCCCAGGTCAGATCAAAAAAGGCCAGGATCGACTCATTAATGAGGGTGGGGTATGGCGAACCCGTGTAGATCGCTACCGTCTTACCCTTTAAATCACGGCCGGTCATTATTTTAGAATTCCCCTTTACGGGAAAACCCATTCCGACATGCTCCGGGAGGTAAACCTCTCGGATGGGTTGAGGACCCCATTCGATGCTGGCATAGGAGCTTAAACCCTCCTGGATCAACCAGCAAGACCCTGCCGTATGGATGGTGGTGGCTGTTTCTCCGGTACGGGGCATCATGGTTCTGGCCAGATCGACGCCGGAAGGTATCGATCGCCATTTGATATCCGGGTACTTCGAAACCAGGGACTCAGTTATCAAGGCCAGCAAGCGATAGCCGCCGGTTCCAATCTCATGCGTGCCGAGGATAATGGTAGAAGGTTTAGCTGGCGCAGAGACACCTGTAGAAGGAATCATAACCAGCACTGAAACCAAGCAAATAGTTACCAACAATGCTAATTTTTTGTATCGCATAACATCCTCCGATCATGTTAATTATATAAAATTCAATTTTAAGCTTCGCCTATCCATACAGCTTCGAACCTATCACCCCCTTTCAAAAACCAGCATTTCATATTAATTTCTATCCTTGTTTAAAAAATGAAGGATCTGAAATTTGATCCCGGAAATCGCTGATTTAAAAAGAAATGGAAATTTTAAGATGAATAACCGTTTTCAGAATGAAAAAAGTCTCAAGCTTCGATAATTGTACATAGGACTGTATCATATATAATATATGTAATATCAAGAAGAAAATCTCAGCTATTTCTAAATGAAATAGCATATTCATTTGTCTTTCGAATATTTCCCTATCCGCTCTAACTCCTCGGCCGCATCATAAAGACCCAGCTCCAGTAATTTATCTTTAGTTGGAATCGATGACGATTTATCCCATCCCCTCAGCTCATAATATTCTTCGAGGAGTCGCTTGAATTTATTTTCGTCCAGTAGAGACCCCTTAAGCGGTCCATCAGGAATGGGTTCCTCAAAAAATCTCTTGGGCCAACTATCATCCTTACGCGCAAGTCCTTCTCTAACAAGATAACATTTCATCAAATTAAAGATCCTGTCGCCGGTCCGCATGAGTTCCTGTGGGGTGGTTTCCCAGCCGGTTAAGGCTGAATAAAGCTTCGCATAATGCGTTGGGCCCATTGGAAGCCAACAGCCCGCCGACATCAGGCATACGCCTAATGAATTAAAAAGCGCGTGAAGTTTCTCAAGCCAAACCACCCACTCTGCCTTGCCTGATGTCTCGCCCTTCTGGAAAAAATCGCTTTTTAGTGGTGAACCAAATACTTTTGCCTTGACCTCGGGAAACATGTCGAAATAATCGACATGCCATTGTATATACGTCTTTTCGTCCCAACCGAGTTGTTTTATCCAGCCGGGAATGGTTTCCGGGAGCACATGCGTACTGGTAAGATCATCACCGCCTCTCAGACATACTGTATTGCCCAGAATCATCCCCCATCCGGCCATGCGCGGATCAACGTACATAATCTCCATGCCCTTTTGGGCCATTACGTATTTTTCGGCACCTTTTCCTATCTTTCCGGCGGCCCTGACACTGCCCTCGGCAAGAATATCGCCAATACCTTCCCGGAAGGCTATCTTTCCAAGAAGTTCAATGACCGCAGCCCCATTGCCCCAATCAAGATTAAGACCATCCAAGTCTTCACTATCGATGATACCTCTCTGATAGAGTTCAATGGCGAAGGGAGCTGGATTTGTCATATCCATCCCGTATCGTTGGCAGAGTTCGCTGCATTTATACATCTCAAGACAACTATTTATTCCACAAAGCCCGATAAAATATCGCCACTGCAAGCTGAAACCGGCACCACCAAGATCGAGCCCCGTATAGACACCCTTTTTAACATCTGTCCTGAGATTGCAGCCATAGTATTCTGCCATAATGCAATGATCACCATAATTAGGCCCTTGCTGGGTGGTATTTTCCATCGCGACTTCGGTCGCTCGCCACATATCACTTTCCGGAGGCAGCCCGGTCTGTTGAAAATTCCTGCACGGAAGCGCCCCAGCCTTCGCTATCGGGGTGGACTTATCCGCTGAACTGATTCTGCGCCTATTTTCGAGTTTTCCTTCCGGATAATCATCTATTCGACGTATTACCTCCTTTATGGCTGTCTTGAACTTCTCCGGTTCGGCAATGGATACCTTTTTCGTTCCCCTCACGGCGATCGCTTTCAGCTTCTTTACGCCCATGACACATCCGGCATGGCTTCTACCGGGTGCATGATCATAATCAGCAATCGGACATGCAAATTTAACCAGGTTTTCACCTGCCTGACCGATCGCTAATACGCTCACATCATCACCCAATTCATTCCTCAGGGCGTCGGTTGTCTGCCAGGAATCCTTGCCCCAGAGATGCGCGGCGGACCTCAACTGAACTTCGCCATCATCGATCCAAAGATAAACGGGGCTTTCGGCGTTATTTCTGAACAAAAGGGCTTCATAACCAGCCCGCCTGAATTTAGCTCCCCAGGGTCCTCCAAAATTACCGATACCGATAATTCCGGTGAGCGGTGATTTAGTGACGACCTGAGTCCTGCTGCTGGTGGGCGCATCGGTTCCACTTAACGGCCCCGGGGCAATGAAAAGAATATTCTCAGAACTTAACGGGTCGACATTGGGTCCCACTTCGTCATATAGAATTTTCATTCCAAGGCCGAGACCCCCTATGTACTCCCTGAGAATCTTTTCTTCCAATGGCTGAACGAGGCATTCTTTGGAAGCCAGATCGACTTCCAACATGTAGTGATTCCCTTTTTTCGTCATATGACCTCCACCTTGATCTAAATTTTCCCGTAAGGAATGGCTATCGATATTGGGAATCTGGTAGGAGGTAGCTTTACCGGCCACCCTGACCTGACTCTGGCTTTCATACCACCTGTTAAGTTAGAAAGCGAGGCGTATTTTCCTTGCCGGGTTAAAACCAGGAAGGCTCAAAGTTCAAAACTCTAAAAGTCTCCAGCGGCCTCTAGCCCTTGACTTCCAGCTCTGTTTTTGTCTATGCTACGTACTTCTCAGCTCGTTTCGACTTCAGTGGTCTACGTTCATTCAAAAGAGGGGTTTTTGGCATCCCCCGAGGAGGTATCATGCAATATCCCTTTAGCGATGATCAGCTCGCACTTGCCGAGCGAATTCGAACCTTCATGGAGCAGGAAGTGGCACCGGTGGCTTCCGAGATTGATGCCCGACCCGATCCCAAAGACTGCTATCCCAAAGACTTGATCAACAAGGCTTCCAAGCTTGGACTCCGCACCATTGCCGTTCCCAAAGAGTATGGCGGAATGGATGCCGATATCACAACCAAGACATTGGCACTCTGGACGGGCGCACAGATCGAGATCGGAACCATCAAGTGTTTGAGTCAGTGCTGGAAGGTATCAACCGCCATCGCCAAGTGCGGTACCGAGGGACAGAAAGAAAAGTGGCTCAAGATGTTCGTTGAAGATGATGACTGTGTCTGTTCCGTTGTGATGACGGAGCCGGATCACGGCTCAAACAACCTGCTGCGCCAGCCGGATCCCAGCCTGGGGATCGGGACCACCGCAGTGAAGGATGGAGACTACTACGTCATCAACGGGGCCAAACATTTCAATTCATTGGTGGGTTTCTCAAAGATTTACTTCTTGCTCGCCCGTACCGACCCGCACGTCCCGGTTTATAAGGGGACCACCTGTTTCCTCGTCCATGGCGAGCAGCCGGGTGTCAGACACGGTCGGGTCCACGACAAGATGGGCTACCGTCTCTATCCCACCGCGGAGAGCTTCTATGAAGATGTCCGGGTTCACAAGGATGACATCCTCGGTGAGTTGAACGGGGGGTTCGAAACCTTTGCCAGTGTGTTCCGGGGCAGCGCCGAACTTCCGGGCTGCAACACCGGAATCTGTCGGGGAATCTTCAATTTTTGCAGAGAGCATGCGAAACGGCGTATTCAAGGCGGCAAACCCATTATCGAACATCAGAACGTTCAGAGCCTGCTGGCCAAGATGCTGATGGATATCGAGGTGGCCGAGCAATTCATGTGGCGTATCTGCTGGGGTGTGGTGAATGATGCGACTTTCAACCCCCGTTTTACCCGCTATGGGAAGGTCTTTAGCGATCAGGTAGCCCTGAGGACCATCGGCCGGGCGACCGACATCTTAGGCGGCATCGGCATCCTGCGTGACTACCCGATCGAAAAGATGATGCGCGATCTCCTCACTTTTCTGCACGGAGACGGTACCGATTCACTCAATCTCCTGCGCGCTGCCCAGACATTGGATCAGCCTGCTTAGAAGTGGTTTCAAAACCCCATCTTCCCGCTTAATGAAGCGGGATTTCGCATCTAATTGAAAGAATATTTAAGGGGCTCAAAAGGCCCCAATGGCTGCGTTGTCCTTGAACCTGATCTGAGG
>JAQYWI010000376.1 GCA_030145015.1 Desulfobacterales bacterium
CAAAGGTGGCGTTGGTGGATCCTGAGATGACCTTGACCATGCCGCCGGATCTAACGGCGGCAACCGGAATGGATGCCTTGACGCATGCCGTAGAGGGATTTAGCGCCAATGTTTCAGAGCCCCTGGCGGATTCAGCGGCCCTTTATGCGATCGAAATAATAAATACCTATCTTAGAAGTGCCGTATCCGACGGCAGTAATCTGGAAGCAAGGGCGGGGATGCTTCTGGGCAGCGTGCTGGCGGGGATAGCTTTCAGCCATTCCGATGTTGCCGCAGTCCATTGTGTGGCCGAAGCGCTGGGTGGAAAATATGACGCGGCCCATGGGGTTTGCAACGCCGTTGTTTTGCCGGCGGTGATGGAATACAATCTGGAATACTGCAAAGATCGATATGCGCGCATTGCCACGGCAATGGGGTTGAGTTACGACAATGTCGACGCGGGTGCGCGCCAGGCTGTCAAGGCCGTACAAAAACTGGCCAGCGATGTTCACCTGCCTGAGTTCGGCTCCCTGGGGGTTCAAAAAAAGGACTTTGAAGAACTGGCCGTGAATTCGTTCAAAAATGGAAGCAATATCGATAACCCGCGCCCCATGTCAGAAGAGGATTATTTGAATTTGTTTAGGGCTCTTTCCGGTTAGAAGCAGGTTCAAAGCTAACAATTATGTTTGAGGGTTTAACAAAGGAGTGACTAAAGTGAGCTAAAATGAGCTAAAGTGCCTAAAGTTTTGGTGTCGCTTCGCTCCATCTTTTTTATATTTAAATGACAGAATTCCTTAACTTTAGTCACTTTAGATCACTTGTAACTTTAGCGCACTTGTTTAGGTGGGTATTTAAATTTGCTTCAATACCGCCATCAGACTTAGAGGGGATTTTGCGCTGCGATAACAAGCAAACCATGACCCGAATCATTCACGCCGAAACCCGGGATCATTATCAGCGGGTGCGTAAACTTTTCCAACATTATGCGGATTTTCTCGGTCTTGACCTCGAATTCCAGGGCTTCCGTCAAGAACTGGCGAATCTTCCCGGAGACTACTCAGCGCCGCAGGGCTGTATTCTTATGGCCGTGAGGGCGGAGGAATTTGTTGGATGCGGGGCGCTGCGTCCTCTGGAAGGCAGAATTTGCGAAATGAAGCGTCTGTTTGTGCTCCCGGGTTTTCAAGGCCGAAAAATCGGGCGGGCCCTGGCGCGAGGCATCATTGATGAGGCCCGCACACGGGGCTATGCGCGCATGCGTCTTGACACCATCGAATCCATGACAGAAGCGAAGCAGCTTTACCGATCGCTGGGCTTTCGACCTATAAAACCGTATCGTTATAATCCCCTTGAGGATCCCACCTATTTTGAACTGGATTTGGGGGAATAGGAGCCTTTGAGAATGCTGATTTCATTAATTGCGGCCATGGCCAAAAATCGTGTAATCGGGCGGCAGGGGGAGATCCCATGGAAGATCCCCGGTGAACAGAAGATTTTTAAAAAGATCACCCTCGGCCATGCGGTGATCATGGGCAGAAAGACATATGAATCCCTCGGGCGACCGCTTCCCGACAGAATCAATATCATCGTTACCCGGCAAAAGGCGTACCGGGCAGAGGGGAGCATTGTTGTTCATGATCTTGCGGACGCTTTAAATCACTGCCCGCAAGATGAAAATGAAGCCTTTATCTGCGGCGGCGGGCAATTGTATCATGCAGCACTCCCCATTGCAGATCGTATCTATTTAACGGTGATTCCAAGAGAAATAACGGGCGACACTTATTTTCCTGAGATTTCATCAGTTGATTTTCGCGTTAAAGAATCCAAAGCGATTGAAGGCGTCGAACCGTATAATTTTTATATTTATGAGCGAACCGAGGGATAAAGAAGAAAACGCTTCCCGTTTCGAAAGAAGTTTTGCTTGTACAATTAAAGCCTTTTTGATAAATCAAAGCCTAACACACTAACACATTTTAAATTTTCTTATTCGACAATCCCAATAGCCACAGGCGTTCCCAAATCATCCCATATAAATATTATGAAAAAACCCAATCCGGAATACATAAAACGAATTAGTGAAATCGTAAACTCAAGTCCGTACTTTGAATTACTTTCCATGAAACTGCAGGATGTGGGAATCGGTTATTCCGTTCTTGAAATTGATCTGGCCAAAAAACATTTACAGCCTTTCGGAATGGTTCATGGCGGTGTGTTCGCATCCATTATCGATGCGGCCGCGTTTTGGTCGACTTACTTTGGGATCGAAGACCAGCGTGCCGGTCTAACAACCGTCGATTTGAAACTAAACTATCTCGCACCGGCCGCATCCGGCAAATTAATTGCCAGGGGTCGCCAGATTAAAGTCGGTAGTACGCTTGGATACGCTGAAGCCGAGGTTACGGATGAAACCGGAAAGATTCTGACCCATGGCACCTCCACGGTTATCATCCTGCCCGGCAAGGCGATTGAAGGCGACCCGCCGCTACCCCCGAAATTTATCGAGTAAAAAATGCGTGGGCGCGTTTTTAATCATTTTATATCGACTGGATTATACGCGCATACGATTATTAGATTATAGAGGAGAGACCGATGACGGAAACCAAAACTGAAAATTACGGCTGGAGTGAGGAGATGTCGACGGCGTTGCTGGATAAACTGAAAGCGGATCTAAAACACTCCATGCTGAATAAAGATGTACAGGCCAGGAGCGCGGTTCGACAAATAATGGCCGAGTTTCCCAGGCTGACGGTACCCATCACCCTGGAAAGCGGCAAAAAAACGACGCGACCTAAAAAGAGCGAAGAGATTACCAACGATGATATTATCGGAATCATCCAGGGGTTGGCAAAATCCGAACGTATTGTCCTGGAGGCCAAAAAAGAAGAATCTTCAGAATATCTTAACATCCTTGAAACCTATCTACCCAAGATGGCTGCCCGCGAAGAGATCATTAGCTGGATTAAGGCAAACATAGATTTCTCCGAGCATAAGAACAAAATGCAGGCGATGGGCACCATTATGAAACACTTCGGCAAACAGGCTGATGGGAAGGTGGTGAATGAAATACTGCAGAAATGGGAATAAAAAACCCCCAAAGGTTTAATCCTTTTACGGATCGTACGGCGCGGGATATTCGCAATGCACTTTCGGAATCGTTTGCGGCTGCATTGGCCGCAATGGACCCGGCCGGATATTTAATTGAAGC
>JAQYWI010000377.1 GCA_030145015.1 Desulfobacterales bacterium
GTCAACAGAAAATATGAAGCCATTGCGCTGCCACCCATGAAGGTTCGGTAAAAATACTCGTCTTTTTCCTCAACGACATAACTTAGGTCATTAAGATTAACTTTTAATATTTTTCCTCTATAACCCGAAGCCATTTTAATCCTCCTGTTATTTAAAAATTATTGAACCTTTGTATCAACTTAGCCTTTTGAAACCAATGAGCACCAACAAGCTTTAAAATTTGATTGCCTTTGAAGCGACCTGGATACTCAGGAGCAGTTTTAACGGCACCAAAGAGTGACTTTAGAAATACTTAGCTTATGAAAGTTATGGTAAGGCCCCCTTCATCAAATCTGTCAACGCATCCGCTGCATATAATGTATCTTCGCGACTGACATCATTATTCGTTACCAATCGTACCGTTGTTGGCCCATGTAATGACACTTTGATGCCACGTTTGATAGCTCTTTCTGAGAATTCACCGCCTGTCAATTGGAGTGGTCTGGTGTCAAAGATAATCATATTGGTCTCAACCTTTTCCGGATTCAGTTCCAGCGCTTCAATTTGAGCTAAGGCCTCTGCTAAGATCTTAGCGTTTTTGTGGTCTTCGACTAATCGATCAGTCATTTCCGTAAGGGCGACAATTCCAGCGGCGGCCAAAACACCTGCTTGCCGCATCCCTCCACCCAGGCGTCTGCGAGCAATGCGGGCCTTTTTGATTAATTCTGCGTTGGCCGCTATCATGGAGCCGACGGGGGCTGCCAATCCTTTGGAAAGGCAAAACATCACTGAATCGACATGGCTAGCAATTTCCCGCGCTTCTACCCCTAGAGCATGAGCAGCATTGAAAATCCTTGCGCCGTCTAAATGCACAGGGGTATCGTACTTGGATGTCACCTCTCGGATGCCCTTCATTTTCTCAAGAGAAATCGTGCATCCACCTCTGCGATTGTGAGTGTTTTCCAGACAGATCAGAGTTGTCTTAGCGAATCGCGTTTCATCACGCCGCAAGTATGTTTCTACTTTACCTGGGTCTGGGCAACCATCACCTGTTTCGGAATCCACTACAACCGGCATCACGCCTCCCAGCGATGCCATATTGCCGAGTTCAAAATAGTAGATATGGCATTCAATATCTACAATTATGTTATCCCCCAGTTGAGTATGGGCGAGAATTAACGCTGTGTTGCCCATTGTGCCGGTGGGCACATATAGAGCCGCTTCCTTTCCAACTTTTTCTGCCGCTAAATGCTCTAGCTTATTAACTGTTGGATCCTCACCATAGCAATCATCACCGACTTCCGCACGCATCATTGCCTCGCGCATCCTTTGGGTTGGCTTTGTTACAGTATCACTCCGTAAATCTACAATTCTATCCATTTTCTCATCCATCAAGCCTCCAAGATTATAATATAATTCTCTTGATACAATAGACTCTTCTCTTTCTTATACTTGCCCGCCGAATGGCGGGCGGGAAGGGTTAAACTTCATATTCCTTGTTTGTGCCTTCGTGTCTTTGTGGCTCAACCGTTACCACGAGAGTTATTATGTTCATGTAAATTCACCATGAAAGAGCAAAGCGTCAATACAGATTGAGATACATCAAGAGAATTTCGCGTAAGAACCCACAAAGGCGAGCGGATTATTCCTCAGGAATGAGTGCATCCTCAGACCGATGTATTTCCGAGAAAGCTGCCTGCCCCGTTGAATCCCCCATGGGGGGTTCACAGAGCGAAATTCAACAGGGCCCGCCTCTAATTGATCGGTGTTCTATCGTCCGGCCATCGGTGACAGGGGTCTTATCTCCACGCTGTTTTTCTTTTCCAAGGCCTGCACAATACCGCCATGATCCTCCTCGCCCTTGCCGTTCTGGACAAGCGAGGTGATCATATTCTGAACCAACTTGGTGACCGGTAGATCTAGACTCAGATTACCCGCTGCTTCAAGGGCATTTTTAAGATCCTTCTGGTGAAGTTTTATCTTAAATCCGGGCTTAAAATTTCGGTCGAGTACCAGCGGCACCTTGGCGTTGAGCACATTCGACCCGGCAAGACCACCCTTGATTGCATCAAAAACCTTCATCGGTTCGACACCCGACTTGACCGCCAGTAAAAACGCCTCACCCATGGCCTCGATGTGGATACCCACAAGAATCTGGTTAACCAGTTTTGTTGTTTGTCCCGCTCCTGTGTCTCCCACGAGTACAGCAGTCTGTCCGAGTACATCGAACACTGGCCTTATCTCATGAAATAGATTTTCCGGGCCGCCGACCATGATGGCAAGCTGGCCTTTAATGGCTCCCGGTTCGCCGCCGCTTACCGGCGCATCCAATGCGCGTGCTCCCTTTTGGGTGAGAGCTTCTACAATCCGGGAGGTAACAGTGGGTGATATACTGCTCATGTCTATGAGTATGGTTTTCTGAGTGGCGTTCTTTATAATACCGTTTTCTCCTGTGACTACTTCTTCCACTTCCGGACCGTCGGGTAGCATGGTTATTATTTTTTTTGCTTTTAACGCCACCTCTGATGGAGAGCTGGCAGTCTCTGCTCCGATTCCAACTAGTTCCTCCACCGGCTGTGGATTGATATCATAAACCACAAGTTTGTAGCCCGCGTTAATAAGGTTTTTGGCCATGGGCTTTCCCATGATTCCCAGTCCGATAAAACCAAGTATTTCGCTCATGGGCACACTCCTTTCCTTTGATTTAGTTGATAAATTGATAAATTTCAGGATATCCTTATTCAGGAATTTACACCAATCGAAGATGCCCCGTCCAAGAGCGTGGTGAAGGACGCGGCTTTGTCCATCAGAGAACTTTCATCTTCATCCATGGCGCGGTGTTATGGTAATCAGAGACCACGCTACCGGGCGGCACAAGTTCGTCACATGCGGCGCGGGTCTCATCGTCAAGAGTCATTTCCGCGACAGGCAGAACCTCCTCAAGCTGCTCAATGGTTCTGGGCCCCATCAGCGGGGCGGTAATTCCCGGCTGGTCCTTAGTCCATAAGATGGCCAGCTGGGCCGGGGAAATACCGATCCCTCTCGCTATCTTGGCAAATTCTTTTCCTACTTCGATTCCTCTTTGGGTTACCCGATCCCTGTAAAACCCTCCACGATATTCCGCACGTGAGCCTTTGGGATACTTTTTGGCGTCCGTATACCTCCCGGCAAGAACGCCCATCGCCATGGGAATCCAGG
>JAQYWI010000174.1 GCA_030145015.1 Desulfobacterales bacterium
TCGATGGGCATTCAGGCGAAAAAACGCTTCGGGATCCTGTAGCTTGTTCCGATCTGAATTTTTTTCGAGATCCAGGTAAATAGCCGACTTGTTTTTCGCAATAACTTTTTTTGCAAGGGTGGTCTTGCCGCACTGGCGGGCTCCGATAATGGCCACGGCCGGTATATCGCGCAACTTTCGCCGAACCGTGGGGACAATTTTCCGCGGGATATATTTTTGCATATTGGAAGTATAACTTCCAAATTTCAAATGTCAATAATTATTTGTGAGGAAAATGGCGACGTCCGTCACATATTCATATTTCGTTATATTTATCAAAAATAAAAATTCACACCCCAGAAAAGGGGAGGAGCTAGGTCCCAGGAATTAAGCTAATGGTTAAAAAAATTATCGTTGAGAATTAATATATTTTATTTAGATTTATTCGCTTCAGGGCAGGGGAGAGGTCGGGTCAATAGCAATAACTTAAAATTATACAAAAAAATCGGTAAATAAGCAAGAATCCAAAGCGAAGCTTTGGAGCTCAAAGCTGAAAGCTAAAAGCTCAAAGGATTCCGCAGATTTCGCAGATTGCACAGATTCGTTACAAAATAATAAATACAGGGGTCGGGTATTCGTTTGAATCATTTGAGTATTTGAAAATCACGAATTTCGATTCAAGGCCTGCCGGCAGACGGCAATGAATACCGGCGTCAGTCGCTATCCGGCAGCGGTTCGGCATCCGAACCTTCCGGCAACTGCTTTGTGGTCGCGCCATCGAGTTCCAGGGCCGCGGAAAACGGGGACGTCCGTCACATACTCATATTTCGTTATATTTATCAAAAATAAAAAATCCCACTCTTAAAAAGGGAGGCGCTAGGCTCCGGGCATTAAGCTTATTGCTAAAAAATATCGCTGAGAATTAATATATTGTATTATGATTTATTCGCTTCAGGGAGGGGGGGACCGGGTCAATATCAATAACCTAAAATTATACAAAAAATCGGTAAATAAGCAAGATTCTTAGAATTAGCCACAGACTCCACCGCTCCTGCCGCTCCTGCCGCTCCTGGGTCGGACCAAACTATGTAATTGTATTTACATTAGATAAGCTAAAAAAACGGCCCTTTTTTGCTCTTAAAAGCTTGTTTTTGGTATCAAAATGATAGCTCTAAGAATTTGTTATGCTTCTGAGTTATTGGTCCTTAGGTCTAAGAAATGTATCCCCTGAGAGGCGAAATGGTCGTTGCTTACCTGAATTTTACAAGTTTAAAGCCAAAATCTGGCTATTAAAATATTTTATACTCAGATTTTTTTTGTGGTAGGCCCCGGTTAAATTCGCTGCGCTCGATTTCTACGAAATTTTTAACTGGGTAAACAAACAATGTTAACATCATACTAAAAATTCGGTAAGTTATCAAGATCATTAGGAATAAGAATGATTCTCAATTAGCCGGAAGGCTAATAATACCGGCTACTTGCTACTGGATTTTTAACCATAAAAAAGGTTAATGAGTTTTTTGATTTTTGTTTCATCTTAGCAGGAGGCTTTGACAGATACGGTCATAAAGATATATTGATTGGGGGTTTTTAATTTTTAGACAGGATTTGCAGGATTTTGTGGATTTTTTTATTTTCTCCATTTCCGGAAGAAATTGAGAAGGTTCAATCCACTTTCATCGGATTTCAACAAACCCGAAAAATACCAGGTTTTTATCTCATTCCTAATTTTCAGGTGCTCTATTTTGCTCCGATCCCAGTTTCGTGTTTGGGTTGCAGTTTGCTCGATTCGTTACTATTGTCGTAACGGTTTTAATTACTTGCAACCGGTTGCAGGATATGCTATGAGTTACTGAAACAGAAACGTTTTGCGAAATATGCAACCAACGAAACTGCGCGAGGCATCATGGAACGGACCCTATCCAAGACCGAGGCCAAGGTTGTCCTTGATCTCGAATGGCGAAACCAGAAAACTGTGACATTGGCCGAGCTGCGCGAGGCGTTGGGGGCGTCGGAGAACTATGCACGTTCGTTCGCACATCGTCTGGTGAAGAAAGGCTGGCTCGAGCGCCTTCGGCCGGGACTTTTCCAGCTCATCCCGGCCGACCGGGGCCCCGAGGGCGTGGCCGACACGAACCCGCTCGCGGCAGGTGCCGTGCTCGTCACAAGCTACTTCTACTCTTTTGGCACGGCCTGCACGCACCATGGTCTCACCGATCAGGTGTTCTCCGAAGTGTACCTGGCGTACCGAGAGCAGCGCAGGCCCGAGACCATTCGCGAGCATCGCTACGTCTTCGTTCACGTTCCAGAACGGCGCTTCTTCGGCTTCGGGCAGGTCGCTGTCCTCGGCGAGCCGGTCCAGATGGCCACAGTAGAGCGGGCACTGCTGGATGCCGTCGACCGACCCCGGTACGCCGGCGGAATCGGTGAGGTATCGCACATCGCAGCGCGCGCCGCCACCAGGGTTTCCTGGGATGCGATGCTCGATCTCCTCCGCCGCTGGGGTTCCTCGGCGCTCGTCCAGCGCCTGGGCTGCTTTCTCGATCTCCACAAGGCACACGTGCCGGACAAAGTGAAGGCTGCCCTGCTCGATCTCGTCAGACCCAAGAGCAAAATCCTGCTGGCCTCGCGCCGCAAGTGGGGAACGACCGGCAAGCTCGTGCGAACTTGGAACGTGGTGGAGAATGTCCCGCGCGATGTCCTCTTGCCCAAAGATGAGAAGCCTCGGCGGCGAGTGGTCTTCTCCAACAAGGTGAGCCGATGATCGATAACAAATTCGTCGACCTCTACGCGCGCAACAGCGGACTGCGCGATAAGCTCGTGGCTGAACGAGACGTAGTTCTCACTTACGCCTTGCGTGCGATGGTGGATGCTCAGGTGATGGAGCAGCTGGCCTTCAAGGGAGGCACCTGCCTTCGCAAGATGATCTTCGGCTCTGCGGGGCGTTTCTCCGAAGACCTCGACTTCACCCTGGCCACCGGACGTCCAGAAGACGATGTGCTTGTTGAGCTCGTCGAGGTTTTGAACCGCGAGCATTACGGTATCGCCTTCACCTTTGACGAGTACTACAAGACCGAGGGCGACACCTCCTTTGGCGGTGACGTCTTTTACCGGCATGCGTGGAACGACTCCGGCCACTTCCGTCTACAGGTGAGCCTTCGAGAGCGCCCGACCCTGCCAGTAGTTTCAAGGGCCCTGCAGCACCAGGCCTACTTCGATCACCTGGAGTTCGACCTCTTCAAAGTGCCGTCGCTGCAGGCCATCGAGATGGTCGCCGAGAAGGTGCGCGCCGCCTTCCAGCGTGTTAAGGTCCGGGATCTCTTCGACTTGCACTGCTTCGCCACCACGCCTTTCAACGGCGAACTCCTCCGACGCCTCGTGGTGCTGAAGCTCTGGCAGACGCGTGATCCCTTCGATCCGGAAGCCTTCTTTGTCAAACTTCGTGGCGGTACTTACGACTGGGACGACGTTCGACGCCTGGTCCGAACGACGCAGCAAATCGAGCCCACTGATATCATCGAAGTCGTGGAAAAGCGATTCGCCATGTTTAACCAGCTCACCGAACTCGAGCAGCAAGTGATTGTCGACGCCAAGAGCGGTTGGAACGAGCCCCTTGCAGACCGTCTGCGCGCCGAGATTTACGATATCGCGACCGAAGGGGGAGTCATTTGACTCTAATGAGGGAAAGTCAGATTGGGGACATCTATGATTTTAGGCAAGTAGGAGTGAGAAAATTAAGGGACGTAGTTGCGTTATAGCAAATTATTTCCGAAATACCGCAACCACCATCCGATTGAATTAACTAAAATTAAGCGGCAGAGTACTATTTTCTCAAAGAGTATATCAGTATTGCTGGATTCTGCTCACCGATCAGCAGAGGTGTCCGGTTTGGAGGGTTGGAAGTCTTGATTACTTACTGATGCGGCGGCGGATTCATCGATGCTGCGCACATGAAGATCACTCTGGGGAAATGGGATTTCGATATCCAGGTCCCGGAAGCGGCGATCGATTTCTAAAAGCAGATCGCTTTGAACGGTTCTGCGGTCGTCGAAATCTGCAATCCAGACCCGCAGCTCGAGGTCCAGCGAACTGGCACCGAAAGCTGAGAATATCACTTTCGATTGGGGATCCGCAAGCACTAGCGAATGGTCTGCGGCACACTCAATTAAGGTTTTCATAACCAGAGCGATGTCGGAACCATAGGCAACCCCTATCGGGATGACGAGCCTTACCCGTCGATCCGCCAGCGTCCAGTTTGTAACCTGCCCCGAAATAAGATCGGCATTGGGGACCACCACTTCCGCCTCATCGAAGGTTTGAATAACCGTCGCACGCAGTCCCAGATGCTTAACCCTGCCCCATTGATCACCGAGTTGAATCGTGTCGCCAACTTTCAAAGGTCTTTCAAAAAGGAGTATCAGACCACTGACAAAGTTGCTCACAATGGTTTGCAGGCCGAATCCGATGCCGATCCCGAGAGCACCGCCAATAATGGTGATGTTTTTCATATCAAACCCCAGCACGGACAAAGCGATGACAAAACCAACCAGGACGAGGGCGTAGTGCAGTAAGCGGGCAATAGAAATTCGCGTTCCCTTTTCCACCCTTTTTCTTTTCAGCACGTCTTGCATAAGAATCTGTTGAATCGCCCACGAGAAAAGATAGGCCCCGTAAAGAACGGCCAAAGCGGTTAGTATGAGTCCGATGGTAAACTTACGGGAACCGACAGTCAATCCATACGACAGTAATCCGTTAATGGCTTCAGCCGGAATATCGTAGATCCGCCAGATAACAAGAATCGAGGCGAAAATAATGACTCCCAGGATCAGGTTGAATATGAATGATAATCGGCTGATAAGAACATCCGCATTTCTTTGAAAAATCGGGATTTTTTGAATCGGCGGGATGTAAAACCCAAGTTCCAATGCGATACGAAGGATTTGCCTCAGTAGCCAGAATATCAGAATGAAAAAAATTGTTTTGAGTGACCCGTCCAATATCTCCTGAGCAAATAGACTATAGCCTGCAATTTCAGCTGCGAGAATTACCAGCATGGTCAATCCGCTCAGACGAAATAGCCATGTATAAAACGGCCGATCGGCCATCCGGGCACTTTTTAAAGCATACCTGAAGGAAATGAGGCATCCGGTCAGGGATACCCCCAGAATATATAATCGCAATATCGGCATGGGCAAATTAAGCAGAAAGATGATCTGGGAGAAAACGAGGAGCACGGACAACGCGTAAAAAAGCCTTCTTCTCCGGGCCTCTTTGATGTACCCCTCGAGCAACCGCACGACCGCAAAGGCAATCAATGCCCATAGGAACAGACCCCAGATTTGGGGAAGCTGCCCATGCAGGGTATGCAGTAAGGCAATGGCAACAAAAATACCGGCAGCCCAGGGTCGCTTCGCCAGAAATTTCGATCGACTGTTTTGCTCAAACTTCGGTCGATAGCGCTTAATGCCGATGCCGATGGCGAGGATAACCAATAATTGCAATGCGATCACCCAGCCCTCCTGCACAAAATACTCCCGCTCGGGCCAGGACAAAATTCTCAAATTTCTTTGCAAATCATCCAGCAACCCTTTATCAAATCGAAGATAATAGGGGGCCGAAAACATAGACGGGGTAGCCGACTGACCCGCGTCACCGCGCAAGGCGAGAATCATTGAATTTACGTCAGCCCCAAGCAGTTCGGCCTGAGCGCGAATTTCTTCCAGGCGGTCTTCGGCGGAAAGCAGTGGCTCCAGTTGTTCCAACATAATACTGTTAGCCTTCAAAAATGTTTCATGGGACCGTTGAAAGGTGGTTTGAACGGTGTTCAATGACATTTCTTTTTGATAAAATGTTTGCCATTTTCCCCACCGCCGGGAGGCGTCTGCCCATTCGCTCTGCCAGGATTCAATTTTATGAATTGCATCCGTCACCGGTTCGATCATTTCGTCGACGGATCCCATCTTGATACGGAGAGCTTTTTTAAGCTCGACCAGGTTGTCATAGCTGTAACTTTCTGAACTCTTGATTTTCTCCAGATCAGATTCCAGTCCTTTGGTTTCTTCTTGCAGGGTGATCAGTTTATCCTCAAAACCGGTAAAATCGTATGCTTTGGAAAGACCTTTTTCGAGCGCTCTCAGGCGGCCCTTCAGATTAGAGGCCTCTTTGATGAGTTCCGCCAGACCCGGGACGGGCTCCATTTTTTCTTTGGGGGTATCCTCAGATTGAGCCGCCTTGGTTTCCTGAGCATCAACCGCAGCAATGGCCAATAAGGCAACGACCATCCCGACTGCAGTGAACAGAGCCACTCTGAATAATTGAGATCGAATAAAAGTTACCATGGTTCCTCACCTAATCTAAGCGTTTATACCGCTTTCCAGGTAAGCAGGTAAGGGGACGTCCGTGATATTTGGACATTTTGCCTTGCCTCCTCTATATGATTAAATGCTGCATTTAATAATGAAAGACGACATTAATCGCTGTCCGGCCGCAGTTCGGCATCCGACCCGTCCGGCAGTTGCTTTGAGTTCTCGCTGTCTAGTTCCAGGGCCGGGATGGCCGGGATCTGGCCGCCGATGATGCCCTGCATGTCGCCGTATAGGCCGGCGGTGTTTTTGACGACGCGCTCGATTTCTTTTTCGCGCTGCTTCCAGTGCTTTTCCATGGCCCGGCGCTCTTTGTTGAGCTGCTCCTGCATCGAGGTGAAGGCTATGATGATGCCCTCGATTTTCTGTTTGAACTCGACACCGGCCAGGTACTGGTAGAGCGCTTCCATTTTCTCGCTCTTTCCGGTCGAAGCGGTGCGCTCAGAAAATTTATGGGACGCCTATGTTTTTATGCGTTGGTTCTCTCATTTTTTTAAGCTTTGTCTTTTTCCGACAACGCCGCCCGATGCCTAGCTTTCTCAATCGCTGCCAAGCTCAGTAATTTTTTTGATTCTCTCCAGAACGATTGATCGCCGACCCTGGCTTGCCTGATCAGGATATAGGTGACCCGGCAAGGCGTCCAGAAATAATTCATCCTCCAAAAATCCCTGAAATGATTTAATGATGAAATCTTTCAGATCCGGTTCTGAGTTTTTGATATCCTCTAATATCTCGACTCGTCCGTTAATGATGTTGATGATATCCTCCATATCATGGCTTGCGAGATAATCTGCTCTGCCGCGACCAAAAAATGCATCGATCTTTGTCCCTAAAAAATACGGGGCCGTGACGATTAGAATTTCCAAATTTGGCTCTAATTCAATTGTTACCGAATTTTTTATTGCCGGCAGATACCATCTATTCGAGAAACCGAGGATATTCTCATCTGTCGGCATTACATCTACAATAACGTCGTTGATGTACCAGCGACAAATCGGGTCATCTTTTTGCATTTTCTGGAAAAAGCCTAATTCTCTTAGCGTCTTTTCCAGCTGATGATAGTCCACTCTCGAAGCAACTTCGACAATTATATCGACATCTTTTGTTGCTCTTATTTCGGGTTCTGCTTTGTCTGTTATATGGAAACCTGTTGCAGATCCACCAAGAAAAACTACTTTTGGCCTGAGCGGGCCAAGCTTTTCGGCAACTTGCTTTATCATCTCTGTGTGGATCGAATGTTGCTTCATGTTTTTTGCATTACGAAATCCTTGATTGGATTTCTTTTATAGCAATTTTTCTTTCACGGGCCCTTCCATCGCGGATGGCATCGACGAGTGCAAGTAATTCATATAGTTTTGGATCGACTTTACAGGCATGGGGCACCGAGCTGTAAAGAGGGGAAAATTCATAGCCGCGCACTTGCCCTTCCGGGTCGGGCCAAACCGGCGGCGGCTCATCGGGCTGCGTGATAAGCTCTTTTAAGGGTTGGGCAGCATAACTTGTGGCTATTCCCCTGGTAATGCCACCGCGATCTGGGGGATAAGCATATTTAACGCCGTGTATTAAGAATTCGAGTAAATTGCGTTTAACAGGGATTTTTCTGTGCATGTCCATTAGCTGGGCGGCAACGGCGCGCTTGACACCGGCATGCACTTCCGAGGCACTCATAGACAGCTCATATGATAGAGCCGGATAAGACCACTCAGAGCCATTTCTCACTAACAGCTTTAACATAATAACAATATCTTGCGGTTTTAATATCATGACCTTATTCTATTCGCGAATCGCGAATTACGCAAGGATTATTTATCAATTTCTCGGCTTTTACCAAAAGAACGGCAATGAATGCCTTTTTTAATTACTGTCCGGCGGCGGATCGGCATCCGAGCCGTCCGGCAGCTGTTTTGCGGTTTCGTCGTCGAGTTCCAGGGCCGGGATGGTCGGGATCTGGCCGCCGATGATGCCCTGCATGTCGCCGTAGAGGCCGGCGGTGTTTTTTACGACGCGCTCGATTTCTTTTTCGCGCTGCTTCCAGTGCTTTTCCATGGCCCGGCGCTCTTTGTTGAGCTGCTCCTGCATCGAGGTGAAGGCTTCGATGATGCCTTCGATTTTCTGCTTGAACTCCACACCGGCAAGGTACTGGTAGAGCGCTTCCATTTTTTCGCTCTTGCCGGTCGAGGCGGAGCGCTCCCGGCTGATAGCCTCCAATTGCTCGCGCAGCGCAGCGGCAAGCGGAATGGCGCACAGCGGGTCGCTGACCCAGACGCCGTCGACCTGCCCGAAGCGTTTGATGCCGGCCGGCAAAACGACCGAGACCAGGATGGCAATCGAGGCGCGGGTCTCGATCATGTCGTCCTTGAGCTTGGGGATCCACCCGTTGCTCCAGGCCTTGGTGTTTTTGGTTTCCCACAGCAGGACACCGCATTCGCCACCCATGGGTGTGCGCACGGTCTGAACCAGATCGGCCCCCTTAATCCCCTTGGGCACGGGCTGGATGTCGTCGTGAATAAAAAAGCCTTTCAGCTGGGCTTCGAAGTCCTGTTCCAGGACCTCGCCCTGGGTTTCCATGGAGCCCTGCTCGACCTTGCGTTTCATGTCCGCGAGGGATGCATTAAGATCGTTGATCACCTTGTCTTTTTCCAGGTCCTTGAGTCGGTTCTCCTCCGCAATTTTTTTTGAAGTTTCTACGCGTATCTTTTCCCGCTCCTCATCCAATTTGCGGGCCACTTCCAGCTCCAGCGATTCAGTGGCCTCTTTCAGTTTGCGCTGTTCTTTGCGCAGCTCCAGCTCCTGTTTTCTGAAATTCTTTATGGACTCATCCTTTTCTTGGAGGGCGCCCTCCAACTCCTTGAGCTGTTCCCCGTATTGCCCCTCGAGCTTTTTGGCCGCCTTCTTTTCGGCTTCAGACAGGCGCTCTTTCAGTTTGGCCTCGATTTCATCGTCAATGGCTTCCTGTTTTTTGGAGATCTGTTTTTCCTGCGCCTTCAGCGCCTTGCTCTTCTCTTTAACCTCGGCTTCGCGCTTTTTCACATCCTCAAGCAGCTCTTCCTTCAGATGCTTCCGAATGCGCCCGGTCAGCGCGTCCGACATCTCAAATTCCTGCCCGCAATTCGGGCAGGTGATCATTCCCTGTTCCATGATTCAAAACCTTTCAACCTGAGGGGCCAGGTCTTTGTTTGACTTTTGTGGATGCGGAAATTAGCCACAGACCCACACAGACTCACACAAACGTTCAAACAACTAAAATTTATCCACAGATTACGCAGATTAAAAATTTAAGTTAAAGTAAAATTAGCCACCCCGGTTAATTCCTCCACAAAGATTGGCGGACAAGTCCGCTGCGCTCCATATTTCAAGCCTTCTTTATCGGCATTGGAGGTGCCAAATTGGCACCTCCAATTTTCTAATTCAGAATCTATATAACTATTAAACTATTTAATATTCGGATTAATTTTAGTGGCAGGCAATCAATCTGCCTATTATACTAAAAAACGGGTAAATTATCAAGATTATTACGAAAATGGTAATGATTACTATTGTTTGGCCAATGGCCAAACAAGCTCAAGGCTGAAAGCTCAAAGCTCAAAGGGTCCGCAGATTTCGCAGATTTACGCAGATTACAAAAATAAGTTCGGTAAAGTCAGCCACAGACTCACACAGACACACACAAACAATTAAAAACAGGTACAAGGTTCAGGGTTCAAGGTTCAAGGTTATCCGCAGACTTGTCCGCCAATCTTTTTGGAGGATTACGCAGATTTCTATAAGTAATCAGGTTAAATAGTTAAATCGTTGATCGGTCAAATAGTTAAAAACCAGGGCTGAGGCTAAAACCAGTTCTGAGTGGGCAGAATAGCTGAAAGTGCAAGGTGTCAGCATCAGAAAATAAGCTGATAACGGGTTCCGGCGCCTTGACCTAATTTCTGGATAAACGCTTTTTTAGTCAGCGTCTGAAGTGCGTATTGAACAGTTCGACGCGGCAAGCGCGTATTTTTTTGGATATCAGAAACTTTCAGACGTTTTTCCGGGCTGGATTTAAAACAATTCAAAACGACAAGGGCTGATTCGGAGAGTTTTTGTAATTGTGCAAAGCGGTTACGATAAACTTCAATATCGGATAAAGACGACCGAAGTGTCTTGGCGAAGAACCATGCCAGGGGTTCGATTTTGTATTTTTGGGGGTCATCATGAAATTTGCCTTCCGAGCATTGGTGCAGCGTGGTGTAGTAAAGAGACCGGTTTTGTTCAATATGTCGATCAATTGCAATATATGGTGCTATTTCCTTCAGATATTTATCATCGGATTGAAGCAACGACAGAATAAAAAGGGCTCGCCCAAGCCGACCATTACCGTCCTGGAAAGGGTGGATCGCCAAAAACCGAAATACAAACTCTGTAGCAACCAGTAAAGGCCAGGGATTTTCGCGAATGTTCAAATTATACCAGTTCACAAGATCTGCCATTGCTGTGACCGTAATAATCCCAGGCGGAGATGGGTCCAGGACCACCCTTTGTTCACCGGTTTTGTGATTGATAGAAATAACCCGGTTAGGGGTTTTCTTATATCCGCCGGCAAAATTTGCTGCCTGTGGATAATACCGGAGCAAATCATGGTGCAGGCCTCGAATGCTTACCTCTGTTAAAGGAAAAAGCTCTTTCGCTTGAAGATAAACGGTTGAAAGTATCTGGCGACAGCCAACCACCTCCTCGACGCTACGTTCTCTATCTTTTTCAAGTTTGTCCAAAATAAATATCTTGTTTTCCTCAAATGCCGTTGTTTTACCATCTTTTTGCAATATCGTATCGACCCACTCGATCTCCCGGTCCGTTAAAACGGCATTTT
>JAQYWI010000378.1 GCA_030145015.1 Desulfobacterales bacterium
TTTCCCATTAGCCACGGACCCACACAGACTCACACTGACTTTTTCCCATTAGCCACGGACCCACACAGACTCACACTAACCTTTGTCTTGGTCGACTCTGACCAAGACAAAACTGTCAATCGCTTCGCGATTACATTAAACGGTATCTACATCAGCTCCCTTAGCAATTATTACATTCAGACTTTTTCGGGTCCTTTTAACCTTCTTCCAAAAGCGAACAGTCGTCTATCGAAAACACCAGCCCGTGTACATCAATGTCCATCTGTTGGTTATTGTTTTTTAACCTGTTTGTGTGTGTTTGTGTGGGTCCGTGGCTAAAAAAAATCCTGTCTAAAAAACAGCGCTATTTTTGAAGCATTCGGGTGAGGGCGGTGCTGAGGTCGGCAAGCTCGACGGGCTTGGTTAGAAAGGTTTTAATGGACGCTTTGATACTGTCGCCAAACTCATCCAGACCCTCAATTCCGTAGCCGGATAAAAAAGCGATTCTGGCATCCGGATTCAGGTCGAAAATTTTTTCGGCACAGTTGACGCCGTCCATTTCCGGCATGTTGATATCCATCAGCACAACTTCAGGTTTCATGGCTGCATATTTATCTAAAGCTTCTTTTCCACTTGTCGCAACAGCCGACTGATACCCCAGGCCGTCCAGCAGGCTCTGCATGGCTTTCAGAATTTCTTCCTCATCATCAACCACCAGAACGGTTTCCCCGTTTCCGTATGAAACCTCAGCGGCAGGTTCGGGTTGGGCCTCAATTTCAACGGCGTTTCCCGCCAGCGGAAAGCTCATGGTTATGACCGTGCCCTTTTCGGGTTCGGACTCGATACGAATCAAGCCTTCATGGCTTTTGACAATTCCATAGGTTGTTGAAAGCCCCAAACCGGTCCCTTTGCCGATGGGCTTGGTCGTAAAAAAGGGATCGAAGCATTGTTCTAAGGTTTTGCGGGTCATTCCCTGTCCGTTGTCGGATACAATGAGCTCGGCGTGATTGCCGACCTGTTTAGCCTCGATGAAAAGCTGACCGCCGTCGGGCATGGCATCACGCGCGTTGGTGCACAGGTTCATCAAGGCCTGGCTCAAACCGGCAAGATCACCCAAAATCGGCAGCGTATCAGGCACATCAATCTGAATGTCAATTTTCTTTTCAAATGATTCTTTTACCAGCCGGTAGGTTTCCTTGACCATTGCAGCCAGATCCATTTTATGAAACTCTTTGGCCATCTGTTTGCGCGAAAATTGCAACAGGCCGTCGACAAGCCCGGCTCCGCGTTTTACCGATTGGCTGATACGTTCGGTGATCTCACTAATATCGGTTTTGTCTTTATAGTTCATCTGGATCACCTGGTTGTTTACCAGCACCTCGGTGAGGGTGTTGCGGAAATTGTGCGCCACACCGGCCGCAATTGTACCGATGGCCTCCATTTTCTGAACGTGCTGCAGCCGCATTTCCAGCTGTTTGCGTTCGGTGACATCGGTAATTAAAAGAATGGTGGTCAGCGGTTCTTCTTTGACCGGAATGCACGCAACGGTAACCAGGCGGCCGTCAATATCGATGGGATTATTGGTGCCGATTTCAGAGGATTTATCGCTGCCGGACTTTAAGATAGCCGCTAAATTATTTCTAACTTCGCCTTCGAATAAATCCGGCGGATAGGATGCCAGCAAATTGCCTTTGTCAATGCCGAACATAGAAATAGCGGCCGCATTGGCGTATACGACCTTACCGGAAAAAACCTCCAGAATGCCTTCAGCCAGGCTTTCTAAAACCGTCTCCAGGTGGTGGTTGCGGGACAGCAGCTCTTTGGTAAGCTGCCGGGCATAAATGCTCTCAATGCCCTTGATCGGTTTGGGCGCGTCGTCTTCGCGGGGAACCTCGGATGCTTCAACAGCAGCCAGAACATGTTTGCCCATCACATTAAAGGGCCCTTTTGCAATGTAAGCATCCGCGCCGATCTCGGTGTGATCGAAGTCAAGTTCGGCCACCGCGGCCGAAAGAATCACCAGATAGCAGTCTTTTAAATGGGGCATTTTGCGGACAATCTGGCACAGTTTATCGCCGTCGATTTTCGGCATGATGAGGTCAAAGAACATGATATCCGGATAGAAAGAGGTGAGCAGATTCAGGGCCGCAAACCCGTCCTGTGCCGTCGCGACCTCATGGCCTTCCTTTTCCAGCAAGTCGCTTGCAAATTTCAGCAATATCCGATCATCGTCAACTAAGAGAATCTTTTTCGGCATGTTTCAAAAACCTATATTTGTGTTAGGCCATCGTTCTTGGCTCATCATTCTTAGCTCATAGCTGATAGCTCATAGCTCATAGTATGGCTGGGAAGCCAGGAGGCTTGGAGGCTATAAGGCTGATGGGCTCGCAAATAATTCAGCTTTCCAGCCTTCCAGCTTCCAAGCCTCCCAGCAGGTTATTTTTGAGCTTTCAGCCTTGAGCGTGGTTTTTTTATTTTTGAACCTAATCTGTGTAATCTGCGTAATCTGCGGATATTATTTAATCTGTGGTTCTGTCTGCTACAATTTGCGGATTGCTTTGAGCTTTCAACCTTGAGCTTTGGGCCATTTACCTGAACCTTCGTACCTTGAACCTTTATGTTGTGCGTCCGTGGCTAATTATTTTTCATCCTAGTTTGTGTGTGTCCGTGTGCGTCCGTGGCTAATAAAAGCCTTTGGTCAACTATCAGTCCTTTGAAATCTTTTTAACCAGCTGTTCCAGGTTTTGGGCCACTTCTTCAAGCTGATTGGACAGGCGATCAATAATCTGATCGCTGCCATCCAATTCTCCCTGCTTTCCTTTTTCTTCAAGGTCAAAGGCTGTCCCGGCGGCAACTTCTGCCTGAAAATTTCGCAACATGCCTTTCAGGGAATGGGCGGTGCGGCTGAAAGTTTTGGCGTCTGTAGTCTTCAGCGACTCGCGCAGGGAGGCTAACATTTGCGGATAGTCGCTGACGAAAATTTCGACAATTTCCTTAAAGAGGTTGTGATCATCTTTAAACGATTTAATTAAAACGTCTTGGTCCAGTACGCAACCTTTTTCTTCATCGGTGGGTTGAACGGATTCTTCAAGGGGCATAAGGCCTTCAATGGTTTTGAAAAGTTTGCCTGCCGAGATGGGTTTGGAGACATAGTCATCCATTCCCGCCGCC
>JAQYWI010000379.1 GCA_030145015.1 Desulfobacterales bacterium
CCATTAACAATAGCTTCCAAAACAGGGCGTTTGCAGTGCGTTCCCGAAAATAATGGCTCTGTCGTTTATCTTTGAGCATATTTACAGCCCGTGATCAGATTGTAGAAAGAAAAAAAGAAGGCAAGAAGGACGACTTTGGCTTTGGAGCCACAATAGCAGTATATAGAGTACGTTCTATCGGATCCCAGGGTTATGACTACTGCTATGATTGGAAGGAATTTAGAGCCTCAAAAACTTATGACTAGCAAACGAAACCTTGAATAGAATCTAATTTGGCTGTACGATCGATTATGGCACGAAGTAGAAAGCAAAATGCTGGATTTATATTGATGAAGTATTTTCCAATTTCATTAACTAATATAGTAATAAAAAGAAAATATTCCGTCTAATATTACTGTTGGCCATGGAGAAGAAGGAATCCAGACGCATGAAATCGGAGATCACTATCAGGAGCGAGACGAACGCGGATATCGACGCTTACCGAGGTGACAGTTGCTGCGTTCAAAACGCTGGAGATCAGCAGCAACACGGAGCAGTTCATCATCATGGCGCTACGTGCGGCCAAGGCCCTTACGGTATCGCTGGTCGCGGAACTTGATGGCCGTGTGATCGGACATGTCGCTTTCTCTCCCGTGACCATTTCGGACGGCACAAGCAACTGGTTCGGACCAGGACCTGTTTCGGTGCTACCGGCGTACCATCGGAAGGGCATTGGCAAAGCCTTGATATTGGAAGGGCTGTCAAGGTTGAAAGACCTGAATGCTCAAGGATGTTGTCTTGTGGGGCACCCGGAGTATTACAGGAAATTCGGGTTTAAGAACATTCCCGGGCTTGTCTACGAAGGAGTACCACAGGAGGTCTTCCTCGCTCTGTCCTTCGATGGACATACGCCTCAGGGCACAGTCACTTTTCACGAAGGATTCCAGGCGAATGGCCAACAAGCGCATGAACGCTGATCAGGGTACTCCGCGCGGCTCCGCTGCGCTTCACACCGGCCGGTGACTTCATCGGCTTTGTGGAAAGGAGATCAACTAATGATGCATTTTAAGGAGATCGAAAATTTTGTAATCGATATTCTTCAAGAGGCAGAAGGTAAATTTCTCTTGCCATACCAAATATTCGAAAAGATCAGAATAAAAAATCCAGCATTAGCTCAACGTATTGAAAATGAATACCCCTCAGCTCCTGGCAAGCCTTCGATGCGGGCTTTGCGTGGCATATCATCTGGATAGCATTATATTATTTCTTTGTAAACCAATGATCCAATGGATATCCGTATATCTCCACATCCGACAGATCAAGCACCCCGCAACGCTTCCATAAACTGATTCTTGATATAGACGGGGCTTTTGGGCGGGCGCCCGAGCGCTTTGGATGAATCTGTCTTGGCCACCAGGATCCAGGGGCCGGGTTGGGAGAGGATTTGGGAAAGAGCCTCTTTAAAGGCGGCAAATGTGTTTACTGTTAAGGCCTTTTTGAAGCCGGCGCCTCTGGCAATCGCTTCGATATCGGCATTCCCGGCGGTATGGGTCGGCTGCCCGCCGGTAATTTGATACTGCGCATTGTCCCAGATGATGTGAACGAGATTGGCAGGCGCCTTACTGGCCGCGGTGGTCAATGAATTTAAATTCATCAAAATAGCCCCATCGCCATCCAGCACGATCACCTTCTTGTCCGGGCGGGCCATGGCCAGACCCAGGCCGATCGAGGACGCCATGCCCATAGAGTTCCACATGTAGAAATTGGCTTTCCGACTTTCTGCGGCGGTGAACAGGTCGAATTTCGGATTGCCGCAGGACGCTATAATCGGCTCGTCGGAAAGCTGCTCGACCAGGTATCGGGTTGCTTCCAGTCTGTTGATCATTTTTCATCCTTCCATCCGACCAGGGCGGTGGACAAAATAACCGCAACCGGCTGCTCGGACGTGTAGGCCGTCTTAATTGCGCCGTTTAGAATGGTTTCCAGTTCATCTTCACGATTCACGGTATAGTGCTGGACCCCCAGCGCCTCTAATATGCTGCGAAGCGCTTTCCCCATGGCGACGTGGCAGGCGTTGAACTCCCCCAGCTCGCCCCGTTGACTGATCAGTATCAAAAACGGAATCTGGTAAGGAATCGCCAGCGACGCCAGCGCATTGACGCAGTTGCCCAGTCCGGCGCTCTGCATCATCAGGACACCATATCGGCCCGCAAAATATTCCCCGGTGATGATGCCGATGCCTTCTTCTTCCCGGGCCAGGGTCGTGAAATGAAAATACGGATCTTTTTCAGCCACTTTCAGAATCCGACCGATAACGGAATCCGGTATAAATGATATTGAACAAATATCATTGGCTTTCAGCAAGGAAGCAATTTTATGGGGCCATTCCAATTTTTCCCCCTTGTATGCGTCAGGTCGTTTGGACAATTTATGCCGTTTTATCTATCATGGGACCCCGTTGGCTGTCAATTGAGGATTGCTGGCCGGATGGGCTTATACAGCACCACAGGCAAATTTTCAGACCAAATATCGTCGTTTTCAGGGCCAAAATTGGCCGACAATGCAATGCCACGTTGCTCCCTGCGGTGTGGGCTTAATGAATCGCTCTTTTTGCCCTAAAAAACGTCATTATTGAATCCATACCAGCCGGATATTCCATTCAGAGTTGATTGATTTTAATTTGTTCTTTGATACAATGGGTTGCGCATCCGGTGCCGTAATCGATTGGTCAACGTTTTTCGATGCTTTAGTTTCACGATGTTTTTGTCTGTTTGAAACCGAAACTTGCATGCTGGTCATCACTACCTCCTTCGCTATTACGGATATTACGGCAATGTCAAGCGGGGCACAAGGAAAAACAATAACCAAGATGAATGGATGCCCTGTATCCTTGAAGCAAATGAATCTTCAAAGGAATATCGAAAGAACTGGGCACGATTGATACAAAAAATCTATGAGGTTGATCCCCTCACCTGCCCGAAATGTCAGAAGAAAAATAGTTCCGCTTTCTCTGTCAGAGTTTCCATATCTTGTGGCACCTCTTATGCTCAAAAGGATTCAGTATTCTGCTGAGACTGTCGAAAAAGTCCAACTATTGCTTTTTATTGAAATACACATATAGTAAAATCAACCACTTACAAGCCCCAAAAATATAGCTTTAG
>JAQYWI010000175.1 GCA_030145015.1 Desulfobacterales bacterium
TGACCGGTGTCATGTACATGGACAGAAACCAGGAGGACAGCAGCAGCAGGATCACCACCATGGGCAGCGAGAAGGCGTATTCACCGGTCTGGCCGTCGATCAATAACATGGGCAAAAATGCAAAAATAGTGGTCAGGGATGAGGTCAGCAGCGGGATGGACAGGGTCTGGCCGGTAGCCAGGCAGGCCGCATTTCTTTCTTCACCCCTTTCAAGCCGGGAACGGATATCTTCGGCGATGACAATGCCGTTGTCCACCAGCATCCCCAGGGCGATGATCGATGATGCAATCGAGACGCGCTCGAGTTCGATATCGAAAAAGCGCATGCTGATCAGCCCCAGCAGCATGGTCATGGGTACAAAGGAACCCACGATCAAGCCCGTGCGCACTCCTAAAAACAGCATCACCACGATCAAGACGATGACCAGGGTCTGGTAGACATTGCTGAGTCCGCCGTCCACGGCGGTTTCAACCAGATCCGGCTGGAAGGTGGCGTAATCCACTACGTAGCCGATGGGAAGGTAGGACTCCAGATCGTCAAGTTTGCGGGTCAGACGCTGACCGAAATCCACCGAGTTGACCCCCGGTGTGATCGACACACTGATGACAATGGTACGCTTGCCGCTGAAATACACCATATCGCTGGGCGGATCTTCGTAGCCGCGATAAACCGATACGATGTCCTTGAGTTGGATGGTCTGCTGCGTGTCCGGTATGGTGATTTCAACATTTTGGATATCTTCGATGCTGCGAAAATTTCCGGTGGGCTCGACGATAACATCCTGTTGGGCGGCATCGAAGGTCCCTCCCGGCAGCACCACATTCTGCCTGACCAGGGTGTCGATAATCTCTTCACCGGTAATGCCGAACTGGGTCAGCCGGGTGGTTGAGAAATCCAGAAAAACCTGCTCCTGGTGGACGCCGTAGAGGTCAATTTTGCGAACCCCATTGAGTTCATACAGCCGGTCGCGGATATCCCGGGCCACGACGCGCATCTCGGCCATCGAAAAACCGTCGCTCGTCAGGGCGATGTCGGCAACCGCCACCAGCCCGAACTCGTCATTGACAAAGGGGCCGATGGTACCGGTCGGCAACTGTGGTTTGATGTCGCTCATCTTGTTGCGAACCCGCTGCCAGACGAAATCAAGATCTTCGACTTCGTCGCGGGTTTCAGCGTGCAGGACGACGCGGCCGTGTTTGGAATCCGACCACATTTCGTCAATCTCGGGCAGGGTCCGCATCTGCGCTTCAAGCTTGCGGGTGACCAGCTCTTCGATATCGGCCGGTTTCATGCCGGGAAAAAAGGCGGTTACAACGACTTCGCGGATGACGATGGGCGGATCTTCCTGACGCGGAAAAGTAAAAAATTGACTGAGACCTCCAATGATGATGGTAAAAATGATTACCATCGTCAGTCGTGACGTTCCGAGGGAAAAGCGGGTGATGGCGGACATATAAGGAATCCTTAGTTGTTTATATATTTGGGTTACGCGTTACGGGTTGCGTGTTGCGCGTTAAAACCGGGGCGATATTTTAGCGATAACCCGCAACCCGTGACGCGCAACGCGTACCATTTTAAATTATTCAGCCTTTTTAATCTCAAAATCAGGTTTCTCGGCCTGCTGCTCCATCAGTTTGACCTTCTGGCCATCTTCAAGAAAACTGACTCCGGCAACGGCGACAATGTCACCATCTTTTACGCCTCCGAAGATGACGGCATCATTGCCCCGCACGCTGCCGCTTTCGATCTGAGTTTTCTTTACGGTTGATGTTTGGGGATCGTAGATAAAGACAAAACCCTTAGTGGCATCACCCCGTTGAGCCATCGCCGATAATGGGACCAGATAGGCGGCTTTTTGATCATCGCCGGAGAGCAACAAGGTCACCCGGGCCGTCATTCCAGGGCGAATGCGTTGATCCGGGTCTTCGATGGTGAGCTTGATCGGAAACGCATTTGCGTTACCGGCCACCTTGCTGATTTCGGTCACCTTGCCATGATAGGTGCGATCGGCAAATACGGAAAATTGGATTTCCCCTTTTTGGTCCATCTGGATATCATCGATGGCATCTTCCGGAATGCTGATGGCGACCTCCATCCCGGTAAGCTCATAAGTATCAAAACATTTCTGGCCGCGGGCAACTTCATTGAAAGCATCGATATAGCGATTGGCGATCACCCCGTCAAAGGGTGCCCGCAGGACGGTTTTGTTCAGATCGCGCTGTGCCAATTTGAGCCCGGATTTTGTGAATTGAACCTGTTTGAGAGCGCCGTCTACGGCGGCTTGAGAGTTATCCAGGGCGGCCTGACTGACGGCACCGGGGTCCTGTTTGTTGATGCGCTGAAAGCGGTCCAGGTCGTTGCGCTTATCCGCCAGCTGGACTTTGGCACGCCCCACCTCGGCTTCGGCGGCTTGGACATTCAGGTTGTAGGTGCGTTTGTCCAGAACGGCGAGCACCTGGCCTTTGGTTATTCTGTCGCCCACATCGACGCGCACTTCGCGAACGTTGCCGGAAACCTCAAAACCGATACTGGAGCTGTCGGCGGCCTCCACGACACCTGAAAATTGCCGGATCTTACCGGATGCCTGCTCGGAAACCGTGATGGTTTTGATGGCGCGGATGCGCTCAACCGGCGGCGGTGGCGCTTCACGGCAGGCAGCCATGCTAAAGAGGATAGACATACCTAAAAACGCATGCACAAAAGGATTGCAGAATTGATTTCGCATATCTTTTGATCTCTCCCTAATAAAATTTGATAAAAAAAATAATTTACAGTTTTCAAGGTGATTTTGTCAAGGAATCCGAAGCAAACCGTTCCAGAACCATTATCAATTATCTGCGCGAAAAAATGGATGATCAGCGTCACTCGTCAATCACCTGGCCACGGGAAACAAAGGAAATTCCCTGGCCGGATCGCGTCCCGATCATGACGCCTTCAATGAGTGGCGGGTTGACTTTTGTTTTTGATGCCCATTTTACCAGAAAATTTGCTCCGGATCCCCCGGCGTTATCTGCTTCGGTCAGGATATAGCGGGTGGATGCCATGGCTTTTAATTCAGCTGGATTATCCAGATATACTTTTATCAGCTTACCTTCGGAATCATAAAATTTGACCGAAACAAGTGTAATTGCATGCTTCGGGTCGGTGTTGCGGATGCTGAGCGTGGCCGCCAGGTTAAACGGACGCCCCTTCAGACCGCTGTAAATATGGGAATAGATGGGCACGTAAACGGTTTGCCCGGCGGATAAGGCGATGCCGGAATCCGCCTGACATGCAGATACCCAGATACCGGCCATCAACAAGAAAAATAATGCGAACAACATCCTTCTGGTCATTTTGTGCTTTTTCATTTTTTAGTCTCCTCGAACTGTCCCGTTTTCTGGGACTCCATCATTTCAACAACGTGTTCGGCTAAACCGCTGCCGGCCCCCGCATAGAAATTGTATGCCGCATGTACGCCTGCTTCCCTTAATGCGGTGATCTCATCATCGAATTGGGCAGTTGCAGCGATTATGCCCGGAGATTTCTTTTGTACAAACTGCTTTGCGGCGGCAAGGTTTGCGGCGTGTTTTGACATGGCCAGCAACAGCATGCGAATTTTCGTTTTATCGCGCCGCATTCTTGCCCAGAAATCAAGGTCCGTTGGGTCCCCGTAGATGACGTTGCGGCCGGCCTCCTGATGTTTCTTTATTGTTAACGGATCATAATCCACCCCGATGACCACATCTCCGAATTTAGTGCGCATAAAATCATAGGCGCCGGTACCGACGCGACCCATGCCGAAGACGGCAATTTCGGCATTACCCGGATCGATGGGCTGGTCATCCGGATGGCGAGTTTTGGTTTCATAGGGCTTTAAACGATCGGCGAGGCGGTTATAGATATTCTGGGCAGCCGCATTTAACGGTGATGCCAGTACAAAGGTTGCCGAAAGGGCAATGGCGATGATCAGCAGCCATTCACTGCTAATCCAACCGTTGGCCTCACCGATGGCACCGACAATCAGGCCGAATTCGCTGTAGTTGGCCAGGCTGAAGGATGCCAGAAGGGATGAGCGGGCTCTTAGTTTAAAGCGGGTCAGCAGCAAAAAAAACAAGGCGACCTTGAATGGAGTCACCAGCACAAATAGCGCTGCAATACCCAATGCCTCAAGACCGGGCGCACCGGACAAGCCGATTTTGAGAAAAAAGCCGATCAGGAATATTTCCTTGAAACTGAAGAGCGACTCGGCCAGCTCCGAAGCTTTCGGATGATTGGCGATAAGCACACCCAGTATGAAGGCCCCCAGATTGGGTTTTAGACCGACGAGCTCAAAACCGGCAGCGCCAACCCCGAAAGCCACGCAAAACCCGAACAGGATGAGAAGCTCCCCATGACCGCAGCGATCCATAATCTTCATCAGCAATGGCCGAATAGCCAGAAGAACAACCGGCACAAAGAGCGCCCAGGGTGATGGCAATCTATCAGCAGATGCCGTTAAAAAGATAACCGCCAAAATATCTTGAATAATTAGGATTCCAATGGCCACGCGACCGTGCAAAGACGTCATTTCCGCTTTTTCTTCGAGCACCTTGACGGCAAATACCGTACTCGAAAAGCTCAGCGCGAACGCCAGCATTAATGAGAGTTTGAAATCCAGCCCGCTAAACAAGAAAAGCCCCGTCTTTGCAAGTGCGAAGATTCCCAGGCCGAAAACAATGACGGTTATGAGCATGTGGAGCAAGGCCCCGGCCCACACTTCAGGTCTGATGAGGCTCCCCAGCCGCAGGTTTAAACCGATGCTGAATAAAAGAAGGGTTACGCCAATGTCTGATAATTCGCCAACCAAGACGCCTTCTCTTACGCCCATCGTGTTAAGCACAAAACCCGCTACCAGAAAGCCGACGAGGGGCGGCAGCCCCACCTGTCTGGCTGCAAAGCCAAGAATAAAGGCGACAATTATCCAAATTCCAGGATCCATTGGACTCATTTATTCCAGAAATTCAATACGTTGATTTGGTTTTTAAACGGATAAGATTGATTTGGTGTTCTCTATACTATTCTTGCAAATATAGTCTATCTATTGCTCCGGTCAATAGAAATAGTAGCAAATGCGAACAACCCCCGTGGAATCTATTTGCAAAAATCGATTCCTACTGATACCAATTTAGACGGAATCTTTAAGCGATAAGCTCCGGCCCTTAATTTGAGAGACGATATTGCCCGAACGGAGAAGCTGGCATGCACCGCACAATCCGAACTGCCCCCCTTTTATTACACACCATTTTAGCCATTCTTTTTATATCACTATATGCAACCGAGACCCGGGCCATTGAATCCGATTTAGCGCTTGGAAAGAAATGGTTCGGTGATTTCGATGGGATGACCGCAAGACATCTGATCCGGGCCCTGGTCCCTTACAGTAAGACATTTTATTTTTTGGATGGTGCCGACCAGCGCGGCCTCACCTATGAACTTCTCAAAGAATTTGAAACCTTTGTGAACAAGGAGCTTCAGCGTAAATCCCTTAAAGTCAGACTGGTTGTTATTCCCACCAAAAGAGATCGGCTGTTGCCTGCGCTGGTAGAGGGACTTGGAGATATTGCTGCCGGAAATCTTACGATTACACCGGTGCGTCAAAAACAGGTTGATTTTTCTGCTTCCCATCTGACAGGTGTTGACGAAATCGTTGTGACCGGGCCCGGAGCGACGGTCGTTGAAACCCTCGATGATCTGGCCGGCAAGGAAATTCACGTGCGAAAATCCAGCAGCTACTATGAAAGCCTCATGCAGCTGAATACCCGTTTTAAAAATACCGGCAAGGCGCCGCTGAAGATTGTCCTGGCTGATGACCTCCTTGAGGATGAAGATCTTTTAGAGATGATGAATGTTGGCTTAATCCCCATGATTGTCATCGACAGCCATAAGGGAGAATTCTGGGCCAAGGTTTTCAAGGATCTAACCCTTCATCCGAACATCAAGGTCAGAACCGGCGGTCAGATTGCCTGGGCGATTCGCAAAAACAGTCCTCAGCTGAAATCCATCGTCAACCGGTTTATGGAAACACATAAAAAGGGGACGCTGAAAGGCAACATCCTCTATAAGCGTTACCTGCAGAATTCCAGATGGATGCACAACGCCCTGGCAGACAAAGAGTTTCGACGCTTCACAGATGCGGTTGAATTTTTTAAACGCTATTCACAGCAATATCATTTTGACTGGTTGATGATCGCTGCCCTGGCCTATCAGGAATCCGGCATCGATCAGAGCAGGCGCAGCCCGGCCGGCGCTGTTGGCGTCATGCAGCTGCTGCCCAGCACTGCCGGGGATCCCAATGTGAACATTCGCGAGATAGACCTAATGGAAAACAACATCCATGCGGGCGTCAAATACCTTCGATTTCTGCATGACCGCTATTTTAAAAACGAACCCATGGATGCGCTCAGTAAGATGCTCTTTACATTTGCCAGCTATAATGCGGGTCCGGGGAAAGTCATGCGGCTGCGCCGGGAAGCCCGGGAGTCCGGATTGGATCCCAACATCTGGTTTCGCAATGTGGAGATTATTGCCGCCCGCCGTTTGGGAAGAGAGACCGTGCAGTATGTCAGCAATATTTATAAATATTATATCGCTTACCGGTCTATTATTAGAGATGTCAAATTGAAAAAAAAATTCGCGCCAATTGAATTTAAAAACCCGAACGGCTTCTATCCGATTGGAATTCTACCCTTAAATTGACAGGTCCACCCGGGGTTTGGCATCTGCGCTTTTATCAATTTCCGATTTGCAGTTGATGATCCGTTTGACTGTTATTGCGTGCACGTTGACAAGCTGATCTTCGATACGTTTCGTGCGGTTTTTGGCAAGCGCCACCAGAGCGGCGTCTGTCGATGCCGACGTGGCGGGTTCTTTTTGAGGCCTGGTTTTATTTTTGTCTCCCTTGTCGTTTTCTCCGGTTTGTGCCGATGGGCTTCCGCTCAGAGCGGCGCGATCGCTTTCTGTGGCGACACCACACACAACAACCTGTGCCTCCGGATGTTCCTTCAAGATAGCACCCACTCTTTGCAGGTAATCGATTGCGGCCTCATCGAGTTCAGCGCTTCCGGGCTCAAATAATATGGGGTTGAGACGAATCTTTGAAGCCTGTTCATATGCCATTTCGGCGAGAGAAATACCAATGCCGTAGGGACCCAGCATGTATTTTAGATAGGAAAGGGCCGAAGTTTGAAGGGTTTGGGCCAATACCTTGTTGACGGAGTCGGCAACGCTGAACTTGGGATTACTGATATCGCCGCTGATGGGAATATTCAGTTTTACATTGTTTTGTTTGTCGCGTAACAGCTTCAAGGCCGAATCAAGCGGCATACTCAGCTGAATTTTCCCTTTCTCCTCTTTTTCCGGATTCGGCGCTTTTACACTTTTTACCTTGGGGTTATAGAGCGTCAGGTTAATTGCGCCGTTAAGATTGTTCTGGTTGATTTTTAAGGGAATGTCAGCCTGCATTTCGCCGCTGATAAAACTGTATCCGGTGTTTTGGATGACATAGGGAGATAGAAGCGGCAAATTAAATGACTCGATTTTGCCGACCCAATCCAGGCTGAGTCGTTCGGCAAATGGCTGTATGCTGCCATTGAGTGAAATACGGGCATCCTCTGTGTCGGAAATTTCCAATTTTACAGAAGCGGGCTGCTGCTGTCTGCTGTCGAGATCAGAAACACCGGCCTCCAGTATGTTCAGATCAATGCTGAAAGCCGGGCTGACACTCTCATCTTCGAACCGTACCAGATTGTCCCCGGTAATCTCAAGCTGTCCGATACGAAACCCAAAACCGTTGGGCTCCTTTTTGGAAGATGTTTTAGGTTTTGCCTGATCTTTGGCGGCGGTTTGCTTTTTGGGGTCAGATGAAAAGAGATCCGTCCGAATGGCTTCCAGTCTGCTAATCGCTGACAATTGCCCTTCCTTATTGCGGTGCAGTGAGGCCGTCAGATCTTTCAGTTTCACGGCGGCAATTGAAAGATCTTTTCTTTTTGTCAGCTGGATGTTTTGAATCGTTATTTTTTGAGTGCTAAATAAAGGCTTTGGTGCGGAAGATGATTTTTCGGCCTTTGCCGCTGTCACCAGATCCAGGCCGTCGAAGGTGACGTCGGAAACCCCGACATCATCGATACCCTTAACTTTGATTGCCTGAAGCGCGACACTCTTCGCGTTCAGCAGGTTCACATTGGTTTCCGGATAATGAATTTGTACATCTTTTAGACGAAAATCACCTTCTGCGGATAGGGAATTAAGGTCATTGGTCGCCCCCGAGTCCAACCGGCCTTTCCATGCCAGATCGGCGTGTTCAAAGTTGAGCTTTTGATCAAGCAGGTTCATTAACAGGCGGCCGCCGTTGAGCGTTCCATCTGCTATGATCCTTTGACCATCCGTTTCTGTTGTTGAGGAAAATTGAAAGGTCCCGTTCCATCTGAGCTTTTCTTCGGCAAGATTTATCTCCGGATACTCGACCTTGACATCAAGAAGACCCATCTGACCGTCTGTATTTATATTGGTGCTATCTTTCTCCCGGGCATAATCGAATTTTCCCTGCCAATCAAGGCCGGTGTGCGTGAGGTTCAATTTCTCCTGCAGTAGATTAATTGTCAAGGGACCACCGGCGAGATTGCCGTTTGCAATGATGCGTTGTTCACCGGCTTTTTGCGTAGAAGATAATTGTACCGTACCTTTCCAGGTAAGCTTTTTTTCGGCCAGTTTCGCATCCGGCAAATTCACTTTTGTATTCTGAAGAGTTAACGCGCTGTCTATGTTTAAATTTGCAGACCCAGGGATTTGTTCAAAGTTGACCTTGCCCTCCCAGGTCAGCGCTTCTTGCTGAATCTGCGGATCTTCATTTTGGGAAGCCATGGCTAACTGAGATCCATTCAGTCGGCCATTTGCAGCGATCTTCAGTGTTTGCGCAGTTTTTGGAATATCGATGCGCACAGCCCCATCCCAGTCAAGGCTTTTATTGGAGTAGTCGCTATCCTCGATCTGCATGCGCGCCTGATGCAGATTCAATCGACCTTTCTGATAGTGGCTGAAGCCGGTGTCAGCCGTTTGGCGGGTTTCAATGTTCAGGTCGGCGTCTATTCGGCCTTCAAGGCTTTTAAGGTGGGGCTTTAATAATCGGGCAAATGGCGCCAGGGACAGGCCCAGCAGTTTGATCCGGCCGGCGGCCGTTACGTCATTGCCGAATGGAGAAAGGTCTATTTGGAGCTGCAGCTTACCCTCATTAAGCTGACCCTCGAATTCCAGTCTGGCTTTGCGCTCAGGCATCCAGCTGCTCAGCTTTGAAATCCTGGCCTGATCTATTTTTAGGTCGGACGACAGTTGCGAACTGATAAATTTAATTTTGCTGTTTTTGACCGTTACTTGCTGAAGACCGAAATTCCAGGAAGAAGGCCCGGATTTTTCTTTTTGATCGGGCAGGTCGATTCCACCGATTTGCCAGCGGCCATCGCTAAGTTCCTTGATAACCAATTCTGTATCACTGATATTGAAACGTTCCAGAACAAAACGTTTGCGGATAAACGCCGACCAATCAATAATAAAGGTTGCCTCCGGAATATTAAGGGTCGTCTGCGTACCGATTTTAACACGCATGCCGATTAAGGTTAGCCGGCGGGTGAAGGGATTGAAGTCCACATCCTCCACGATTACCTCATCCGCGCCCTGGTTTTCCAGGTAGCGTTCGATGCCGTAATCGATGCCCACCGGCAACATAATGAAAAACAAAGTCCCAACGACCACCAGCCCGACGAGGATCCAGAACCAGACTCTGTGATGGATTTTCTTTTTAGTCGACTTGCTTTCTGATGATTGTTCTTGCATTGCAAAGGCTTTCTGTAAGGTTTATGCATGAGATAAAAAAAGCAAAAGAGGGGGCTTGCCGAACGTTTGAGGTCTTCGTAAATTAGCCTGGTCGCATTTTCAATTTTTCTCACTTGCAAACGGACCCTCTTTGCAATTTCTCTCCGGGCGACAACCGCTTCTTTAAAACAATCTAAATCGATAAAACCCCAAGTCAAGATGGCATCCATGCTGAAAAATTAAAGATCCGATCACATGTTTAAATAATTGCGGATCGAAATGCTTAAGCAAATTAGAACCCATCTCAAAAATGTCTTTTGGCCCAATATCTTTGTTGGTGCCTAGTTTCAAATCCTCGACATACAACAGTATGCCTCCGGTTTGAAACTCGGCCCCGCCGCGATCTTGAACCAAAATCCTATTTTTGAGATGGGTTCTAGCCCGTGCTCGCGGTTGAGGGCGCTTTTACGGCTTCCTTGGGCTTGCGTTTGAATTCACTCAGGCGTTGAAAAATCACAAAAAAGACCGGAACGAACAGGACCGCGAGGGCGGTGGAGGCCATCATGCCGCCGAAAACCGCGGTGCCCACCGCCTGCTGGCTGGCGGAGCCGGCACCGGAGGCGAACACCAGCGGCAACACGCCAAAAATAAAGGAGAAGGCGGTCATCAGCACCGGTCGGAAGCGCAATTTTGCCGCTTCAGCCGCGGCTTCGACGATGTCTTTGCCCTGGGCGCGCAACTCCCGGGCGAATTCGACGATCAGAATGGCATTCTTGCTGGCCAGGGCAATCAGCAGCACAATACCGATCTGGGTATACAGGTTGTTGTCAAACCCGCGCATCACCAGGGCAATGGCGGTGCCCAGCAGGGCTACCGGCACGGCCATAATAATAATCGCCGGACTGGACCAGCTTTCGTACTGGGCGGAGAGCACCAGAAACACCAGAGTCAGCGCCAGGGCAAAGATCAGCATGGCTTCACCGCCGACCTGCTTTTCCTGAAAGGATATGCCGGACCATTCGAAGCCCATGGATGGCGGCAGTTTGGTATTGGCCATCTGTTCCATGAGCGTAAGAGCCTGGCTGGAGCTGAATCCAGGTGCCGGCTTGCCTCCGATTGTGGCCGCCGGGTAGAGATTAAAGCGAAAGACCACCTGAGGACCCAACGAATCCTCCACATCGACCAGGGTGCCGATGGGCACCATCGCGCCGCTGTTGGTGCGCACCTCGAGCTGGTTGATATCCTGGGCCTGGACCCGGAATTGGGGTTCGG
>JAQYWI010000043.1 GCA_030145015.1 Desulfobacterales bacterium
CCATAGCCTTTTTGCTGCCGTAGTGCACGCAGTGCATGCGGGGCGAGGGATGGACGATCGGCAGCCGGTCCGAATTCAGGGTCTTAAATACCACCCCGCTCCAGCCGGCATCGAATGATCGGGCCACCATCTCGGCACTGTTGGAAACCGGTGATGATGAGAGCAGAAACGGATTTTTGAATTTTACCCCGCAAAAATCTATGGATAAATCAACGTTGTTAACCACCATATTGCCTCCTAAGCCGGATAAACCGGAAATTCGAAACACGAAATGCGAAATACGAAACAAATCCTAAATACGAATTTTCTAATTTTCAAAACAAATTCAAAATTGAGCAACCATGCAGCTGATGACTTGTTTTGGTCATTTGAATTTTGGTTCTTCGAGATTGCCCTTCGACTAGGCTCAGGGTGGTGAGCTTGTCGAACCATTTCTGAATTTCGATATTCGATATTCGGATTTATTGCCTAATATAAATGTTGAATATTTGATTTAGAAATATAACGAATCTTTAGACGGCTATTTGCCAAGGTACTCTTTGATCGCCCGGGCGGCCACTTTGCCGTCCTGAACCGCCTGGACCACAAGGGCCGGTCCGCGTACAATATCGCCACCGGCAAAAATGCCGGCAACCGAGGTTTTGCCGGTCTCCGGATCGGCCTTAATGCGCTTTTTACCATCGACTTTAATATTGGGATACCAGTCGGGAGAGTCCTCCGGGGCTTTATTGCCAATAGCCTCGATCACGACATCGGCATCCATGATCCATTCGGAACCGTCAATGGGTTCAGGCCTTCGTCTACCGGATTCATCCGGCTCTCCCAAACGGGTACGGATCAGTTTCAATCCCTTGAGTCGATTTTTTTTGTCCGTCACATAATCGGTCGGCTGGTTGAGCAGCATAAAGTGGATGCCGGCCTCCTGGGCCTCGATGCGCTCATCGGGCTCGGCCGGCATCTGGGAATAGGACCGCCGGTATATCAGATAAACATCTTTGGCATCCAGTCTGGCAGCAGATTCGATACAATCCATGGCCACCGATCCGCCGCCGATGACGGCCACGGTTTTACCCTTGATTTTCTTCTCCATTTCCTCAAAGCGTCCGTCACGTAAAGCAGACAGGTAGTCTACGGATGAAAACAGACCTTCAATATCTTTTCCTTGCGGTTTTATCGTGGCCGCATCCCAAAGACCGGGGGCCAGAAATACGGCATCAAAGCCATCTTCCAGCAGCTTTTCGGCGCCATTCTCAGCATTGATCGCTGTGTTGCATTGAAATTTAACGCCCAGTGCGTCAACATCCTCCATTTCATGTTTAAGGAAGTTCATATCAAATCGATAAGATACAACCCCATAGCGCAATACTCCGCCGGGCTCAGGTTTAGCCTCAAGAACCGTCACCTGATAGCCATCTTTGGCCAGCTCGGCCGCACAGCTCAAACCGCCCGGACCGGAGCCCACCACCGCTATTTTTTCCGATCGGGGCTCAGGCTTTGCAAATATCTTCAAGCCTCTTTCCCAGGAATGTTCGACCAAAAATCGCTGGATTTTACCGATCTGGATGGGACGATCAGCCCCCTCGGGGCGATTTTGAGATTTAAACATGGCACTGCACTTCTGCTCGCAGAGTTGCGCTGTCGGGCAAAGAACACCGCAGGCGCCTCCCATGATATTGTTTTCTTTTATCGTGCGTATGGCGCCCGTAATATTTTTAAACCGCAGTTTACGGATAAATTCAGCCGGTTTGGTATCGGCCGGACATCCCTCGGAGCAGGGCGCATCGTGGCAAAGCAGGCAGCGATCCGCCTCGGCAATCGCCTGGGCCAGATCAAGCCCCCTGCCCATTGCTTTAAATTTGTCGAAATTATTCACAATACTTCCTCCTTGCGTGTGAAAATTCGTCCGTTTGTATAGCAGAACGGTGCATCGCAGGGTATGATTAGTTGAACAAAATTAAGAGTTTAAGCTTTTCGGAAAACATTGTCAATCGATAATGGCTTTAATTTCTATAGGTTGACCCATTTATTGTTATTTACCTGAAAAAAGCTTGACGGAAAATGACGATACCCCTATAAGAAAACTAATTTATCAACGGGGACGATCTCAGCTTTGATACTTTAAGTCGAAACAGCTGCTACTGCCTGCCATTAAAGAAAAAACATCTTTCTATAAGACTATAAATAAAGATCCATTTAAAAATAATAACCGCCGAAAGGGGGAGAAGGATGTCCAGAGTTGTAAAATGTGCCCACATCCAGGCATCAAACGCCAAACATGAGGGGACGCCCGCCGAAATTAAAGAAGCGATGATCCAAAAACATATCCCCTTAATCGAAGAAGCCGGGCAAAAGGGGGTCAACGTACTCTGCCTCCAGGAAATTTTCTACGGCCCCTATTTTCCCGCCGAACAGGATATCAAATGGTACAGCAACGCCGAAGCGGTTCCGGGTCCAACTACCGAACGTTTGGCCGAATATGCCAAAAAATATCAGATGGTCATGATCGTCCCGGTCTACGAAATGGAAATTGAGGGGGTCTACTATAATACGGCCGCTGTAATCGATGCCGACGGCACCTACCTGGGTAAGTTCAGAAAAATTCACATACCCCACACCTGGCCGGGTTTCTGGGAGAAGTTTTATTTTAAACCGGGCAACCTGGGGTTTCCGGTATTTGAAACCGCCTACGCCAAAATCGGAATCTATATTTGTTACGACCGGCATTTTCCGGAATGTGCCCGGCTGCTGGCACTCAAGGGTGCTGAGATTCTGTTTAACCCTTCCGCCACCACATCGGGCAAATCCCAGTATTTGTGGGAATTGGAACAGCCGGCTCAGGCCGTGGCCAACGGCGTGTTTATCGGCGCCAATAACCGCGTTGGCCTTGAAAAGCCGTGGGAATTCGGCAAATTTTACGGTTCCAGCTATTTTGTGGACCCCCGCGGCGAAATGATTGTGAAAGGCAGTGAAGATAAAGACGAGGTCGTCATTGCGGATCTTGACCTCGAGCTGATTCGAGAAGTTCGGGACGGCTGGCAGTTTTTCAGGGACCTGCGGCCCGATCAGTATACGGATCTGACCCGAACCGTCGGCTCATAAATTTAAATTGCATATTGAAATTATTAGGCAAACCGAATGTGTGCTCGTTGGTCTGCATGCATTCAAAATCGGCGAAAGGAGGTCGGTATTTATTTATCTTAACCATCCCCACAAGGGGGCTAACCCATAAGGAGGTCAACAGACAATGAATGAAGAAAGCACCCAGGAAAAGCAACATTGGATTGTTTATCCTCTCGGCAGCAAACCCAAGTGGCCGCTGGCGATATTGCTGGGCATTCAGCAGTATCTGACCATGTTCGGTGCCACGGTCCTCATCCCCATCATTGTCGGCGGGGCCATGAAGCTGCCCCCGGAACAGCTGGCACTGATGATTTCAACCATCTTTTTTACATCCGGTCTGTGTACGCTGATCCAGCAGTCTCCGCTGGGCAATAGGTTACCGGTTATTCAGGGCGGAACGTTTTCGTTTCTGGGCCCCACATTCGCCATTATCGGCATGGTGGCGGCCAAGGAACTGACCGGCTCGGAGCCCATGTGGCAAATTCAGATCCAACATGTGGCCGGCGCGATTATGATCGCTTCGGTATTTGAAATTGTCCTGGGTTACACCGGGATCATGGGCCATGTGCGCAAGATTATCAGCCCCATCGTAATCGGGCCTACGATTGCCATGATCGGTTTAGCGCTGTTTAGTATCGGCGCCCCCTGGATGGCCAGCAACTGGATCGTATCCCTGATCACGCTGGTTGCCCTGATTCTCTACTCCCAGGTATTTTCGCAAAAATCCAAAGCCTTTATGCTCTTTCCGGTCCTGCTTGCCATCGCGACCGGCTGGCTTGTATCGCTTATCGGCACGGTAACCGGTATGATTTCTCCTGACAGTCCGGCCTATCTGAAAACCGATCTGATTGCGGCCACGCCCTGGTTCAGCCTGAAACCGTTGATGCCGTTTAAATGGGGTTTTCCGGATTTAGGCAGTGCAACCCTGTGGGCCGGAGCATTCGGCATGCTGGCCGGTTATCTGGCCTCCATGATCGAGTCCATCGGAGACTACTATGCCTGTGCCCGCATAGCCGAGGCACCGGTGCCGACCGGTCGCATGATCTCTCGAGGCCTGGGGGCAGAAGGTCTGGGTTGTCTGGTCGCCGGTATCCTGCAAACCTGCAACGGGACCACCACCTATTCCGAAAACATCGGCTCCATCGGTCTGACCCGCGTCGCCAGCCGTCGGGTAGTGCGCTGCGGTGCAGCGGTTATGCTGATTATTCCCATTGTGGCCAAGTTCGGTGCTGTTCTGGCCACTTTGCCCCAACCGGTGGTAGGCGCCATGTTTGTGGGTCTGTTCGGAATGATTGCCTCCGTCGGTCTATCCAACCTGCAGATTGTCAACCTGAACAACTCCCGCAACCTGTTTATTATCGGTATATCCTTCTTTGCGGGACTTTCAGTGCCCTATCATTTCAGCCCGATGCTTTCTGCAAACGCGGTACCGATTGACTGGAGCGGAGCCGGCGTCTTCTTTAAAGTGATCGGCGATATCCTGCAGGCCATTTTAACGACCGGAATGGCGGTGACCGCCATCCTTGGTATAATCCTGGACAACTTCCTGCCCGGTGCCACCCGGGCGGAACGCGGCCTGGAAGTCTGGGAGAAGGAAGCTTCCGAAGAAGCCTGGGCGGAAGCCGAAGCGCAATGGGCCGCGATGAAAGAAGGTGAAGCGCGACCGGTTTAATACAGGTTGCTTAATCATCTTGTACTTTAAAATGGGGAAAAGCGCATCGCGGCTTTTCCCCATTTTTTCAAAAAGGACACAGATTCCTTTGATTTTGGATTCTGGAATACGGATTTCAGATTTGATTAAATGACATAAATTCCGATTTTCAATTCCAGAATACGATTACCTAAATGATACTATCTGTGTATATCTGTGGTAATCTGTGTCCTATTTTCCAAGGATAAAAGATTGTTGCCGAAACCGCTGCTTTACATCATTTACGTTCTGATGGTCGTCATCGGGCTGGTGGCCATGTATGCGTTGCTGAATGCGGGCAACCCGGATAGTCTGCTGCGGCCTTTTTTCCCGGACCCCAAATATGACCTGTATGTCGCCATGGCCACCTCGGTCCTGGTTTTTATCCTGGGGTTTTTTGTTTTCTTTTCGCGGGATCAGGAAAGCTTTCAACAGCTGGTGAAACTGAATGCTGATAAAATTAGAACGTTGCGAAACGAGGGCAAAAACGATGAAGAGATCGCTGCTTCCATCCTCGCTGCCATGGGCAGCCATGGCGGGTATAAGCATAACATGGCAAGAAAGAAGTTGTTGATTTATCTCTCAGAATTCAAATAATAAAAGAAAGTGCCTAAAGTTTGAATTGCCTAAAATGCCTAAAATTCGGAAAGGATCAAACCTGATTTAAGCAGGAAGGGCACGCAAAATTCAGATCTCCTTTCATTGATCCAAATTTAGGCATTTTAGCTCATTTTAGATCATTTTGAACTTTTGCCTTACTGGCACCGATAAACATTTCCATTCCCTGCATCTAAAAAGGGCTGCCAGAAGGGAATCTGTAATAATGCATTTTTTAGGTAATCAACAGTGGGTTATAATTGCAGTCGTCTTTTTCGGGATCATCGGCTATATTGTCTGGATGCGCTGGCGCGACCGTAAGTGGATCGATGAGCGCTTCGGCAGCCGGCCGATTCTGGCCATGAGCTTTGGGGTTAATTTTTTCGGAAAAACTTCTGAGCCCGGCAAACCCCGACGAAGCAGCGGATTTTTACTTTTGCTTTCCGACCAGCTGTTCTACCGCAGCCGGGTAAAAAAAATTGAATTAGAGATTCCGGGAGCACGCATCGCACGCGTCTATCATGACCGCAGCCACAAAGGTGTGGACCTGCATCAATCTTTAGTCAAAATAGATTTTGTAAATGATCAGAATCAAAAAGACACCGCCGCCTTCAAAGTCCCCTACCCACCTCAATGGATGCAGGCGATTGATAATGCGCTTATCAAGAAAAAGAAATAGTGCTCAAGGTCGCCCCTTGTCCTTCTTGACAAAAAAATAGGATTTGCCTAAAGTCGCCTAAAATTGATAATGTGTGTCGATTTGAACTCATGGATATAAACCATTAACGCTCTTATGAGGGCTGCAAACTAAATTTAATAAATCCGAGCAAAGGAGGCAAAATGTCTAACACACCTGAAAAACTGAAGTATTATGTCGATGGTCAATGGCATGAGTCGAAAACAGAAAAATATATGGAATGTTTCAACCCCTCAACCGGTGAAGTGACTGCGCTGGCTCCCCAATGCACCCAGGAAGAGGTCAACGCTGCGATTGAGTCTGCCAGTCAAGCCTTCCCTGCATGGGCCGATACGCCGGTCACCAAACGTGCCCAGGTCCTTTTCAGGCTGAAAGCCCTGATCGACGAAAATTTTGACGAACTGGTCCATCTGGTTTGTGAGGAACAGGGAAAATGCTGGGGCGAAGCCGTCGGTTGCATATCAAAAACGAACGAAGTGATCGAATATGCAAGCGGTATGGCGCATCTAATGAAAGGCACTTCCGTAATGAATATCACCGGCGGTTACGATACCGTGCAGTACATGGAACCGCTCGGTGTATTTGCAGGAATCGCACCCTGGAATTTTCCGGCCATGATTCCCCACGGGTGGATGACGCCCCTTGCGGTCGCAACCGGTAACACTTTCGTCATAAAGCCTGCCAGTTTCGTACCCCGGAGCTCAATGCGAATACTGGATCTATGGGAAGAAGCCGGATTGCCTGCAGGTGTGATCAATCTGGTAACCTGTGGAAGGGACCAGGCGGAAATTCTTTTAAAACACCCCGATGTAAAGGGCGTTTCTTTTGTCGGCTCAACCTCGGTGGGCCGTCACATCTATGCTACGGCAGCAGCTCACGACAAGAGGGTCCAGGCGCTTTGTGAAGCCAAAAACCACGCCCTGGTACTACGCGACTGCAACCTGGATATGACCGTTGCCGGAATCGCCAATGCGACCTGCGGATGTGCCGGTGAAAGATGCATGGCCCTGCCTGTGCTGGTGGTAGAAAACGCCATTGCCGACGAATTGGTCGAAAAACTTTCAAAGCAGGTTTCCGAACTTAAGATCGGCCCGGCATACGACAAAACAACAGAACTGGGACCGGTTGTCAATGAAGGCCATCGTCAGTTTATCAAGGGCTGGATTGAAAAGAGTATTGAAGAGGGTGCCGAACTTGTTCTCGACGGACGCGAGGTTAGCGTTCCGGGATTTGAAAACGGGTTTTATCTTGGATCTACAATTTTTGATAAGGTAACGCCCGAGATGTCATGCGGCTGGAAAGAAGTCTTCGGACCGGTTACCTATATCAAACGCGTGGATAGTTTTGAGGAAGGCCTGGCACTGATGAATTCCAGTGAATTCGCCAACGGCTCTGCGATCTACACCCAGAGCGGCTACCATGCCCGTGAATTTGCAAAACATACCCATGGCGGGATGGTCGGAATTAATGTGGGTATCCCGGTTCCGGTGGGCATTTTCGGATTTACCGGTCACAAGAATTCATTCTTCGGAGATCTGCATATCATGGGGCCCGACGGTATCCGCTTCTATACCGAACTAAAATCGGTAACCGCTCACTGGTTTCGCGACGACGAAGCCGAGTGTAAGGTCGACACCTGGGACGGAATGATTGAAGTGCGCGAAGACAAAAAATAATTGGCCAACCTTTTTCGATAAAGGAGTAAAAAATGAGTGCTGCAGAAGCCAAAATTAAAGCATTGACGGATCACACCTACGGCACATGGAGCCGCCAAAGCGCATGGGGTACGCCTTTGCTTATAACCGACGCGGAAGGGGTATACTTTTACGATCATACCGGTAAGCGTTATATCGATTTTTCATCACAGCTCATGTGTTCCAACCTGGGCCACAAGAATAAACGTGTCATTGAAGCGATTATAAAGCAGGCTGAAAAACTGCCGTATATCGCACCCGCTTTTGTCACGGAAGCCGGCATCGAGGCAGTCGAAGCTCTGCGTTCGGTTGTCCCGGAAAAACTCAGCAAATATTTTTTTTCCACCAGCGGGACAGAGGCAAATGAAGCCGCTCTAAAATTGGTGCGCCAGTCAAAGGCGCCTGCCTATAAGGTTATCTCCCGGTATCATTCTTATCATGGCGCCACACCGGCCGGCGCGGCATTTACGGGAGACCCGCGGCGGTGGTATGCCGAGCAGGCACGTTGCGTTATCGAAGGGGTCTGCTTTGCCCCTGATAATTACTGCTATCGATGCCCCTTTGACATGACCTATCCGGATTGCAAGGTTCAATGCGCCCGCTACCTGGATTATATGATCAAAGAAGAAGGCAATGTAGCCGCCATGATCGTAGAACCCGTCGTCGGCACCAACGGGCGCATCGTCCCGCCGCCGGAATACTATCCTATTTTAAGACAGATTTGCGATGAAAATGGCGTCCTGCTGATTGCCGATGAAGTTATGTCCGGCTGGTTTCGGACCGGAAAAGCTTTTGCGATAGAGCATTGGAATGTTATACCGGATATATTGACAACGGCAAAAGGTGCGACGGCGGCCTATACGCCGGCCGGCATCACCGCATCATCAGAAGCGGTTTCGAATTACTTTGAGCAAGAGCTTTTTTGTCACGGCCATACTTACGCCTACCATGCCCTGGCCGCATCCGCGATACCGGCGGCTGTTGCCGAATACAAGAAATTATTTGACTCCGGCCTGCCGCAGCGCACAAGTCAATACTTAGGGCAAAAACTGTATGAATTAGGCGATAAGCATATCTGCGTCGGAGATATCAGAGGTATTGGACACTTTTGGGCGCTTGAAATCGTAAAAAACCGCAAAACCAGAGAGCCCTTTGACAATAAAGCCGACAAACTCAGCGGCAAGGCGCTGATGACAGCCAAAATTGCCGGAAATGCAATGAAACAGGGGGTATATATGGCGGCCTGGTATGATACCCTGGTGATTGCGCCGCCGTTGATTATCACCGAAGAACAAATCGATGAGGCCGTAGATATACTCGACAAATCGCTGCAGATTGGCGACCAGGAGGCCATCGAAACCGACGTTGCGGCCTCCCGAAGCTCTGATTATAAATAATCGTTCTGTCAGGGTACCATGGCCTGAAACTAGAAGTGATTTTTTTAACATTCCGGAAACGACATCAAGTCGGGAGATTGGCCCCCGGCTTGATTTTTTTCAGGACCGATCCAATCTCGACGGATATTTAGCGGTCATTCTCACTGCCCGCCACCTTATTATAAACCGGAGTGCTTGCTCCAGATAATTTAAAATCTCGAATCAGATTCAAGGTTTGGCAACAAAATGCCAATAATAATATGTGGGGTGGACCAGAAAGACCCAAATTCACTGCAAATGCATATGAATTTATAATGATCTGAAATTATTGACTAATATTTATTTCGGATTGACACTTTCCTTACAACTTTCTATAATTATTTAACTATGGCAGTTATTAATCTAAAAAAACGAGAGGTTGAATGCAAGATTGTCTACTACGGCCCGGGTCGCGGAGGCAAAACATCCAACCTGCAATATATTTTCCAAAATAGCAGACTCTTAATGACTGATGAAATGGTCTCCATTAAAACCAAAGGAGATCTGACCCTCTTTTTTGATTTTGTGCCCATGGGAGTTGGTAAAATCAAGGGCTTCGATGTCCGGGTTCAATTGTACACGGTGCCGGGCCAGGTAAAATACAGCTCTACGCGAAAACTCGTCTTAAAAGGTGTTGACGGCCTTGTCTTTGTCGCTGATTCCCTTAAAATCCGCCATGAAAAAAATATCCTTTCCCTTAAAGATCTCGCGCTAAATTTACAAAGTTACGGTCAAAACATCATGAAGATACCCCTTGTCATGCAGTACAATAAACGTGATCTCGCTGCTGAAGGGGTTCCGTTAATGCCGATTAAAGACATGGAAAAGGCTTACAATCAACAGCTCAAGGTGCCCTCGTTTGCAGCCAGTGCCATTACCGGAGAAAACGTGAATGCCACCTTGAAGACCTGTTTGGTGTTGACCCTTAAGTCCCTCAAGAAAGAGGCCGGCTGGTAAAACTTGATCCCAAATGCCCATCTTTTGCCCGATGGCTGTGTTCCGATCCGCTTCAAAATACTCACGTCCTGGCGTGTACGCTCCGTTTTTGAACCGAATCGCGCCTTGCCATCACACAAAATCTGACCATTTTGAATCAAGTTCCCAATGGATTTTAGATTGCGGATTTTGGAATGCTTGATTTAATTTTCTTTTATGACAGGATTTACAGGATTAACAGGATTATCTTTATTTTTCATCACTTTCCAGAAGAAAGTGATGAAACTCAATCCCGCCATACGGCGGGAAAAAAACAAATAACTAAATTTATAAGAAGGAACTTGTCCTAAGGTTTTAACTTTTGCTTTTACCGTGAATTTTTCTATTCGCCGGAGGCGATTGAAATTTTTGGCTTTCATCCGGAAAGCCAAAAAATATCCAGTAAATCCTGTTAATCCTGTCTAAATAAGAGAGAAAAATGGCGGAATTGGGGTTTTTAAGCCCTTCCTTCCGTAACTTCCTTTGTTCATGGTCTTATCGCCCATTATATTCACGCTGATACGTCTTGCCGGAACCCATCATTACGCTAATCGGATGCAAGGTTTCGATGTTTTCGCAGACGATTTTAATGGCGGCTGCAATTGGTATTGAAATCAAGGCGCCAACAATTCCCCACAACCAACCCCAGAACATCAATGAAAGCAGGACCACCACCGGACTTAAATTTAACCGGTCCCCCATGAGCTTCGGTGCAAGTGCGTTTCCCATGCCCAGCTGGATAGTGAGGATCGTTAAAAGGGTAACGACGCCGGGCCAAAGCGATGGATAGAATTGCACCAGCGCGAGCAAAATAGGGGGGATGGAGGCTACAATCGAGCCGACCGTCGGAATAAAATTAAGGAAAAATGCCAGCGCCCCCCAGGTAACGGCAAAATCCACTCCGATAATCTCCAACGCCAGCCACACCAGAACGCCGGTGGTAAAGCTGATTAGAAACTGCAGGGATAAATAGCGTCTGATTTGCGCTGTAATTGAAAAGGTGATCCGGCTAATCTGATCCGCATTATCAGATGAGAAGGATTTCAGAATTTTATATTTAAAATAGGGTTTGCCCAGCAGTATAAAAAAAAGAAAAATAACCATCAGAACCAGCTGGGAGGCAAACGCAAAGATGGATCGGGAAAGCGTTGCCAAAAAGCGGCCGATATTCTGCCCCCAGTTAATCCCTGCGAGAGGATCAAAATCCAGATTCCACTGGCTGGTTATCATCGCGATCAGTTCCGTGAAACGCGTATGGTATCTGGGATACGCAACGACAAACGCCTCAAACCGAGCATATAAAAATGTGCCGGATAAATAAAAAATACCGAGCAAGAAAATCAATATCAGGAATGCCGCCAGCGTTGTCGGGATTTTCCGGTGCGTCATGAAATTTATGGCCGGCCCGATAAGATATGAAAGCAACCATGCAATAATAAGCGGAAGGATTACCGATTGAGCATATTTTAACACCATCCCAACGGCAATCAGAGTGAGGATCCCCAGAAAAATAAATGTAATCTTGCTTCTATCAAATTCCATTGTAAAATTATTAGCGCCCCAACGGGTGGTTTAATTTCCGCACACGTTATCTTACCCATCCCATATGGTCAATCGCAAAGTGTCAGACTTACCCTTTGTCGAAGATTAAATTCAGAACTTATCTCAAAATTACAAGATCAAGTCATATACCCTAATACAACGAGTGACTAAAGTGAGCTAAAGTGAGCTAAAGTGCCTAAAGTTAATGAATTCTATCATTTTATAAAAAGAAGGAGCGTCACGCGGCGCAAGCGCCTGCGCTGCGCGAGCGACACCTTAACTTTAGTCACTTCCCACTTTAGATCACTTTAGTCACTCCAGCCACTTTGTTCTAAAACTTCTTAGCAGCCTCCTTTAATTTCTCCTGAACTGAAGGGTTGAACCAGCAGTCAAGAAACAAATCCGCTTCCGTGCTGCGCGCCTCTTCGTATTGCGATCGCACTGCCCCAACACGATTATTTTTAATCACCGTGAGCCCTTGAGGGGGCAAAGCTGCCAACTCAGCGATTTTTGCAACTGCTTTTTCTTCCAGATCTTCCGGTGAAAAAACGGCGTCAACCAGGCCAATTTTTAGCGCTTTTTCCGGCTCCACAAATTCCCCTTTAAACATCATTTCAGTCGCGCATCGATCGCCAACGACCTGCCTCAGTATTAAATCGGTCAGATAAGGAACCGACAATCCTATTTTAACTTCATTAAGCCCAATAAATTTTCGGCCTGAAGATGCAAACCGAAAGTCAGAACTCAGCGCGAAAATCGCTCCCCCGGCAGTGGCATGGCCGTTGATGGCACAGGCGGTAGGCATCGGCAGTGTATAAAGATCTAAAACGACCTGCATAAATTTGAAATAAAACTCGACCATTTCGGAACGCCCTAAAGGAAGCAGCCCCGGCAAATCCAGACCGATGCAGAAAAATTTTTCACCACCTGCTAAAACCATTCCCTTAAATTCGCTTTCTATTCGTTTTAGCTCAGCGCTTAAATCGTCCAGCAATTCCGGACCAATGGCGTTGATGACGCCGTTGTTTAATCGCAAAATAGCGACCACATCGTGTGTCTCAATGTTTACTTTTGACATTTACCCTCCTCAAATTCTACTTTTTCCCCGGTATCGCAAAACACAAAATAATAAAATCCTGCCAATCCACCAAATCCCAAAGATCATAATCACATGCATGCGACCCGCCGAATGTAAAATCATTTAAAACAATTTCTATACCATTTCTTTTAAAAAATCAAAGCGCGAAGATTTGTCGTTTTCCGGCCTGAATCGCCTGCCGAGGCATAGTTCGCCAGAGCGAAGACTGGTCCTCTATATCCTCTGAATTGCCTGTCCGGCATAGCTCGACAGAGCGACGCTGGATCGTTTTCCGGCTTAATCCGGCAAAGCTCTTCCCTCTGTCTCCAGATTAAGGGGATTCACCAAGATCTCATTAATTCGTCAGCGGCGCACTCCCTGCTCAACGCTTTTCGGCATCGAAATTTCAATCCACGCTCCCACACGGGGAGCGACTGTGGCCATTAGCTGCCCTTCAATCGCAGACAGACTCTAAAATTTTTCTTTACAAATGGCCAATTGGCTATTACAATATGGTCAAACGCCATACATCAAAATAGGAGGTGTCATTGTGCATGTCCAATCGATCGGCATTAAAGCAAAAAATATAGATGATATGATTCAAAAAGTTAAAACCGGCCTGCCGGTAAAATCGTTTGAAAAACTCGGCAAAAAGCTTGGTGTTTCGGACAATCTGTTATCCCAGATCGTCAACATCCCCAGGCGCACCTTAACACGCCGCAAACAACAGGGGCGATTGAACGCCGAAGAATCGGAAAAGGTGCTTCGGATCGCCAGATTATACGATAAGGCCCTGGATGTGTTTGAAGATGCAGCCGGTGCCGAAAAGTGGCTTAAAGAGCCCGCCAGGGGTCTGGGCAGTGCTATTCCTTTAAGATATGCCCGGACGGAACTCGGGGCCCGGGAAGTCGAAAGGCTCCTTGCTCGGATTGAACATGGGGTGTTTCCCGGATGAAAATTACCGCCTGGCGAATCGTAAAGACCAAACACAAAAACCGCGCCTTTGACGGTGAAGGCGCCCGCATTGCCGGAGGCCGCTGGAACAAAATCGGTATTCCGATGATTTATACGGCCGATTCCCTGGCACTGGCGGCCCTGGAAACAATCGTCCATCTACCAAAACAGGAATTGCTTAAGAAAATATTTACCGGCATCCCGGTCGAGTTTGATGCCAGACTGGTAATCACACTGAACCCGGCCGACATTCCGAAGGATTGGGATGGCTTTCCTACCCCCGAATCGACTCAAAATATCGGTAGCGAGTGGGCTTTAAAAAAGAGATCGGTGGTTTTAAAGGTACCCAGTACGGTCATCCGAGAAGAATTCAACTATCTGATCAATCCAGCACATCCTGATTTTAAAAAGCTCTCAATTGGATCCCCGGTAAAGTTCGTTTTTGACGATAGAATATAAACCGGAGAATTAGGTTTTTGACGAAATGTCCAAAAGCCGTGCAGCCGAATTAAAGGTTTTCCAGCCGTGCTTTGTACCCGCAGGAGCGAAATAGGTTTCATTTTCCGCCAATATTTTGTGCTCATCTCCGATAAACATTTCAATCTGGCCCTGCACAACAATCCCGCATTGATCAAAAGGATGCTCATGGCCGAGATCTTCCTGATGAGGTTCAATTTCCATACACGCCATTATCAGATTATCGCCGATTTCGGCTTTGCTGAATATCCCCGGTCTGAACTCTTGCAGCTTCAAATTCTCCAAGTTCCAAAATGACATTTTTCCTCCCTGCCCGAATAAACTAGTGTCATGTCTCCTAAAAATGCTACAAACGTCGTGTGGTATATTTTAGTCCAGTTGAGTTTTTTACAGGCCTCTGGTCGCTGGCTACTGGTCACTGGCTGCCTATCTCTGCGTCGGCCAGCAGCAAGAAGCCAGCAGCCAGTAGCAAGAAGCCTAAAATAAACCATGTTTTTGTAAATTACTTGCGAGACGCGAAACTAAAAAAAATTAAAATTATCCGACAATTTTCTTTATCTCCTCTAAGATCCTCGAAAGGCCGGCTGCGGCTTTCTCTTCGACAACATAATCCACACCAGGAAACGCGCGTTCAATGTTCACTTCCACGATTTTGGCGCCCTCTTGCCGGGCTAAAACCGGTAAAGATGCCGCCGGTTCAACGACCGCCGATGTGCCGATGACCAGCATCAGTTTGCAGGTTGCAGATTGATGATAGGCAGTTTCCAGCGCAGCTTTGGGCAATTGCTCACCGAATAACACCGTATTGGGCTTTAACACGCCTCCGCACTCACAATACGGCGGCAGGCCTTCCGGCACATGCGGGGCTAAAAATTCCCGGCCGCATTGCAGGCAATATGTCTCTCTGAGGCTTCCGTGAATTTCAGTTACGTTTTTGCTCCCGGCTTTTTTATGCAGGCCGTCGATATTTTGGGTAATCACATGCTGCACAATTCCCATTTTTTCAAGCTCGACCAGAGCAAGATGCGCTTTGTTGGGCTGATAGGTATCATAATCACGGATAAATTCGCCCCGGATCGTCCAGTATTTGGCCGGATCCTCTCTGAAGACCTCAATGGATGCATAGACCATGGGATCATATTTTTCCCAGAGGCCTCCTTTTGAGCGAAATGTGGCAATGCCGCTTTCGGCTGAAATACCGGCACCGGTTAAGGCCACACAGTGTTTCAAATCCAGCATTAATTTGGCTATCTCTTGGCAAACGCTATCCATCTGATATATTATTCCTGTTATTTGGAATTTTGAAAAACTATCCCAAAAATAGGAAGAAGCTTCAAGTGTTATTTGGCTGCTGCCTTTCGGAAGATTTTTTTGAGGAATTGGACATTTTTTTTGCATTCCGGCTGCGGCGTAAAAATAAGTTGGGGCCGCAGCTCCAAGAGGGTTTCAAATTTAAAAGTCGGTATTATATTTCAGCAATATCCTCAAATCGAAAAATCAAACCCATTCTTTAAAAAATGAGAAAGGACGCTGCAATATGATCCGTTCTCAGCATCATTTAATCGGAAACGCTTTTTTTAACCCAAACCGAGAACGAAAATGAACCCAAAAAAATGGAAACGGAATAAAAAGGAAGAGGCGCTCGTAAGAGGCCCACACGGCATCGGATCCAGGTCTTGGCGGTTGCCTCTGGCCGGATTCGGTCGGTTGCGATGGGGCTTGCTCCAGACGTGGATCCCGGGCGCACTCGTGGCTGCCTTCCTGCTATGGCCGCAGAGTGCAGCGGCGAACGAGGGCGTCGCGGCACCCCTCAATCCTCTTGCCATGGGGGTCGGCCTGTTGGGAGGGCTTGCGCTCTTTCTGTACGGTATGGAAAAGATGACCGACGGCCTAAAAGCGGCCGCCGGGGAGCAAATGAAGGTCCTGCTCACCAAGCTGACACGCAACCCGGTGACCGGGGCGTTAACCGGGGCCCTGGTAACTGCCGTTATCCAGTCCTCGTCGGTCACGACCGTCCTGGTGGTAGGCTTTGTGAGTGCCGGTCTCATGACCCTGGTCCAGTCGGTCGGTGTGATCTTCGGCGCAAACGTCGGCACAACCGTCACGGCACAGATTGTTGCTTTCAATGTAACTGCAGCAGCGCTGCCCCTGATTACCGTCGGCTTCTTAATGATCTTTCTCGGGAAACACGGCCGCGTGCGCCATTTCGGTGACATGCTCATGGGTCTTGGCCTTATCTTCTATGGTATGGCGACCATGGGAGACGCCATGGCGCCCCTGCGAACACACGGGGGCTTCATGGAGTTAATGCAGTCCATGGAACGACCGATCCTCGGAATGCTCGTTGGAGCGCTTTTCACGGCGCTCGTTCAATCCTCGTCGGCGACCATCGGTCTGGTGGTCGTAATGGCCACCCAGGGCTTTGTCACACTACCTGCCGGCATCGCTATCGTCTTCGGAGCGAAGATCGGCACCTGTGTGACCGCACTGCTCGCCGCGCTGGGTAAAAGCGAGGATGCCCGGCGGACAGCGGTGGTACACGTCATCTATAACGTGCTTGGGGCCGTGTTGTGGATCGCCTTCATTGATCAGCTCGCGGATCTTGCCGTGTGGGTGTCGTCTTCTCATCCGGAGCTGCAGGGCGCAGAGCGACTCGCTAGGGAGGTGCCGCGGCAGGTCGCCAACGCCGCCACCATCTGGGCGACCGCCAACATGCTGATCTTTCTTCCCTTCAGCGCTGTGTTTGCACGCCTGGCACGCCGGCTGGTCCCGGACCGCACGGTGGTCGAGACCGCCATCGTTCGGCCCCAGTTTCTGGACGAGGAGCTCATGCGCGTTCCCTCCCTGGCACTCGAGCGTGCTCGCCTCGAGCTTGGGCACATGGCCGAACTGGTCGATAAGATGTTGGAAAACGTGCCGGCGGCCTTTCGCACCCGGGATTTTCGAGGGGTGTCAAAGCACCACGATCAAGTCGTGGTACTTCGGGAAGCCGTCCTCCATTACCTGCAGCACATAGGCCGCGTGAACCTCACGGACAAGGAGTCGGACGAACACGCGCAGCTGGTGTATGCTACAGGGGAAATCGAAAGCATCAGCGCTGCGGTCGGCCGCGAGCTGTTACCCCTATCCGAAGTTTTCCGGGACGCGGGCATCACCGCGAGCGAAACGACAGGTGCATTGCTCGGTCAACTTTACGAGGCCACTCGAGAGGCCGCACGCGCAGGCCTCCGGGCGATCGTGGAGAAGAACGAGCGAGCGGCTCAGGATGTCGTCGCGCGCCGCGACGAAGTATGGAAGCTTGGAAACGAGCTGCTCCAGCAGCAAGCGGCTCGTCTCGCCCAGGACGATCCCCAGCGTCTGCTCAAGCATCGCCTGCAGGTTGACCTGCTGGATAAGATGAGGCGGATATACGGGGTGGCCGAGCGTATGGCGATTTCTGTGCTGCCGCGAGGAGTCCTGGCCGGAGAGCTGAGGGCGTAGGTTTCTGCTGAGCCCGGATGAGTGCGCAACGAAAGCCAAAATTTTGGTGAATTGTGGCGGTTATCAATACATCATTATCAATTTTTGTGTGTTTTTTTCTGGCCGGGCTTATCAGAAAGTGTCAAATTTAAAGCGCACCCCTTCAACTTATATTCTTAATTGATAAATTCAATTCCAACGATCGGCTCGTAATCAATAAAATCCTGCCAGAATTCGTGTCTGAATTTTTTTAGCCCGTCCGGGGAAACTTCAATTTTATGCCATCGAATAGAATTCAGCCCGGCCTGGTCAGTGGCCCATTCATGGGTGCTTCGACTTAAATAGAAATTATCAAAGCGGAATTTTTGGCCGCCTCTGAAGAATTCATATGTTATGGCCGCACCTTCCTGGAGCGGTCCGGAAATGCTTTTGGTGAATCCATATTTCTCACAGATGCGAAAAGATTCCGGGGGCTGATCCGGATTGTTATTGATACCGACAAAGCGACCGCCGGATTTTAAATTGGCGGCGATTGTCTGAAACATTTTGAGCAATTGCTCTTTTGTTTGGGCATAATTCAACAGATAGGAGGCAACCACCAGATCAAATTTGCCAATGCCTCCGAGTGTAATGGCATCTCCAAGGATATAGTCTACCCCGAGTGGATGATTTTGTTCTTGCTGTTTGGCCAGCCGAATCATCTCCTCGGAAATATCGACACCGACAACTTTATCAGCACCCTTTTGTTTGATTCGGCGGGTATAATATCCTTCACCGCAGGCCAGATCGAGTACCGATTTTTGGGATATATCACCCAACAGCTTATTGAAGGAATACCATTCAATGTATTCGCGAAAGGGCAGGCGTTTGGAAGCTTTGTATTGTTTGGCAAACTTATCGTAAACCGCAGTCATCGCATTACCCGGTGCGAGAATATCTTGACTAAGAAGTGTTCAATGAGACGTGAGTCATGCGACTTTCGTCATTAAATAACCAGAGCCGCCATATCTCTTCCAAAAAGGCCGATGCGGTCTCCGGCCTTAACCGCAATGTCCAGCTTCCATTCAAGCGCATTTTCGTGAACCTGCTGGTATCTTATCCAGTGAGCCATTGCACTGCGAGTGGCCAGCAATTTGGCATTGAAGAAAATATTATAGATTTCATCAAGCGGGATTCCAACACGGGCTAAAAGCTGCTCCAGTGTTTCCCCGGGCTGAGGTTCAACCTTCAGGACATTGCCATGACCCGCCCCGGATTCTTTTAAAAAACGGCGAAGTTTACCGTACAGATGAATTGCAACTGTTTCCATTATCTTTCTCACGGTCTGAGCAAATAATGCCCAGCGCCCTGTAGCTGCCGGCCGCTGGTCTCCGGTTCAAGGGTTCAAGGATTAGTTAAATTAGTTTAATTTGTCTCATTGGTTGAATTGGTTGGCTCAAACCGAACCAATTGAACGAATTAAACCAATCAAACCAATATAACGTTTACTCAACGCTGGCACCTAAAACCTGACACAAACTACCAGCTGCCAGTTGCCCGTGACCAGCAGCAAGCAGCCGGCACTAAACGTCTTCCATCTTCAATTCAGTCGAAATATCAATACTGCCTTTAATTGAGCGGGCAACCGGACACTTATCAGCGTGGAATCCGTAGACTCTCTGAGCGGTTTCCTGTTGCTCCGGTTTTAATTTTAGATGATAGGTTACATGAATACGACGGATAATCAGCACGTTGCCGTCCTTTTCAATTTCCCCTTTTGCCTCTGAATGCAACCGTCCTTCCCCGGCAGGAATTTCGCGCGCTTCCAGCGCGCCGCCAAAAGTGCCGGTCAGTCAGCCTGCGGCTGCGGAGACAACATAATCCAGAGTGGTGGCATGCGGTTCGTGAATCTGGGGGTCGACGCCGTAATGCTCGGCGACCTCGGAATGAACGCCAAACAGCACCGGTTCATCTTCCTGGGGCAAATAAGCACGACGCAATGGGCCTTTTACGCGTTCAATTCTTACTTTGGATGTGTAAACTACGGGTTCGCTCATAGGATCTCCTTTCAGATTATCCAGATATAAGTTGTTTGTTCAAGTTTTATAGGCTTTTACTTCGTCCTCGTGCTCGTGCTCGTGCTCGTAATTCGTAATCGATCAGCGAGCAAGTCCGAGGACGAGGACCGCTGCGCTGAGTACGAGTACGAAACCTGAAACCGGATCGCTTTGTGGTTTCCGCCAACTCAGCGAGAAAGCTAATCACCGCTGCCATTGAGCCGTTGGGCAATCGTGCGGGCTGCAAGGATGCCGCTGGCTGATGCCTGGATCAATCCCCGAGTAATGCCGGCACCATCACCAATGGCAAACAAATTTTCCACACCGGTTTCCAATTCCGAAGACAATTCAATCCGGTTGGAATAAAATTTTACTTCAACCCCGTATAGGAGCGTATGGCGCGAATTTACACCCGGTGCTATTTTTTCGAGGGCCCGAAGCATTTCAATAATGCTTTGAAGGTGCCGGTAGGGAAACACGAAACTTAAATCACCGGGGGTGGCCTCAGGAAGCGTTGGCCGCGTCAGACAGCGATTGATGCGTTCAGGCGTGCTGCGCCGTCCGGCCAGCAGATCTCCCAGCCGCTGAACAATGGGCCCGTTGCCCAAAAGGTTTGCCAGCCTGGCAATGTACAATCCGTATCCAATGGGGTCGTCAAAAGGTTCAGTAAATGCGCTGCTGACCAAAATAGCAAAATTGGTGTTTTCACTTTTTTTCCTGGCATAGCTGTGGCCGTTGACCGTAACGACCTCCTTGGTTTTCTCAATGACAACCTCGCCATAGGGATTCATACAAAAGGTACGTACCTTCTCATCAAATGTTTTGGAGTAGTAAATAAGCTTTGATTCATAAATGATGTCCGTAATTTCCTTTAAAACCGCAGCAGGCAACTCCACCCGAACGCCGATATCTACCGCACTGGCCTTTGTTTTAAGCCCCAGCGACTCGGCCTGCGTCTTCATCCAGCTGGCGCCGGATCGCCCCGGGGCTGCCACCACGAATTGGCTCGTTATGGTTTCGCCACTTTCCAATTTGACACCCTGGATGCGCCCATTTTCAGCCAGAAGGCTTTGGACCGGATGGCAGGTCCGGGTTTCAACCCGATCCACCAGAGATTGTCGCAGTCGATCTAATACGACCTGACAGTTCTCCGTCCCGATGTGCCGGATCTGCGAAGGGATTAATTCCAGATCGGCCAGCCGCGCGCGATCGGCCAGATCCTCCAGTTTGGGCGATGACTTGCCGAATATAACTTCCGGGGCACCGTGTTTAACCCAGATTTCATCTGACTCCTTAAGGATCTGATCGAGGGATTCAGGTTCCAGATACTCCCCCAGCAGTCCCCCCACTTCGGGAGATAAGGTCAATTTTCCGTCACTATAGGCACCGGCTCCTCCCCATCCGCAGAGCATATCATTTGAATTACGACGCTTACGCTCACTGAGATCTTTGCCGAGTTCGAGCAAAAGAACCGGTTTAATCCCCCGATCGGCCAGGGTTAAGGCCGCAAAAATCCCGGCGGGGCCTGCCCCGACGATGATGACTTGGTAGTCCATGGATTCCTCCCAATTGTGGCAATTTAACATTCAATATTCAGGCAGGGTATCACATAATCGCTTATACGGAAAACTCTATAAGCTATCTCAAAAATGCATATAACGCCCGATGGTAAAGTTTTAAACCTATAAAAAGTGCTAACAACAAATGAGCTAAAATTAAAAATGATCTAAAATGCCTAAAATTATGGTTAGGCACTTCTAACTTTAAAGCGCCTGATACGCATCGATGAGCCGGTCTACCAGGCCTGAAAAATAATTGATGGCGCGTTGAATGGGATCCGGAGAGCGCATGTCTACACCGGCATCAACAAGTTCGTCCAGCGGAAATTTACTGCCGCCCAGCTTAAGAAAATTCAGATATGCATCCCTGGCCGGTTGGCCTTCGTTAACGACTCTATCGGCAAGGGCAACGGCCGCCGATATCCCGGTTGCATATTTATAGACATAAAAAGCAGAATAAAAATGCGGAATTCTCAGGCATTCAAGGCTCAACTCCGGATCCAAAACCAATGTATCGCCAAAATAGGTTTCCAGCAGGTCTCTATAAGTATCGGTGATGACATCCAGGGTCAGAGCGGCATTGGCTTCAACCGTGCTGTGGGTCATCTTTTCAAATTCGGCGAACATTGTCTGCCGGAAAAGCGTGGCCCGTATATTGTCAATTTCCCGGTTAAGAATATAAACCGTTTTCGCGGGATCGTTTTTATAGTTCTCCAGAAGATATCGGCTCAAAAGATTCTCATTAAAGGTAGAAGCCACCTCGGCGACAAAAATAGTATAATCATGATCCACATACGGCTGGTGTTTGTTGGCGTAAAACGAGTGCATTGAGTGGCCGCCTTCATGCAGCAGCGTATAGACGCTGTTGATATTCTGTTTCTCATAATTCAGCAGAATATAGGGTGATGCGTCATAACATCCCGAAGAGTATGCACCGCTTCGTTTCCCCCGGTTTTCATAACGATCCACCCAGCCACCCAGCAGGCCTTCTTTTAAAACCTCCAAATACTTTTCTCCCAGCGGATGCATAGCCTGGATGCACATTTCAACAGCCGCTTCGTAAGGAATGTGAAAAGTGACATCGCTGACGATCGGCACATAGGTATCATAAAAGTGAAGGTCAGATAAAGCAAGTGCCTCTTTACGAAAATCCATATATTTAAAAAAAGGCATCAGGTTGCTTTTAACGGTTTTGACCAGATTGTCATAGACCGCTTCGGGAATATTGTCGCCAAATAAAGCAGCGGCTCTGCAGTTATCGAAATTGCGAACTCTGGAATAGAAAAGGTCCTTTTTCAACGAATGCGTTAAGGTAGCTGCCAGCGTGTGTTTATGATCTTCGTAAGCCTGATAGTATTGAAAAAAAGCCTTTTTACGGACATCTCTGCTCGGGCTGATTAAAAACGTGCTAAAATTTCCGTGGCTTAACTCGATTTCCTTTCCGCTTTCATCTTCAAGGTTGCCGAAATTTAAATCAACATTGTCCAACTGCCCGAAAACCAGGGTTGGCGCATTGGCCATTTCGCGGCTCATGGCCAGAACGTGCTCGACCGTTTCACTGCGGGTATGCGGTTTATATCGCAAAATTTTCTCAAGATAAAATTTATATTCCGCAATCGAATCATCGGCCAGAAAGGAATTCATTTGATCGTCCCCAATGGACTGGATCTCGGGAGTCATAAAGCTTGAGGATTCCGAGGCCCGGGTATGTAGGCTGACGGCGCGCTGATGAAGCCCGTGGTAAAATTGGTTTGATTTGTCTTCATCACTTTTTAAATGGGCATAGGTATAGATTCTTTCAATTTTACGTGTCAGCGACAGATGAAAATCAACAGCTTGTTTGAAAACCTCAACAGATTCTTTCAAACGGCCCTTATAATCTGTGTAGGAGCCGATTAGGCTTTCAATCTCGGCAAACAATTTCTCCCAATCTTCATCTGAATTAAATAAAGACGTCAGGTCCCATTTGTGATCATCCGGGATGTCCTTTCTCTCCGGAATTGTCTTGGGGGCCATTTCAAAATTCCTTTCTCCAAAATAAGATCACGCTTTTAATATCCGAAATATGTCTTTGTAAAGAATAATACTATCAAAGTAAAAATTAAATTGAGAAGTGCAAGGCAAAAAATGGCCTGAAAGGAGCTGAAACGGGAAGTGCCGATAGACAATAATTCTAATAACTTTAGAGCCTTATCGTATAGAAATCCTCCTAAATAATTGACATTTTTAGGCAATTTAACTATAATTATTAGAAAACACAGAGTTTTCTTGCTTCTACTCCTTACAATTTTAAAAAATTGGCAAAAAAAGCGATAAAATTAAGCTATCGTTCCGCTGAGCGATTTAGCAAAGACTACGCGCTGTTAAAAAAGGGGAAGATATTTCTTCCATCCAAAACCCTTCTGCCCTTAAAAACCACTCTTATTATAGACTTCACTGTCCCCCAAATCGATAATATTTTTACAGTCACCGGGGTGGTTGTTAAAACCCTTGATGAACAAATTGCATCGCAAATGAATAAACCCACCGGGATGTTGCTTGCTTTAGTGGGAGAAACGGAATCGATACTGAATGAGCTCAACTCGACCTTGAGCATGCATAAAGACTATCGGGATTTACTGGGATTGGCGGAACCCGCAGAATTAACACCACCCGCCCCTGCTGAAGAAACCCCTGAGGAGCATCCATCTCCGGAAAAAGCAGCGGCACCGATTGAACCCGCTGCCGGTTCGGTCGCAAGTGAAACAGCTTCTGATCAAACCGACAGTGAATTTAAAGACCTGGACGATATAACGCCTCAGGACGAAGCTGATGCCGATCTGCCCCTGGAATGGCTCCGGGATGCCGTAGAGCAAGAAGAAGTCAAAAGGGCGGATGAAGCCGAACCTGAGATTACAGTTGCACCCACCGCCGAAAAAAAAGAGCTTTCCCTCGAAGAGCGCAAGAAGGTTAAACCCTCCGGCGATTTTCTCATGGACCTGACAAAAGCCATGTTACGCAGCGGCTATTATTCTACGGAACATCCCGGTGCAAAAGGCGCCAAGCAGGGTCTTTACGAAAAATTCCAGGAATGCCTGGCCGAATCCAGGCAGGTCGAGATCACAAAACAGGAGGACCGCGAAAAAACGGATATTCTGATTTCCGGGATCCTGGATGAACCGGTTAACGTCCGAACCCTGGTCGGTGCCGGCAAGGCTGAATTATTCGTGCCCAAGCTGAGAGAGTTTTTCAAACGCAAGGGACTGGTAACCTTTGCGATTAAAAATGATATCTCCCCGGAGCACTTCGAAAGCTTCGTGGACATCATGAGCGATCCCAAAGCCGATGGCAGTCAAAACGCAAAGGTTGGCGAAGTGCTGTCCAATGCCCTTGTTGAGCACGGGATTACCGAAATATCCACGGTTTTCATGGACGACCTGATCATGCTGGAGTTAAACCTACCATGGCGGGTCGAAATGGCTATCCAACGCCTGGCCAAAGATCTTAAAATGCTGCCTCTGTTTAAGAGTGACTCCGATGATAAAATCCGGACTTTGAAGCTTCAAATTATCGAGGATATCATTCGCCCTCTCAGACACCCTCAGTTTCTTAAAGATCTTATCATCAACTGCTACATCATTGCCCAACATGTTGACACGATTGAGGTGGGAGACATCGAGCAGGTCATCATCGAGGCCTTCCCCTTAAATACACTGTTGCCCACATCCCAATTAGTCTTCAAAGAACTCAATCAATTGCGGGAAAAACATGCTGAAGACCTGGACAACCCGGTCTTGGTCAGACGCCTTGAGGGCGTCAAACGAATTCTCAAGTGGGTCGTCCGTCGGCTGATACTGGAGGATGTCGCCGGTGCGCAAAATTTTCTTGAAGAGCTATACGTGAATGAAGTCCTGACTTTCGAAGAACTGCCGCCGGATGTGCAATATTTGGTCAATACCATAAAAATGGCCAGAGACGTTCAGGCTCACGTTCCCGCTTATGTTTACAGAATCCTGCACGCTGAAACCACTGATGATGCTGTGGTTCTATTGAAGTTCTGCCGCAGGATCCTACCGACGCTTTTTGAAAACAACGACTGGGAAATTGCCCTTTTGCTCACAAAAGCGGTTGATAGAGCCGGCACACAAAATGAAGTGTTTTCTGAAGAAAGCAGCTTATCACCCCATCCGCAACGATTTATTTATAAGAATTTGACCAAAGATCTGGTGGCCGCATATGACAAATTGGAAGAATCCGAACAAATAGTTATTGATGAAATTATCGGATTATTAGGATCCCAGGGAATTGAGGTCTTGGGCAAAGTTCTAACCGACACTGAAAACCGCCAGGTACGTAAGGCGGCAACGGATGCCCTGATTCAAAAGGGTGAATTGGCCCAACGGTGGGTCCTGAAGACTTTGACAAACCCGGAACAGCCCTGGTATTTATTGCGAAATGCACTGATGATTCTCAGGTTTGTGGGCAAAGGCCCAAAAGCAGTCGATCAGGCGCGCAATTTCGCATCCCACGCTCATCCCCGGGTGCGGGACGAGGCCTTGCATACCCTGCTTACGTTAAAGGCCCGTGATGCCGAGGAACTGGTCATCAACGCCTTAGGTGATCCCGATGACAAAGTCCTGTGGCGGGCGACAAGCGCGCTGGGTGAGCTCACCCCCCTATCGCAAGCTTCTATTGCAAAACTGGTTGAGATGCTAAAAACCGATATTCCGGAAGAACCGCAAGCCGCAGCCATTCACGCCCGTAAAGTATCCAATATCATCAGGGCAATGGGGACAATGGTCAATATAAAAAACATCCAGGCGATAGAAGATGTCATCCTTGACACCGCCCAGATGATCGATGGACAAAATAAAGGAATTTTGCAGCGACTCAAAAAATCTTCATCTCCTTACCAGAAATCCATCCTCTCAGCTGCCATCGCCACTTTAGCGAAAATCGGTACATCCAGATCCGAAGCTTTCCTGGATAAATTGGCAGGCGGCAAAACACCCCAGGCAGAACCCGCCCGCCGGGCAGTCGAAAGCATCCGCTTGCGCTATGGCAAACAAACGGCGGTTGCACCCTCCTCTACCTAAAATGGTGGTTAGCCCGTTGAGCCGGTTGGCCCATTGGCCGGTTAATATTAAATCAGGCAGCCATCCTCGTAATCGTAATCGATAAATCTGAAACTCGTGGAGTCTTGATCCATAGTGCTTCGAGGACGAGGACGAGGTGTTCGCGGAATATATAAGGTTTAATTTATCCTTTCTTAACGGACTCAACGGGCTCAACGGACAAACCGGCAAACCGTTTTACTCGGCCTTACGCATTTTTTTAGCGTACGCGGCGGCGGCGATACCGGCAACACAGCCCTCGCCTACGGCTTTTGCCATCTGCCACGGAGGACCGCAGATATCGCCGGCAGCAAAAACACCCGGCACATTCGTTTCCATTTTTTTATTGGTATCAATATATTTCATTTCATCGTCAAATTGGATTCCGATATGGGTCGCCAACTCCATAACACCTTTAGCGCCGAGTTCGATAAAGACGCCTGCTATTGGTATTTTTGATCCATCCGCCAATAGAATCTCCTGAACACCGGTATCGCCGGATATTTCCTGTACTTTCGCACCTGTATGGATCACCACATTGCTCTTTTTGAGTTCTGCGGCCAAGGTATCGGCAACATCTAATTTTTCATAGACCAGGTTTACGGTTTTGGCATAGTCCAGCAGCGTGAGTGCGCCGCCTACAGCGGCACTGGCGCCGCCCACAACAGCGACATCTTCTCCTTTAAAAAAATTGGCATCGCATTCCACACAATAACTGACACCCCGGCCCAAAAATTCCTTTTCCCCGGGAACGCCTAATTTGTTGCGGGCCGTACCGGTGGCAATGATGAGCGACATACAGTAAAGCTCTGTTCCGCTTTCGGAAATAATTTTAAAATGTTGGCCGTCCGGCAATATAGTCAAAACATCTTCCTCAAGCAAATCAGCTCCAAAATTGGCGGCCTGCTGTCTGCCGACATTCAGTATTTCCTCACCGGTTATATTGAAAATGCAGCAAAAATTTTCAACATGCGCATGAAACAGGCTGCTCCTGGTTTCTTTGCCCATAACCAGTACGGAAACTTTTTTACGGGCCGCATGAATCGCGGCTTGCAATCCGGCAGGACCGGTACCTAAAATGATGACATCATAATCTTTCTTATCCGGCATATCTTGCTCCTATTTATTAGAAAAGGTTCAAGGGTTCAGGGGTTCCGATCTCTTGCTTTCCATCGCTGGCTGCTGGTCAGTGAATTTAGTCGATTCGTTGATTGGTCAAATGGTTAAATAGTTTAAAATGGATTCAATCCTCTGACAAATTGACTATTCAACTAATCAACTATTTAACTGTGCTCCCTGTCATCTGTTATCTGAAACCCGACACCTGAAACCTGACACCTTTTTTTCACTTTGTGAAAAAATGTTTGAGTGCTTCAGCGGCCAGCATCCTTTTCTTTATGCGTGGCGGATATAGCCTGTCAACTTTGTTGTGTTCAGCGTCAAAGCGGTTGATGAAAAGTCTGCGAATGGGGCTTCCGTAAACACTGATCATAATCGTTACACCTTCGCCGGGGTTTCCGGTTTGATGGATGCCGTCGTTTAGCGGGCGGGTCAATTCGAGTTCTCCCGGCTGCATACGAACCTGGGCTGCTTTTATCAAGCGCGCATAACCTTCAACCGTGCCATCGTCTTCGCGCGCGTATCGGATGACCCCCAGCTCTCCTATGCAAGCGCCCGAGACACCCCAGGAATTATGATCATGAATCGGAGTATAATCTCCGGGACCGTAAAGGAACATCCGCAGCGAAAAAAGTCGCTTCGGGTTTAGATACAGCAAAATTTCATCATCGATCATCTGGGCCTGACGCAAATCCGGGTAAGGGCTGCCGCCTTCTATGTTTTTTAATAACCTTGCAAATACCGCCTGATTCCTGAGAAAACCCGGCAACTCGTTTTGAAAAAATTCACTGCGAGCCACATCCCCGGAAATTTCCTCGACGGCTTCGGACCAGTGATGGCAAATTCCAAGCAACTCCTCAGGCGGCTTCGGTGGTCTCGGCATAATCCCCATCTTCCTTGTTTTTAAATAATTTCATCTTCTGGCTACTCGTTTCTATCCACCGGCTACTTACCACTGAGCAGGTGTCAGGTTTCGGGTGTCAGATAACAGATGATAAAAGAAGTCTGCCCTTTGTCGTCTGTCATCTGTTTTCTGTAATCTGTCTTCTGTGTCTTCCTGACACCTGAACACTGACACCTGAAACCTATTTGAGGCCAGAGGCCAGACGCTACGCGTTCTCCAATCTGACATACTGGTCATAATAAGCGGCACCGGAACCGATGTCAGTCAACTCGGCGGCAATCAGCTGATTAACACCACCGCCCCGGCTGATCCAATCTCCCCGGCGATAGATCACAACATCGGGATGAAGATCGGGCAGGGTTTCAACGCTGACCGTCAACCGTCCCAATGGTGAAACCAGCGCAACGGGTTTTTCCAGGTTCAGATACTTTAGACAAGGACTGTCATGCGCCACATAAACCGTCGGCGGTTGTTTTTGATCTTCGGGCAGCATCTGGGAATGAAGGGCTTTGCGGCGCACCAGCGTCAGCAGCCGCAACGGATATTCTGCCGGCGGTTCCGGTTCGGCATGCAGCAAGTAAGGAAACCGGTATTTGCCGTCTTGATGATCAAAACGCAAGCCGGCATAGGCAATTTCCGGGCGATTGGAACGGACACAGCCGCAGTTTCGAATCTCCTCAAGGGTGGTGGACAGATAGGGTGAATCTAAAGATGCCCGCATGCAATCTTCGGAAGCCGGCAGATCAACCGGCGGGTCCAGGCGCTTGCCGATTTGTCTGAGAATCCAATAATCGTTTCGGGCTTCAGCGGGAGCCGCAAGCACAGGACATGCATATTGAACATGCTCATGCAGATAAGAGCCGATAATGTCTTCCTGCTCCATCAAAAGGGTAGTCGGCAGCACCAGATCGGCGCGCTGGGCCGTATCATTCATGAAAGCATCGACCACAACTTTAAAATCAACCCTGGCAAATGCCTGAATCAATTGCCGTGAGTCCGGTGCCTGGTTAACCACGTTGGCACCATTTACCCAGATCATTTCGATCGGCGGATTTTCAGCCGCCAGAATCTCCCGGCCGATCACTGGAAATTGAAAGGAACGCCACGGCCGCTTTTCGGATTCCCGCGTCCAGCTTAAATTCAAATTACGATAGGAGTGAAGCTGAAAATAGCTGCCGCCGCCCAACCGGCCGATATTGCCTGAAAGCATCGCCAGCGCATTGATAAACCTCACATTTTCCCCGCCATAGCGATAGCGCTGCAATCCGGCACTGATTATGGTGGCCGCCGGCTTATCTTCGACATAGCATTCATACACCTGCTGAATATCATTAGCGGACACATCGCAGGCCGCCCGCAATTGGTCCATGGAATGACTGCTGATCAGTGAAAAAAATTTATCAGGATTGCGCGTGTGGTTTAATACGTTATCAGAGATCAAATCGTTTTTTATCATCAGGCGCAGGACGGCCGCCGCCAGGAAGCGATCCGTACCGGGTCGGATGCGAATGTGAATATCTGAAAAAGTCTGATTCCCATCCCCTCCCGGCGAAATCGTTAACACCCGGGTGCCGTTTTTACGCGCTTTTTTAACAAGGGCCGCTGTATGAACCGAACTGCGCGAAAAATCTTTACCCCAGTTGACGATCCTGGAAGCATGCATCAGGTCATTGATATCGTTATTGTCCCGTGAGCCAAAGTCATGCACACAGGCAATATAGCCGGCCGCATCGCAAAGCGATCCCCGCACCCGGCTGGTCCCCAATCTCGAAAATAAAAGAGTGCTGGCTTCTTTCAAAACGCCTTTAGCGCCTTCGTTGTGAATATGGAGAATGGCAGTGGGGCGGGAACGTAAATTCTGGATCTTGGCAGCGCACAGATCCAGTGCTTCATCCCAGCCGATGGTTTTCCAGCCGTCTTTGGTTTTCAATTGCGGGCGGGTAATCCGATGGATGCTTTGAAGCCTCCTGACATGATCCTTAATTTTCGAGCACGTAAACCCGGAGGTGAACGGATTATCGGGATTGCCCTTAACCTTCACGCTGCCATCATCCGCTCGTGTAACCACAAGTGAACAGGCATCCGGGCAATCCATGGTGCAGGCAGTAATCCCTTTCATATTTCTCGCAATCGTCCCCTTCGCAATTTATCACGTAAATTAAGCAGTGGCGATAAATAGTCAAGAATGGGGTGAATCGGGAAAAGGCCGGGCAATATGGATTCGGCTTTCCGCATGCAGTGTAAGTTAATAAGTAAAGAACGTCCCCTTTTGTTTTCGGTTAAAATTCGGAATCCAATCTGAAATTATTAGGATTAGTGGATGGAATATATAATTAATCAGGGGTGGGCGCTACTTTTGATTAAGGCATCCACAATTGGGGCGCTTGCAAAAAACTGAAGATTCGCATATGCATTATGCAATTAGACGATTTGATCATTATGACTATTCTCATGGTTAAACTTTTATTTTCAAACACAACCTATGGCCTATGCGTGAACTCCCTATCAAGATTGCTGCCTTAGGCGAATTTAAACAATCAACCCACAGTCGCATTCTTTTGGTAAAAACACTCCTTTTGGCTTTATCGCTCCTGGTTTTAATTAATTCCTCCCTTTTGGCATCACAGGAGACGAAGCCGAAGAAGGTTTTGGTGCTGGCTTCCACCAAAGCAACAGCTCCGGTGGCGCACCTGTGGAACCGGGGGATTCAATCCGTATTTGAATCCCAAAATTTCAACCAGTTTGATATCGATATCGAATACCTGGACCTGATCAGTTTCAACGATGATCGCTATATCCAGCTGATGCGGGACAAATTGAGACACAAATTGCTTAAGTTTAGGCCAGATTTGGTTGTACCGATTTATAACAGAGCATTGGGATTTGTGCTAAAGCATCGAGAGGACCTTTTTCCCGGAATTCCCGTCGTTTTCGCCGGAGTTGAACAAAATTACCTCAAAGGTTGGAAAACCACCCCGGACGTCACAGGCTTGTTCAGCGTCAACAGCTATAAAGAGACACTGGACCTGGCACTCAATCTGCACCCCGGCACAAAACACGTTGCCGTTGTATCGGGAGCCGGGAAAGTCGGCCGTACTTGGGGCACGAATGCCCTTGAAGCTTTTCGGACATATGAAGACCGGGTCGAAATAGTTGATTTGACCGGACTCCCGATGAAAAATATTCTGGAAAAAGTAGCGAACATGCCTGCCCAATCAGTCGTCACCTATATCACATTGCTGGTAGATGGTGATGGCAACCGATTCACGGCGCCGGAGTCGGTTTCAAAAATTGTACAAGCGTCCAGCGCTCCGGTATACAGTTTTTGGGATATAGTGCTGGGCCATGGCATTGTCGGCGGATATCTAAGCAGTGCCGAAGAAAAAGGCAAGGCTGTAGCAGGGATAGCACTGCGCGTCCTGAGCCACGAGAATGTCATAAATTCCCCACCCATTCGTGAGCGTAATTCAAAATATATGTTTGACTGGCGCCAGCTCAAACGCTGGGAAATTTCCGAGAACCGGCTCCCGCCGGGCAGTATCGTGCGATTTAAAAAATTTAGTGTCTGGGATCGATACAGAGGCCAAATTAGCGGCATTATCGCGTTGATTGTTCTCCAGGCGCTGATCATATCCTATTTAATGCATCAAAGACGGAAGCGTCTCCGGGCAGAGAAATTCCTCGAAGAGCGCTTGAGCTTTGAACAAATGCTTTCCGAACTGTCTTCGGAATTCACCCGCATTTCGACGGATGAAGCCGATTCGAAAATTCTCGATGGCCTGTCCAGAATAGGAACTCATATGAAAGCGAACCGAAGTTATTTGTTTCGATTCAATTGGGACAAAACCGAGTTTCGCATTTCACATCTCTGGGAGGACGAAGGGGTCCCGAAAGATCAAACTGTCCGTGGTGAGATTGTCAGGGATATTTTCCCATGGCTTTACGAAAACCTGATCAAAGGCAAAGATATTATTATTTCCGATGTGGCAGAACTGCCTCGTGAAGCAGCGTGCAGAGAATGGGATTACTGTAAGAGAATCGGAATCCAGTCATTTCTTATTCTTCCTATACAGGTGGCGAATGCGCCGCTGTGTGCCATTGGTTTAGATTCCATACAAATTAAAAGAAAATGGTCTATGGAAGTCAAAGAGCGTTTGCGTCTCATCGGAGAAATCTTTGCAAATGCCGTCGAACGCAAACATTCGGAAAGTCGGACAAAAGCGGCTGAGCTGAAATATCGAACGGTGGCCGATTACACATATGACTGGGAATACTGGTCCCATATTGATGGCTCTTTGGAATACGTCTCGCCATCATGTGAACGCATCAGCGGCCACAGTGTACAGGATTTCAAAGAAAATCCGGCGCTTCTTCGCGAGATTATTGTACCTGAGGATAAAAAGACTTGGGATGCACACACTCTTAAATCCGGGAAGAAGTTCATTCCTGGAGAGGTTCAAATCCGGATTCGGAGAAAAGACGGCAAGATTCGCTGGATCGAACATGTGTGTCAGCCCGTAACAGACCCGCAAGGCACTCTCCTGGGCCTTCGCGCCAGCAACCGCGACATTACCGAACGCAAACAGGCAGAACTGGATGCCCAGAGGCATCGAGCGGAACTGACCCATGTTTCCCGCATTGCCACGCTGGGCGAACTCAGTGCTTCACTGGCCCACGAGCTCAACCAGCCGCTAACCGCAATCCTCAGCAATGCCCAGGCGGCCCGGAGATTTCTTAGCGGGGATCAGGCTGATCCGGATGAAGTCAACGAGATTTTAGATGATATCATAAATGACGATAAGCGTGCCGCCGATATGATAAAAAGGCTGCATGCGTTAATGCGAAGAAAAGAGCTGGCATTCACATCACTGGATCTCGACAAGGTCGTTCGGGGAGTTGCCGAACTCGTAAATCGTGAAGCGTTTACCAAAAACGTGTCATTGGTTCTGGAACTGACAGATGGTCTGCCACATGTACAGGGAGACGCCATTCACCTGGAACAGGTGGTTTTAAATCTGATTCTCAACGGCACTGAAGCCATGGAGACTCTCGACCATCAGTACCGGGAATTACGAATATTGACCGCGCAACACGATGAGAATGCCTTGAGGGTATCCGTGCGAGACCACGGAACCGGAATCGATGAAGCCCATATCGACGGCATTTTTGAAGCCTTCTATACAACCAAACCCGAAGGCATGGGTATGGGACTATCCATTTGCAGATCGATCATCGAGGCCCATGGCGGTCAGTTGTGGGCCGAGAATAACCCCGATCGAGGTGCCACAATTTCTTTTACAGTGCCGATTAGTAAATAAATAGCTTGTTGCGCAATTGAGTTATGGATTATTCAAAGCTCTAAATCTCAAATTACAAACCCCAAATATCAAATAAATAACAATGACCAAAATTAAAGATTCCAAACCTGTCTATGACCTTGAAGAAAGAACCTTTCAATTCGCCAAAGCTGTCAGGCTATTCGTTAAAACGTTGCCAAAAACAATTGCAAATATTGAGGATATCAGACAATTAGTTAAAGCCTCCGGCTCAGTTGGCGCTAATTATAGAGAAGCCAACGAAGCATTAAGTAAAAAAGACTTTTTGATGAGAATCAAAATAAGCCGCAAGGAATCAAAAGAAAGCGCCTATTGGCTTCGATTAATTCATGAGACGAACACTCTAAAGAATGCTGATGAAGCAAGAAGTTTGATACAAGAGGCAAATGAATTGAAAAAAATTTTCTCATCGATAATACAAAAATCAAAATGACCTAATTTCAAAAGTCCAATGTTTCGGTAATTGAATATTGTATTTTGAGATTTATTTGTAATTTGGTGCTTATAATTTGGGATTTATAATTCATGGCTGACGATAATCCAATAGTCTTCATCGTAGACGATGATGAATCCATACGTAACGCTCTATCGAGGTTGATTAAATCGGTGGGCCTCAAAGCTGAAACGTTTTCTTCTGCAAATGATTTTCTAAAACATGACCCTTATGACGGTCCGGCCTGTCTGGTTCTCGATATCAGAATGCCCGGGTTGAGTGGTCTTGACTTGCAAGCTGAGCTTGCCAGAGCCAAACGCACCCTATCCATTGTTTTTATCACCGGTCACGGCAACATTCCCATGAGCGTTCAAGCGATAAAAGCCGGAGCTGTGGATTTTCTTGAAAAACCTTTCGATGAACAGGCCTTGCTAGAT
>JAQYWI010000044.1 GCA_030145015.1 Desulfobacterales bacterium
GTTTGCAGCGGAACCTTTAAGCGTGTGACCGAACTTTCTGAAATTTCGGTCGAAGCGGCAAAATGCATTGCCGAGATGCCGGGCTCTGATCTTTTTCTCAACGATTTAAGCGAAATTTCGCCGCGTGCCGCTAAATACCTGTTTCAATGGAAAGGAAGCTGGCTTTGCCTGAACGGCTTTAAAGCTCTCTCACCAAGGGTGGCGAACTATCTATTTCAATGGGATGGCGGTTGGATATCTTTAAATGGCCTGACTGAATTTCCTGCAGAAGTCGGTCAGATGCTTCTGCAATGGCAGGGTAAACAGCTTGAACTCATGGGTTTGCGATACACAAATAGTTCATTCGATAACATTGGGATCGAATATCTGGTTCAGTGGGAACGCCTGGGCGGAAAATTATTTGTTCCGCAAGAAGTGCGCGCAAAGATTGACGAATTAAAAGGGCATTCAGCCTGAGCATAGGGTTATAGGGGAACCAAAATGGTAAGAAGAATATTTGGCAACTGCATTCTAGCATTGCTGGTGTTGTCAATTTTAAATAGCCCGGCAGCAGCAAGCAGCCGCAAAACGGCCGCCCTGGAGCAGAAAGTAATCGAAATTTCGGCAGTACGGGTAAAGATAATCGACAAAATCGATCAGGGCATCGAGATGCGCATCTTTCTTCAGAAACGGTTAAATGAACTTCGAGATGAAATCAAGGTTGAACAGAATCTTTTTGGAATTAATGGGGCTGAAGCCCCACTTGAAAATTTACGCATCAATTACAACCTTAATTTAATTCAGCATTTACGAGCCTACATCGACCAGTTGGATGAACGCATCGCCTATTTTCAAAGCGGCAATGAACGCTTAAAATTTTATCTGCGTCAGATCAAAGATGACATGGCCATCATAAATACCTTAAAAGATCTGGAAATCGAAAATTTAATCGTTCAAATAGATACGGTTCTGGACGAATTTATCCCCGAGACCCAAAAGAAAATTTTTGATGCCTCAGATATACGCTTAATGCCGACCGACCAAGCGTGGAGCGAAATAATCACAAAACCCAGCTGAGTCAAAGCACATGAGTGCTTTCATATCAATGTTTACCGAAAAATAGAGGGCAACATTTAAAGGTCTGGAGTTTCTCTCGCCGGCTGTGATTACAGACGAATTTCCAGCAATTTTCAGGCTAATTTTTGGGAGGCTAACATGGGAAAATACATTGCTTATATATTATGTATTATAGTTATTTTATTGGGTTTAGAATATTTTCAAATTGTAGACATACCTTATTTGGATCTTCCGGATATACAAGCTGAAGGGGAAGTGTACAAAGAAAAATCGGAAGATAATATGAAACGCCGATTCGGTGATTAAAACCGATGAACGGCAACGACAAGAATTTAAGGCGTTGGCTGATATCACCTGCCAGCATCCTATGTTGGCTTCAACCCGTGATTTATTACGAAATGGAAAACAATGAAGGTTGGATAACTTATCGAAACTACAACATTTACAGGCTCTTAACTTGTTAAATTTCAAAAAATCGGCTATGATATACATATGGGTGGTGAGCATCTCAAAGCAGTGTTCATGATGAAATCACGGTGTGATAAGGCAGGCTTTATGAAGGGATTTATGGTAAGCAGCATTGTATTAATAACGGCGCTTATTTTGGGGTCCTGTTCAGGTCCCAAAAAGACAGTGGAAGAAGAAAATGTATTAAGCTCGCTATCCAATATTCAACAAAACCTTGAAAACGGCATTAGTCATGAACAATTTATTGAGTTGTTAAGTCAAGCCAGAATCGAAATTGATATTTTAAAAAGCAACGGCAAAAATAGCCAATGTTTTATTGGCGCTGTCGATAAATGCTATGCGTATTACGCTACCGGCAGCAGGGCATGGGAACAGAAATTGGCGGCAACCGATGCGCACAGAAAACAGGACATGGATCTGACCCTGTCCGTCTTACAGTCCCGTGCAGCCCTTAGCATTCAGATGGCGGATAATTGCTATAAAAAGTAAAATTGCTTTAACCTCCTATTTTCCTTTCCCCATTCAACCGTTCAAAGAAACCAGTCACAGCCTCATCTAAAAGTGCCTAAAATGCCTAAAATGAGCTAAAGTTCCAAAGTTATGGCTTCGCTGCGCTCTATCTTTTTTAAAAAGTGCAAATCCTATTTTGGGTTATCGAGGAGGAGTAGGGTTTACGATTCCAGATGCATCGTTCTCGTCGTTGTCCTCGTACTCGTTCCCGGCACAAAATTGTGAAGCTTCTTCACCATCCTCTGTTAGATGATCTTCGACCCAGTCGTTAGACCCTGAGGCTCTCGAATGGAGGCTCTCGACTGGTTGAATTCCTCAACTTTAGTCATTTTAGATCATTTTAAATTTTAGCTCATTTATTTGGTTCGGCCGGGTTGATTTGTTGCAGGAATTCTCTGAACCAGGACGGGTTTACCAAAACGATGTAGATAAGGAAAAAAGCCGTAAGGGGCAGAAAGAAAACTAAAAGATCAATTAGAAGGATGCCGATACAAATTAGAACGCGATAGGTCATGCTCATGCTGTCCTCCTTAAATGCAGGAGCAGTTCATAATGGCACGTATTTGAAAAACAGCGGCCAAGGAACATCGTTTTATAGGAGTTTTTGGTCTGTTAAAATTGACATCGATCGTTGGCCGATGGTGGTGGTCTGTGTCAGTGCCTGGGTAAGATGGTAGCCGGCTTCGTGGGCGATGTTGGAGTTGATCATCAGCATGGCCGTGTCTATACTTTTTTCCACCGCTGTCCAGAGTTCGTTCGGGGCCGATTTCCTGCAAATAAGGATCTCGCTGCCGATCATATTCACAATGGCCGCAATAATTTTTTCAGCACCCGGTTTATCCGTCTCGGGGAGGGCCTTGTAGATTTCGACAGCCTGAGATGCCCAAATCAGGCCTGCTTTTATCTTCTCACTCTGGGAAAAGGTGAGAATGGCGTCATTGATTTCCATTAGAAAAAATCCTTAGTTATAACTCGTCCTCGTGCTCGTCCTCGAAATATAGACGCCGCACCTCAATCCTATTCGATGTAATTTCGAGAGAGTAAATGAAGTGGCGTACGAATTCGAGTACGAGTACGAGGACGAGTACGACGACGAAAATTTATAGCTTGCCTCATTAAAATAGAAGCTATCTCAAAATTTGAGATAGCTTCTATTTGCGGTTTATAATCGATGCCATATATCCGGCGCCGAATCCGTTATCAATGTTAACGACGGCAACATTTGAACTGCAGCTGTTAAGCATCGCAAACAGTGCCGTCAAACCACCCAGGCTGACTCCATATCCCACACTGGTCGGTACTGCAATCACCGGACGGCTGACCATGCCCGCCACCACGCTGGGCAAGGCACCTTCCATCCCGGCAACCACAATGAGAACGGAGGCCTTTTCGATGGTATCTTTATGGCCAAACAGACGATGGATGCCCGACACGCCGACATCGAAAACGGATTCCACCCGGTTGCCCATGGCTTTGGCAGTCAAATAAGCTTCTTTGGCAACCGGTATATCCGAGGTGCCGGCTGATAAGATGGCAATCGTCCCCCGGCCAACGATCCGGGATTTTTTTAATTCACACACGATCATGGAAGCATCCGGGTGATAAACGGCGTCCGGAAAACGGGCAACAACCTTGTCTGCTTTCATTTGTTCAAGGCGGGTTACTAAAATCACGTTTTCCTGATCTTTCATCTTGTCCATAATGCCGATTACCTGGTCCGCCGTTTTGCCCTCTCCGAAAATGACTTCCGGAAATCCTTTCCGCAGGGATCGGTGATGATCGACATGCGCAAAATCAATGTCTTCATAAGCAATATGGCGCAGCTTACGGGCCGCTGAACTAACCGACAATCGACCTTGCGCTACCGAATTGAGCAGGTGATGTAAGACCTCATTGTCCATATCAAATACCGGATCGATGATATTGCGTTAAAATGGGAAAATGCGGGTGGTCGGTAACTCTGTCCTACTCCTTGATCTCCTGCTCAAGGATTTTACCGGAGCCCGATGAAATCGCTCCCCCTGACGGCTTGGTGACCACATGCGGTGAATGTGCTATTTTTTCCAGGTCTTTTATTTTTCTAAGAATCGAGGACAGGCGTTTATCGAGCGCCAGCCTGGTTACCTCCAGCTCACGCTGGTAATTTTTCTTGGCTTTGAGCAGCTCGAGCTGCAGCGCGTCTTTATCCAATTTTTGATCGGACAGGTTTGACATATCGGATTGGATCCTTGTCAAATCGTTCAACGCCTTATCAACGTTTACAGAAAGGGTGGACAGCCGTTGCTGTGTATCCTTATCCAATGACCGCAGCTCGGCTGTTACCGTCTTAAGATCCTCGCGCATGGGGGTGAGGATCTCCAGCTGCTTGCGCATGGGTGTGAGGGTTTCCAGCTCCTTGCGCATGGGAGCGAGGGTTTCCAACTCCTTGCGCATGGGACCGAGGCTTTCCAACTCCTTGCGAATCGGGCCCAATGCCGTGTCGATTTTGGCGATGGCATCTTGCTGTTCTTTTTTATCCACTTTGGTCGCGCTTATTTTTGAGACCATGTCTTGAGCCTGTTTAAGATTGGCGGTCATGGACTTGTCCACTTTTTCGAGAGTTGCCAGTTTCTGGGCCAGTGATGTTTCGAGCTCACCGTATTTTTTTGATAGGGCTTCAAATTGGTCTTCCAGTTGCGTGGATAGATTTTGGATTTCCATGGCACCGGTATCCTGGCTTTGGCTGACCCGGCTGGTGATGTCACGGTAGGTAATGTAGAAAACGACCCCGAGAAGAACCGGAATGAGAATCGATATGATCGTTACCCGATGGCTTATTTTTTCAATGCGTCGATCGCGGGCTTCTTCCTGATAAAGCGATTGCTCGGGTTCAGGTTCAGGCTCATCATCGCCATTAAATTTAAATGAAGAATATTCTTCGTCATCGATCATGTTTGCTATCCTTTTTTATTCCCATTCGATGGTGCTGGGCGGCTTAGAGCTGATATCATAGACCACCCGGTTGACCCCATCGACTTCATTAATTATTCGATTGGAAATTTTCCCGAGCAATTTGTGGGGCAATTTTGCCCAATCCGCCGTCATGGCATCTTTGCTTGTCACGGCCCGGATCGCGACAATATTTTCATACGTACGCTGATCACCCATTACCCCGACACTCTTGAGCGGCAATAAAACAGCAAATGATTGCCATAATCTTTTATAATATCCTGCATTTTTAATCTCTTCAAGTAAAAGCTCATCCACATCCCGCAATATCCTCAGGTGCCTTGGGGTGATTTCGCCCAGAATTCTAACCGCCAGACCCGGACCGGGAAAGGGTTGACGCCAGACCAGATTATCCGGCAACCCCAACGCTTTGCCCAAAAGGCGCACCTCATCCTTAAACAGATACCGCAGGGGCTCGATCAGTTTTAATTTCATTTTTCGGGGAAGTCCGCCCACATTGTGATGCGACTTGATTACGGATGTGGGACCGCCGAAAGCCGAGACCGATTCAATCACATCCGGATATAGCGTGCCCTGGGATAGAAATTCCGCACCTTTTATTTTTTTGGCTTCGGCCTCAAAAACGTCCATGAAGATTCGACCGATAATTTTTCGTTTTTTCTCAGGGTCCGTTACTTTGGCCAATGCTTTTAAAAATTTGGACCCGGCATTGACAAATCGAATGTTGATATTCAGGTGCTGTTTTAAGGTCGTTTTGAGCTTATGCGCTTCTTTTTTTCTCAAAAGACCATTGTCGACAAAAATGCAGGTCAGCTGCTTATCAATGCTTTTGTGCAGCAATATTGCGGTCACCGATGAATCCACTCCGCCGCTTAACCCGAGGATAACTTTTTTGTCGCCCACCGTTTGACGGATGTCTTCTATCGCATCCCGGGCAAATGATTTCATGGTCCAGGAACGCGCGCATCCGCAAACCCCAAATAAAAAGTTTCGTAACATTTTTTTGCCCATGGGCGTGTGGGCGACCTCGGGATGGAATTGAACCCCGATCAAATTTTTGTTGCGATGAGCCGCAGCAGCCACCGCCGTATTTTCGGTGGCGGCCGAAATTGTGAAACCATTTGGCAGGCGCTGAATGGAATCGCCGTGGCTCATCCAGCATTGGGTTTTGGTATGAATACCTTCAAAAACGCCCTGGTGACGTTTAATGTCAAGTTGGGCAAAGCCATATTCACGCCTTCCAGCCCGCTTGACGGACCCGCCCAGAGCGGACATCATAAAATGCATGCCGTAACAGATACCCAACACCGGAATGCCGAGCTTAAAAACCGCAGGATCGATTTTGGGACTGTTCTTTTCATAAATGCTCGACGGTCCGCCCGATAAAATGATGCCTTCCGGATTGAGGCGCTTGATTGCACCTACTTTGATCGTCGGTGGTTCGATCTGACAATATACGTGATTTTCCCGCACGCGCCGGGCAATCAATTGGTTGTACTGGGAGCCAAAGTCGATTATGAGTATCATGGAAATTGCCTATCGGATTGCGAATTCAGGGTGAATATGTTAGAGACGGCTCTAAAAGTCAACCATAATATAATCCGGGAAAATCAGTACGCAAGGCAGCAGCCGGCACCAGGGAGGAAAACGCGACATGCTTGAAAGTGGAGATTTGAGAAAAGGGCTGAAGCTTGAAATCGATGGAGAGCCCTATATAGTTGTGCAGTTTGAGTTTGTAAAACCCGGTAAAGGCCAGGCGCTTTACAAGTGCAAACTGAAAAACATGCTAACCGGGGCCCAGTTTGACAGAACCTTTCGATCCGGTGAGAAATTCAAAGAAGGGACTCTGGAAGAAGCAGAGATGGAATATTTATATGCAGACGGTGACCAGCTTTGCTTTATGAATACCAGCACCTACGATCAGGAATTTGTCAGCCGAGAGCAGGTTGGGGAGGCAATCAATTTTTTAAAAGAAAATACGGTTTGTAGTGTTCTATTATTTGAAGGCAGACCCATCGGGATTTCGCTGCCGTTTTTTATTGACCTGCAGATTAAAAAAACAGCCCCCTGGGTTAAAGGGGATACCGCATCCGGTGACTCCAAGCCGGCGACCCTGGAGACCGGCTATGTTCTAAACGTTCCGCCGTTTATCCAGGAAGGCGAACTGATTCGAATCGATACCCGCACCGGTGAATACGTCGAGCGCGTCAAGACCTAAATGTGGAATAATGGAATACTGGAAAAATGGAATAATGGTTAAAAACGCATAACTTCAGTGTTTGGATTTTCGAACCCAATATAGCGCAAAGCTTCACTGCGTGCCCAGTATTCCATCTTTCCATCATTCCAACATTCTCCACACACCGGCATTACATAAGGCCTTAGTCTTTTCTGTATGCACAAGCAATCCAAAATAGGTGTTTTTTTAGATTCCCTTTTTGTTTCGCAGCGTCTGGGGCCCCAGGTGGTGTTTCAAACTGTTTTGCCGGCGACCCCGCCTGACTGGGCTGAGCCCGAAAAGCCGTGGCCGGCGCCGATCCGGTCGCTGTTAAAAGCAGCCGGGTTCAAAAATTTATACAGGCATCAAGCCCGGGCGATCGACTTCGTTCGCAACAACCGGCACGTGATTGTGGCTACGCCGACCGCCAGCGGCAAAACGCTGGTCTATGACCTACCGGTGCTGGAACATTTTTTGATCGACCCTGATTTTAGCGCCTTATATATCTTTCCGTTAAAGGCCTTGGCTCAAGACCAGCTGCAAACTTTTGAGGCCCTCGCCGCGCACCTGGAACCTACCCGGCCGACAGCGGCTGTCTATGACGGTGACACCTCGGCGTATCGCCGCAAATGCATTCGCGAAGCACCTCCCAACGTGGTGATCACCAATCCGGAAATGGTGCATTTATCCTTTCTGGCACACCACCGCAAGTGGGCGCCCTTTTTAGAACGACTGCAACTGGTGGTCGTCGATGAAGTACACACCTACCGAGGTGTAATGGGATCCCACGTGGCCCAGGTCTTCAGGCGGTTTCATCGCATATGTCGTCACTACAGGGCGTCACCCACTTTTGTGTTCAGTTCGGCTACCGTCGCAAATCCCGCCCAGCTGACCAGGCAACTGACCGGGCTGGAGGTAATAACCATTGATAAAAACAGCGCCCCCCGGGGCCGGCGGCATCTTGTCTTTTTAAATCCAATGCTGGGACCGGCCCGTGCCGCGATTGTTTTGCTAAAGGCCGCCTTGGAAAAAGGTCTCAGAACAATCGTATACACCCAATCCCGCAAACTGACCGAACTCATCGCCCTATGGGCCGGCAACGAATCCGGAGCCTTTGCAGAGCGGATCAGCGCCTATCGCGCCGGGCTTCTTCCGGAGGAACGCCGTGATATTGAAGCGCGGCTTGCAAGCGGCGATTTATTGGCGGTTATTACCACCAGTGCGCTGGAGCTGGGAATTGATATCGGTGATCTGGATCTCTGCCTGCTGGTCGGGTACCCTGGATCCATTATTTCAACATGGCAGCGCGGCGGCCGTGTCGGCCGCAGCGGGCAGGATTCGGCCTTAATCCTGATTGCCGCAGAAGATGCTCTGGATCAATATTTTATGCGCAATCCCCGTGATTTTATTGATCGGGAGCCGGAATCGGCCGTAGTCAATCCATTTAATTTGGAAATTATGACTCAGCACCTGGTATGTGCGGCAGCGGAACTGACCTTAAAAACGGATGAAAGCATACTCGAGGCCGAAAACGCCTGCGAAGCCCTAACCCGGCTCGAAAAAGAAGGGCAATTATTAAAAAGTGCCGACGGCAAGGAATTCTACGCACGCCGCAAGGCGCCCCACCGGGACGTGAACCTGCGCGGGGCCGGCAATCGCTTTCAGATTATCAATCGGCAGACCGATAAGTTGATCGGCGAAATCGATGATTATAGAGCATTTCGAGAAACCCATCCCGGTGCCGTCTATCTTCATAAAGGGGACAGTTTTGTGGTGGATCGTCTCGATTTGAGTAGACGAACAGTATCCGTGTCCAAAGCACGGGTGGACTATTATACGCGCATCAGGTCGCATAAACTGACCGAAATTATAAAAGTTAAAGATAAACAAATTATATGGAGTACAGATATTTATATCGGTAAACTTAAAGTAACTGATCAAGTTACAGAATATGAACGCCGGCGTATTCGCTCCAAAACACTCATAGACCGAATTACCCTGGACCTTCCTCCCCAGATTTTTGAAACTGAAGGGCTATGGTATCAGATTCCGGCGACGATCCTGCGCCAATGCAAATCCAGGGATTTTGATCTAATGGGCGCCCTGCATGCGATTGAACATGCTGCCATCGGCATTTTTCCGCTTCTGGTAATGGCTGACCACAATGACATCGGGGGCATGTCGACCGACTTTCATCCCCAGATGGGAAGTGCCGTTATTTTTATTTATGACGGCATCCCCGGAGGCGCCGGTCTGACGCGATTGGCGTTTACAAACGCCCGGCGGCTTTTTGAGTACACCCGCAAGGTCATACGCGATTGTCCCTGCAAATCCGGATGTCCGTCCTGCATTCAATCGCCTCAATGCGGATCCGGTAACCGACCGATGGACAAAAAAGGCGCCCTTATTATTCTTGATCGTTTAGAAGATAGCATTATTGAAGTGAACGCCGGCGCGTCTGTTGAGAACAGCGAGTCAACGACCACCCGCAAAGCGGGTGGCTTGGATTTTACCGCCATAGGCGGTAAAAGACAGGGGCGCGAAGTGCCCCAAATCGTTGAAAACAACGCGGTGGAACCGGGCGCTTCGCACCCGGTTCGGAAAACCCAAATTTCTGCTGCGCCGGCCGAGTTTCAAAAGAAGCAATCGAAAAACCCGCTATCCGCCAATTTTGGAGCCTCTGAAAATTTGCATTTTGGCGTGCTTGATCTCGAAACCCAACGATCGGCGGCGAAAGTCGGCGGTTGGAACCGGGCCGACCGCATGGGAATCAGCTGCGGGGTGCTTTATGACTCAAAAAGAGATAAATTCATGGCCTACTTAGAAGATCAGATCGTCCGGCTGATTGAAGATCTTCAAAAGATCGATCTCATCGTCGGGTTCAACATCAAACGCTTTGATTATCTGGTGCTGAAGGGATATTCCAACTTTGATTTTTCAACGCTGAATACGCTGGATATTCTCGAAGACCTTCACAGCCGCCTGGGATTCCGGTTATCCCTGGCCCATCTGGCCCAGGAAACCCTGGGCACGACCAAGCAAGCGGACGGCCTCCAGGCGCTCAAATGGTGGCAAGCGGGACGTATTCGCGATATTGTCGATTACTGTAAAATGGATGTTAAACTCACACGCGATCTTTTTCTTTTCGGCAGACAAAACGGATATCTCATTTTCTCCAATCGCGGACAGAAAAAAATGCGGGTTCCGGTTGATTGGCACCCAGATCGACTGTTATCGAAAAGGGAGTCGTAAATCTATTAGGTTTCAGGTGTCAGGTTTCAGTGTTCAGCATCAGATCCGGGAGGCTTCAGTCCTTTCAATTCTGACACCCGACACCTGAAACCTGTAATCTCTAGTTCAAATCCCGCAACGCGGAACCCGTGACACGCAACTCGAAATCCGATTATTAGTGTATTCCTGCAATAGCGCCGAATTTTCGGTCATACATTTTGCCGACTCCATATTCCTGGCGGCGCATAAATTTTCCCTTGGACGGTCCGATGATTTGCATTTCCGGGTGCTTTTTCTGAACTTCCAACGCAATGTTCATCTCTATCGTGCAACCGGTACTGAAGGTGGCGTCTTTGCCAACCCATTCGGGCGGGACTTTTTCCCCCATAATCTGAAATGCCTGAGAAATATCGTCATAGGTCTGAAATCGCCAGATGTCGATCAGACCGCTGGTTTGAACGATCTCCCACATATACATTAAGTCGTCGGCATCCATTCCCGGTTCAAAATACTCTGAAGGATTGATGATAAAGGTCATGGCGAACTGGGTTTTCAGGTGCTGGATACCGACCGCCATTATTTTTTTGGCGATATTAATTTTACCCGGAATAGAACCAATGATGCCGCTGTAAAAGATAACCGTCATTCCTTTCTTTTTGGCCTCGCGCATCTGTTTGATAATCCGCCGGGCTTTTTTCTCAAGGTCGGCATGGGCGAATTTGACGGCTTCAAGATGTCTGGGTTTGTAAGATATTTCCGCAGAATCGGTTGAACCGCAGGAGATATTAAAAACATCGCGCGTAAATTGAAAATGAGTATCAAACAATCGTTGCTTTTGCTCCGGGCCTCTTGAAATGATGCCATCCACCTCTTTAAAGCTTCGCGCAAAGGTAATGGACGCCAGCAGCAAATTAAGAATTTCTTTGGTGCCGTCGGAAATTGCAACCACAGGGTGATCGCCTCTGAGAGTCTTGACCAGGTCGGTTTTGCTCATACTCTCGTCGGTTATCAGCAAGATACCGTCAAGAGCACTGCTCAGCGCATCATCTCGCCGGGCATCATCAATACTCACTTTGGTAAATAAAGGACCTTCCTTGAAGGCCACAATAATTTTATGGCCGAGTTTAGCCAGATATTTAATGATGGCCAAATCCACCATTGCCTCGCCGGCTTCATCGGCCAGCCACAGAATTTTTTTATTCTGTACCGAACCGGATGACGATCCCTTATCGTGGATGCCGAGGAAATCAAGCAGCGGTTTAACACCATTACCCGTGAGTTTGCGGGCAAACAGATTCCGATAATCCTCCTGTGAGAATTGCTTGCCTGCATCGGATTCCCACAGCGATTTTTCCACCGACAGCGCCAATAAACGCTTAATTCCAATGTGCTCTGCCAGCTCCTTTATGCCGGTCACGGTTGTCGGGGCGGGAAGTAAATCGGAGCTGTCGACATGATTTATAGCAGCTTGAAACGCCGCAGAATTTAACACCTTGCTGACGCGCTGATTGCGGGTGGCCTTCTCATCTATATAGGGGTCTTCGATCAGGGTACGGTTCAGGAAAATGGTGAGCAGGCGTTTTTCGAGCCGCGAAGGGATCATAATTTCGTCGCGTGTTTCATGGCGGTGTTTGATCTTTATGAGCGACTCCAGATAACTGCGCTCGAGTTTGTCTTCGATTTGAATTTGGATCAGTTCCAGCATTTTTGCCAGCACCTCACGGTAGTGCTCCTGTAGGAATTGGGATTTGTTGCGGTTGATAATGGCCGCAAACATTTGATCCGAACATGGATAATAACGCTCATATTCCTCTGTGTACACCATGAACCGAACCTGTTCAGGAGTGGAAGCGTGGTCCGGATGGCTGAAAGGATCCAGGTGGTTTTCAATAAAAAACGCAGTATACCAGGCGTCCCTTTCAGGGTTTTTTCCAAGTGGATAGGGCCGATTCGTGTTAATTTGCGGCAGCTTGGCTGCCACAGGTTTTTTCGATTTCATTTTTTCTCCTGAGTCGATATTACACTGACGTCGAAACTAAAAAGAATTTAAGGAATGTGATCGATAAGCTGGCCGAGGTCGGTCAGAACCAGATCCGCCGATAGATTGATGCAGCGCGCGTCATCGGTCCGCAGTCTCAGGGATCTTTTATCACCTGCAAATAGGGCGGTCTGAAATCCAAGCTGCTTGGCCGCATAGATATCATTGAGCATATCATTGCCGACATATAGGGAAGCAGCTGTGCTAAGGTCCATCGCGTTTAGCACCGTTGCCGCTTTTTCAAAGGGGACCGGCGATGGTTTGGCATGCCCCAGTTGATATGACAGAAAAATGAGCGCTGAATGAAACCCGAGATCTTCCGGCCTGGCGTGCAAAAACCACTCAAACAGCAGGGGCGTAAAAAACTGGGCGTTGGAAATGAGGCCCATCGTCAGGTTTTGTTCCTTGCAGGCGCTCAGGGTTTTATCAAGATTGGGCATGGGAAATACGGGATTTACAATCAGCTCATATTCAATGGCAAAGCGCCGTACAGAATCGAGATCATCGCTTTCAAGGATTTGTTTCCATATTTGATCGATCTTAATTTCGGGATAATCGATGCCGTCGTTCCGGAGCCGCCGGTGTTCATCTTCGATGGCCCGGAACAGCCCCTCTTTTAAATCGCGGGGCGTTTTACGGATGTTAAATTTCTGCAACAGGCGTTGGAGACTGCGAGCTGCAGGTGAAGATTTTTGGGCGACACTGATATCTCCCGACCCGCTGATAAACAGGGTGCCGTAAATGTCGAACAGTACACATTGAATCGGTTGCGCCAGCCGGCCGCCGGGACGCATTGAAGTCGGCAGGGGAGACAGCGGCTGCCTGTATTCTGAGATTAGTTTAGCGTATCCCATAATCACCCCATTTCAACAGGCTGAATTTCGTCAGATCCAAAAATTCCGCCAGCAGGATTTTTTTATCGATGCGCTGTCGGACGCAATGTGTATTTACCGCATCGTAGGCAGTTAACAGTTTTTGCCGGTACGACGACATATTGTAATTGCGGATCACAGCCCTGCGGTTGATTTTGACGATATCTTTTTCATTTCCGATCCTGCCGATTTTTAAAAGAAACGGATTCAGCTTTAACAGATCCTGCAAATGCACCGGGTCCGATAAAAGCTTGAGGATCACCTGCCTTTGATAATCTTCATTCAACAGCCCAAAGTCGATCTTGCCGTCAGCAGTGATAAAATTATAGGCGCCCTGAATGCGGTCTTTGTCGATTTGAATGTCAAACAACTTACAGGTATTTTCGATGGTACGCTTCCATAGACCCAAAAAATCCTGCGATCCAACCCAGTTCAGCGGCACGCTCAGCCCGGTATACATGTGGTCAAGACGGACCCCGTTTGCTTCAAAATCACAGCAGATATCGGCAAGTTTTCGCCCCCACACCCATTTTTTAAAAAGCCAGGGTTCCAAAAAAGAGAAACCGAAGCCTTCCGTGATACTGGTGGTCAGCAGATAGCGCGCCGAGCGTACAATGGCGTCAAACGGACGGTTTAGGCCGGCATCAAACTCGACCCTCAGGTGATGATCGGCTGAAAATGTTTTCCAGTCTTTATAGCTTTGCATGTCTGCAGGACTGTTCGGCGGCAGCGTGATCACCAGGGTCTCGTCGTTTTCAAAGAAAAGGGATAACAGGATGGCCTCTCCGATATTTTTTCTGCGAATCCCCCGGATGGGATAGACGACATAGGGGCCGCCTTCAGAAGAGGCCGGTTGACGGCCTGGAAGATTTACGCTGTTAAAGAGCTGATGCAGTCCTTCTTTTTTCAACCCGGCCTTAAGCAGGATGCGATAATCGCGGGAGTTGACGACGCTGTAATGACAGTCTGCCGGATATTCTTCTGCAAAATAGGACGGGGGGCGTCCATCTTCAGCAAAATCATGAATCTGCAAAAACAATGCGATGCCTTTTTTTTGCAATGCTTTTAGAATTTTTAAAAAGTTTTTATTTTTTGCCAGGAGCGGATTGTGCACATGCAGGATGTCAGCGGGACCGTTAAATCGAGTTTGGACGGCGTTAATTACGGTATCGGCAATATCCTGCGGATTGACGGGTTTTGGGTAAAGGGTGGAATAGGCCAGCTCCGGAATATGAAAGGTATCTACTGGAAAGGCCCCTTCAGGCTCCTCGCCGGTGATCACAAACATGTCGCAATCGTTTTTCAGCGCGGTTACCTGCTGCTTTAAACAGGTGGTCACACCGCCGGTCTTGAGATGATAATGCAGAAAGGCGATTTTCATTTTGCCTATGGAAGCCTCCGACTCGTGCAAAGTTCAGGTACCAAATCATGAATTCCAGATAAATAGTATCCAAAATCAGATTTGGCAACGGGTTTTAGACAAAAGTTATTGAATGAGACCGGTGTCGAGGGAAATTCGCTTGAATTGAAGGAAAACTCTTACCTAAATTGATTTTAGGTTTTAATCCGCGGCGCCATTTTTGGGCTTCTTGCTTATAAATTGCAATTTCATCGAACCGATAGCGATGATGTCCGAATCAGCAAGCTTGTAAGGTTTTTTGGGGGCTTTGCGATCATTGATTTTAGGTCTTGAGAAGCCTTCATCACAGCTGAAAAAATAGCCACGGCGGGTCCGGCTAATGGTGGCGGCTGTTTTGCCGACTGCCCAACCCTTGACCACGATATCCGAAGAGGGATCCTTGCCGATTTTTGTTAATTTTTTTTTGAGCGCCAGCGTGCCTTCACCGCCGATAATGTAAGTTATGTACCCGCGAACCCGCTTCTTTTTAGCTTCATCAGGAACGGCAACGGCAGGCTCGGTTTTCTTTTCGGCTTCAGCAGGAACGGCAACGGCAGGCTCGGTTTTCTTTTCGGCTTCAGCAGGAACGGCAGCGGCAGGCTCCGTATCGACTACCGGTTTCGGATCTCTCTCTTCGATCATGGCTCGATATTCATTTGTGTCGATGACCATGGTCTTGTCCATTTCGCTCGGTTCTTCTTTGCGCTGTTTTTCGCTATCGAAGTAAGAAAACGCGAGGGAGTGTTTGCCGATATTAATCCTATCGCCATCATGCAGCCAATGAGATGTGACCAGCTCTTTATTGACAAAAGATCCGTTTTTACTCTTCAAATCGATAAATATAAATCCATCGCCGACCGAATCGATCTTGGCGTGGTGCCCTGAAACGGCCAGGTTTTCGATGACAACATCATTATCGGTTTTGCGCCCGATTTTCAAAGAGCACCCTGCGGGCAAATGATAATCGGCTAACACATTGTTTTTAAATATAAGTGAAATTTTAGGCATTTGAAAATCTGACTTTTCTAAATTTTTCTTTTGGAATTTTTATCAAAAAACGGTTTCAGTATCCCTTTTAACCATCCCATAGGTCTGAGGGTTGCATTTCCCGAGGATTTCACTTTGAGCACAATCGCAGTGATATTATCGTCTCCACCACGTGAATTCGCCAGATCTACGAGACCCTGACAGGCCTTATCAGAACGTCTATTGTAAACCAATTCGAGAATATCCTCGGGGGAGGCCTTGTCGGTTAACCCGTCCGAGCTGATTACCAGGATGTCATTCTTAAAAAACGGAACTTCGTTAATGTCGGCTTTAACCGACTTACCAACACCCATAGCGCGCGTAAGCACGTGTTTAAAATCGCTCCAGAGGAGTTCGGCATTTTCAGGATCAAGCTCGGTTTGCTCGGCGATGAGGGTGTGGGGTACTGATATCAAATCGATTTTTCCGTCGCGAATTAGATAAATCAGGCTATCCCCCACATTAGCGACAATAAACGTTTCTTTTGTAAAATAGACGGCTGAGACCGTGGAGCCCATCCCCTTGTAATCCTCATTGCTTAAAGAGGTTTGATGGACGATACGGTTGGATAGGTGAATGCCGGCCAGTAATTGGCGGGCTTCTTTTGAAAGGCCGGGGTCGACCTTTGTCAGATCTTCCACCTGGCCATCCGATTGGTTTTTTTTTATGTAGTCCCGGATGGTTTCAACAACCAGCTTGCTTGCGACTTCACCGGCCTTGTGCCCGCCCATGCCGTCTGCGACAACGTAAAGCCCCATACCGTCATCAAAGAAAAGGGAATCTTCATTTTGTTCTCTTCTTCTGCCGATGTCAGTAATACCCGCCGATTCGATTGTAACCATCATTCAGAATTATCGCATTTCGATTTGGATTTTTGCTGACGTGCTGAATTTTAATGCCTAAAAGACAAGCCGGTAATCTTAATCTTACTAACTGGCTATTATCATTATTTATATTATAAAAATCGCCTTTGGTCAAGCATTTGGAAGTTTATGTTTAATTATCAAGGGATTGCCGAATAGCTGATAAAGTCCAAAATATTCAAAAAAATTAGATCAGCCTGTAAAACAGGCCTTTGACATGTTTGGTTTGGAGGTGCATAATAGCTGAAAAAGTTTTGCAGGTCATCGCATCAATACTATCGAATAAGCAGCGCAGTTTGAAGAAACCTGGGAAATACACATATGCAGCAAATTGGCCTTTTGAAAAATACGATTCAGGAATATGCCTGGGGCTCTACGCAAGCAATTCCGGACCTGTTGGGGCAAAGAAATCCAGGAAATAAACCCCAGGCGGAACTTTGGATGGGTGCGCATCCCAAAGCGCCTTCGCTGGTTCAATATCATGGCCAATGGGTATCTCTGCTGGATTTGATAAACAAAAATCCCGTGGAAGTGCTTGGGAAAAACGCCGCTAAGAATTTCAATAATAAGCTGCCCTATCTGTTCAAGGTACTGGCCGCGGCCAAACCGCTTTCCATTCAGGCACACCCAAACGTTTATCAGGCCCGGGAGGGCTTTGAGAGGGAAAACGCTCAGGGAATCCCGTTGAATGCCCCTTACCGCAATTACAGGGACGCTCACCACAAACCGGAATGCATCTGTGCATTAACTCCGTTCTGGGCCTTAAGCCGTTTCAGGCGAATTTCAGGAATTCTATCCTATCTGAAAAAAGTGTGTGCTCACGGGTTGGATGCTGAAATTAATAATTTAAAACAGCAGCCCACCTCGGATGGCTTAAAAGGATTTTACACGGATTTGATGACCATGGATGCCGATCGGCAGAACCGGATTGCTGCCCAGGCCCTGGAACAGGCCCAGCGTTTTGAAGCTCAGGATCCGGTCTTTAGTTGGATGCTTAAAATTGCCGCCGATTACCCCAATGATATAGGCGTGCTTGCGCCCATCCTTTTGAATCTGATTTGCTTAGAACCGGGTCAGGCCCTTTTTTTAGATGCCGGGGAATTTCACGCGTACCTGGAAGGTTTGGGCATCGAGTTGATGGCTAACTCAGACAATGTTTTGCGAGGAGGGCTGACGCCAAAACATGTGGACGTACCGGAACTGTTGCGGGTTTTGAAATTTGAAGATCAGGATGTCTTCTTTTTAAAACCGCAGGAAGTGGTCCCTAACGAATTCGTTTATCCCAGTCCTGCTAAAGAATTTGAACTGTCGGTCATTACCTTGAACTCAGGAGCACAATATCAGAGCCCGGCGCAGCGCAGTGTTGAGATTTTAATATGCACCCGTGGAATCGTTACGCTCACGGATTATGGCAATCAAACCGAAACTCAGTTGCAGCAGGGGGTTTCGGCGCTTATTCCCGCGGCGGTTGAACGTTATGCCATCAAGGGAGAGGGGACCTGCTATAAGGCAGCTGTGCCCATCTGATTTTCAATTGAGCGCAGGCGCTCATTTGAAGGTTAATCGTTATTTGTTATTCGTTAATTGGATGAAAACCCGATTTGATTGGATGGTTTTGCAATAGATGAGAACGGTTCCGAGGTTCAATTTGTCAAAACTAATAACGGATAACCATTAACAAATAACACCCGAACTGGGTATGCCCAGTTCGGGTAGTACTTTTTCACTAATAAAAACTAGTACCGCCTTTATTGTATTAATACTTTTGCCCCTTGTTTGGTTGTGGAGTATTAAAAAAAATACGACACCTGCCGTATTGTAACCGCTTTTCTTTTCAGATATTATATTCTCAATCGCAAACAGTTCGACAAGAGTTCAAGATTCGCTTCAGGGTACATTCTCGGCTGTGTTTATATAAACCATATGGGGGAGGTTGGTATAATGCACCTTAAACGATTTATTGCAATATTCGCTGCCCTGCTGGTCATGTTCGCCTTCATTGCCCCTGTGTCCGGAGAGGATACGGAAAGGGTAAATATCAATAAAGCTTCGGCAGCAGAGTTGGCCAAACTGCAGGAAGTCGGACCAAAATTCGCCGTGCGTATAGTCGAGTATCGCCAGAAGTACGGTCCTTTCAAACTTACAGAAGAACTCATGGAGATCCGGGGAATTGGACCGGGTACTTATGACAAGATCAGGGATCAAATAATCGCTCAATAAAAGCTGTACTCCATCATGTGAGAGCTCCGAAAATCAGCCACCTGGATCATACGGGTGGCTGATTTGTTTTTAATTATTTTTTAAGATCGTTTCTAATGCTTCCTTAATCCAGCCGCTTTTAATGTATTAAAAAAAATACGACTTTTGCCGTATTGTATGCCAATTCCTTTTATGCATATAAAACATCCAGGGAAATTTAGGGTACAAGGATACCCACAAAGGCCACCGTCAATCGATATGATATTAATCGCAACTTAACGGAGGTGTGGAATGCGTATATTACAATCCCGGATTTCATTGGCGATCCTAGTAGTTTTGGCTTTTGCCTGGTTCACAGCCGCATGGGCCGAAGATTTACCAAGGATCAACATCAATACCGCATCAGCGGATGAATTGGCGCAACTGAAAGGCGTCGGTGTCAAGAAAGCCGCCGTAATCATTGAGTATCGTGAAACCAACGGTCCCTTTAAACTACCCGAAGACTTCCTTAAAGTTCCTGGAATCGGACCCAAAACTTTCGAAACAAACAAAGACCGTATCGTCGTTGAATAACCGCCGCGGATATTCCAGTTGTGAGCGAAGCGAACTAAGTTCTTTACTTGGCATACTTTTCGCAAAGCATTAATAAATATTTGCTTAAATTTAAGATATTTCTTGACAAGCTCTATCTTTTTAAGATAGCAATTGCGAGCAAAAATATTTAAGTCCTTAACGCTTCGGAGGAGCAGGTGATCTATGGCACTCACAAAAGCAATGGTAGTTGATGGGATTCATGAACAACTTGGATACCCTAAAAACAAATCCGCCGAAATGCTTGAAACGTTGCTGGAATTGATTAAAAGCAACCTCGAGAAAGGCGAGGATGTTTTGATCAGCGGATTCGGAAAATTTTGTGTCAAGGAAAAGAATGAACGTCGTGGACGAAACCCTGCCACCGGAAACGATATGCTACTGGATAGCCGCCGAGTGGTGACGTTCAGATGCTCCCACCTGCTAAGGGACAAGATTAACGGTCAATTTTAGGGCGTTCAACTCGGATTTCTTACCATTCCGATCGGTTAATTAAATTGCTGAATTGGAATCAAACGGATCGGAGCAGGTCGGTGTATCTTACGGCCGCTTCAATGCATCTGCCGAAAAGTTGGCAATTCCAGCATCTCTTCATAAAGAATGAGATGCTTTTTTAATGGACAAAGGCAATGCCGGGTATTTTAATAAGGTGGCTGACCACAACCGCCGCAATTGTGGCCACCGCTTATTTATTGGATGGAATCCGGGTAAGCGGTTTTCTCCCTGCCGTTTTTGCGGCCGCCATCCTCGGAATCCTAAACGCCTTTTTCAGACCGATCGCACTCCTGCTTACGCTTCCAATTAATATTTTAAGCCTCGGCTTATTCACTTTTATCATCAATGCGCTCATGTTGAAAATGGCTTCAGGCATCATTCCGGGATTTGATGTCTATGGATTCTGGACCGCCATATTCGGCTCCTTGCTAATCAGCGTGATCAGCTGGCTTTTGAACTCTTTTATCAGCGAAAAGGGGACGCTGACTTCAATCAATACAAAACAGGGACCGGATACTCGCATAAGAGAGCAGGACGATACCATTGATCTGGAGCATAAAGGAGATAATCGCTGGGAATAAAAACCCTACGGCAGGATCTGCCACAGGGTTTTTTACGCTTTTATCAATCGATGATATGGTTACTATTCGGGAAATAACTCTTTGGGTCGTGTAGTATTTCCGGTGGCATTTGGAAAATCAGTTGCGATATACGCCTTCTTGTGGTGCTTGATTAGGTCGCGGGCCTTTTCCATGTAACTGTTATAGCGTTTTTTGCAATCATAAAAGCCATGCCACCAGGCGTAATCCGGCGCCATCATGGCCGCACCAAAGCACGCCCGGCGCCCTTCATGATGCCAGATTTCGTAAAATTCGATTTCCAATTCTTCATCAAAAAATATGGTCTTGTCTAAGAGCCCTTTCGCATAAAGATCGTCCAGCATTTTTTTGACCGGCTTGAAATAAACTTCATTGTATTCTTCGACAACTTTATCCAGTCTGACGAAATGGGCATCCGTCCAGGTATTCCCGTGACACTGCAGGCACCCATTTACAGGACTCCGTTTTACCCAAAAAAATGATCGGATAAAATTTCGAAATCGCCAACTTTTTTAAAAGGAGAAGAAAATTGACAAGACAGGCGATCACCGCTTATGATGCCTTTATAGACAATTTGTTCTCCTGCTGGCTAAATGCCCGAACCCCCGAAGGGTTGCGTTTTGGATCAAAAACACAAAGTCCTGATCATGCGATGCACTAGATACGATCCCGATCGAATTGCCGGTATTGTCAAAGAGGGCATGCAAGCGTTAGGGATAACCCCACGCGGCAGAATCCTGTTAAAACCCAATGTGGTGCTGGCGCATCGGCAAGTCTTTCCTAACGCGTATACACGCAGGGAGTTTTTAGATGGGGTTGTGTCAGCGGTTAAATCACGGGCTGAGGCCGTCAAGGAAATTGCCGTCGGTGAACGCTCCGGCATCACGGTGCCCACGCGTTATAATTTAAAAAACGCCGGTTACGGGGACGTCATCAAAAAACACGGCATCAAAGCCTATTATTTTGACGAATCCAAACATGTACCGGTTCAGTTAAAATCTCCGCCCGCACTTCGAAATATGCTGTATATCCCCAAACCCGTCAAGCAATGCGAGTTTCTGGTTAATCTGCCCAAGTTTAAAGCACATCCCTGGTGCCGTCTGACCTTGAGTCTTAAAAATTTGATCGGTCTTCAGGATGACCGCCATCGCCTGGTGGATCATAATCAGTTTTTGGAGCATAAAATCGCTGATTTACAGGAAGTGATCCAGCCAAATTTTATCGCCGTCGATGCCATTGTAGCCGGTCAGAAAATGATGCTCACCCCGACACCGTTTTTGCTGGGTGCCATTGTGATGGGGACCAATTCATGTGCGGTTGACACCGTTGGCTGTCACATGGTGGGGGTTGATCCCGATGATATCGTTCATTTGCGCTATGCATCGCAAAGAGGCTTTGGCCCGATGGCGTTAGACCAGATTGACGTCGGCGGAGATTATCCTTTGGCAGAAATTCAGGATCGTACGCAGGCGTTTCAATTTTGCGTTGAACGCATTGATGATTATTTCAACGGAAAGAGTAATCTGTCGTGCACCGTGGGAAGGTTTCCGGAAGCCCATGCACCGGATTATTGTCGCGGCGGCTGCCCCGGCGCTTTGCAGGAAGCCATGCATATATTTCGCGAAATCAACCCGGGCGTCGATAAACAGATGCAAAAAGTACGCTATGTCGTCGGCAGCGTCGCTGAGCCCCTGAATTTAGCCCGGGACGAACGGGTTTTCTTCGCGGGTAGCTGCACCCGCTGGGAGGGTCGAATTGACGGTAAATCCGTTAAAATTGAAAGCAGCTATAAAACAGCCGATGACGTGGACGCCAAAAAAACAACCTCAAACGACATGCTTTTAAAAACAGTAACAGCCATCGCACATTCTCTTTGGAAAAGAGGGTCACGTTATATCCGTGCCAAGGGATGTCCGCTATCGGTTGCCCAGCATGTGAATTATCTGTCTGCTCTGGCAAATATCAAGAATCCCAATTTCGATTCGCGTTTTTTTGTGCCGGTAAACATTGCCTACTGGCAGATGCGTTTCTACCGTTTTTTAAACCGATTCATTCGATAAGCTTCAGGCGTTAGGTCTGCGGCTACAGACAAAGATGAAATCAGGATATACCCTGAATGCTCGAATGTGTGCTATCGGTATATCAGCGGTCATCTATTGAATATCATACCAACACCCTTCATTACGGAATGGACTCGATGTCCGGCCTTAACATTTTTACCAGCAACAAACTTGAGATTCTTGTAGAGCAGTTGGCTCAGATGCTGAAAACCCCCGTTTCATCTACGTTTGCTGCTGAAATTATCGTGGTCCAGAGTACCGGCATGCAGCGCTGGTTATCTCTGGAGCTTGCGAAGCACAACGGTATCTGCGCCAATGTTGAGTTTCCATTTCCCAACTCTTTTTTGGAAGAAATTGCTAAACAGGTGATGCCGGCTTTTCCGGAGCCGTCACCTTTTGATCCGGATGTTTTGATGTTCAAAATCATGAAAATGCTTCCGGATTGCACCCAGCTGACAGGATTTGAGCGCTTGAAAGCTTACCTGGCCAAAGATGCCACCCATCTCAAGCGCTTACAGCTTTCAAACAAATTGGCTGACATATACGACCAATATCAGGTCTTCCGGCCGGAAATGATATTCCGATGGGAACATGGCGAGCAGGGCACCAAAGAAGAGCATCCCGAGGATAAATGGCAGGCTCAGCTTTGGCGGCAGCTTGTTAAAGGCCAGGAAAACCGTCACCGCGCCAGCTTACAACGTGATTTGATAAAAAAATTAAAAACCGATCCGTCTCAATTCACAAACCTGCCGCAACGCATATTTATTTTCGGTATATCCTATCTGCCGCTTTTCCATATGGAGGCGTTTGTGGCCCTGTCGCAGCTTGTCGAAATGAACCTGTTTCTGTTAAATCCCTGCCGGGAATACTGGAGCGATATTGTTTCCGAAAAGCAGATGCAGCGGATCAGGAGAAACTACCCCCCGTCGGCGGATACCGCCGCAGAACTTCACCTGGAAGAAGGAAACCGGTTGCTGGCATCTATGGGCACTCACGGCAAGGACTTTTTCACCGTGGTCAGCGGTTTCGATTTTCAAACACATGCAGACTACCAGGACCCGGGATGCACCCATCTGCTCGCATGCATTCAATCTGACATTTTGAATCTTCGCGACCGCAAAGCAACGGCCGAGCATGTCAAAGATCAAAGCAAACATACGGCTGCGTCTGAGACACCGGCGCCGTTTCGTTTAGACGATTCGGATACTTCGATTCAGATTCATTGCTGTCACAGCCCGATGCGCGAGATTGAAGTCTTGCATGATAACCTGCTGGCCATGTTTGATGAAAACCCGCACCTGATGCCGAAAGACATCGTGGTGATGACGCCGGACATCGAAGTTTATGCCCCCTTTATTCAGGCCGTATTTGAAGCCCAAACCGATGAGCGCCTTCGAATTCCATTTAGCATTGCGGATCAGAGCGCCCGGAGTCAAAGCCGTCTGATCGACGGCTTTTTTTCAGTACTGGACCTAAAGGGCTCCCGGGTCAGTGCTGTCCGGGTAATGCGATTGCTGGAGTCTCCCGGGGTTAAAGAAAAGTTTAAATTGGATATAAGCGACATCGAGGTCGTCGAGCGCTGGATCCGCGATACCCGAATCCGCTGGGGAATCGATGATGCCAGTCGTCAAAAATTGGGGCTTCCGGCAGTCTCTGAAAACACATGGCAGGCAGGAATACAGCGGCTTCTATTAGGCTACGCCATGCCGGGAAAGAATCAGCGGATGTTTGAGGGCATCTTGCCCTATGATAATGTAGAGGGTAATGAAATTCATAGTTTTGGAAAATTTTTGGATTTTATTGATTGCGTCTTTCGATATGTCGATGAGTTAAACCGGCCGAAGCAGCTGAAGCAATGGGGCATTGTATTAAAACATCTACTCGATGATTTTTTTCTGCCGGATGAAGAAACCGAAAGGGAAATACAAAGTTTACGAAATATCTTAGATGATTTAGGCCATCGACAAACCGAGATCGAGTTCCATGAACAGCTCGAATTTGAGACCATTCGGTTCTATCTGGGACAACGCCTGGATAAATTAAGTTTTGGGTCCGGGTTTATGACCGGCGGGGTCACTTTTTGTGCAATGCTTCCCATGCGCAGTATTCCCTTTAAGGTCGTTTGTCTGATCGGCATGAATTCAGACAGGTTTCCGCGGGATTTTCAACCGCTAACCTTTGACTTAATTGCCAAACACCCGCAACCCAGCGACCGGTCACGCAGGAATGACGATAAATACTTATTTTTGGAATCCATTATCTCGGCACGTGAAAAAATATATATCAGCTACGTGGGACAAAACATTCAGGACAACAGCCGCATTCCACCGTCGGTTCTTGTCAGTGAACTGCTGGACACCATTGAAAAAGGATTCGATCTGCCCGGCCGAAAAATCCTCAAGCAGGTGGTCACTTTTCATCGTCTGCAGGCGTTTTCACCGCAATATTTTAAAAATGATGCTAAACTCTTTTGTTATTCTGAAGAAAACCGGGATGCCGCCACATGTTTGAACAAACGTGAAAAACCCACTGCATTGATAACCGACATATTGCCACTGACGCCGGTGGAAAAAGAGGCCCTGCATCAACTCGATCTGGAAACCCTCTGCCGCTTTTTTAACAACCCGGCCAGATTTTTGCTGCAGCAGCGTTTGGGGATTTATCTGGATAAGACAACGGCGCTAACCGATAAACGCGAAGATTTTGAGTTGAAGTCTCTGGATAAATATCTGGTGGAACAAAATATGGTACACTCAAGGTTGAAAGGCCGGGATCTTGACGATTATCGGCCATTACAACTTGCCATGGGGCAACTTCCGCATGCCAGGGTAGGCGCTTTTTATTATAATGAAATGAGTATTGATGTCGATCATTTTGTCAGTAAAATTGAACCTTTTACGGATTGTAAAATTGCGGATCCCATCGAGACGCAAATCGAAATCAATGACTTTCGTTTACAGGTACGACTGCCCGAAATCTACAAACGCGGTTTGATCCAGGTGCGATATGCTAAACAGCGGGCTCAAGATATTTTAAGATCCTGGATTTATCATTTGGCATTTTGTGAAGTGTCCCCGCAAAAACGGAGGCCAGCCGGCGTTCTTATATTTAAAAATACGGCCTGGCAGTTTCATCCGGTTGATCTTCAGCGCCAATTTTTGGCCGATCTGTTAGATGTGTTCAAACAAGGATTGGAAAAGCCGCTGCATTTTTTCCCGAATTCATCGCTGGAATATGTTCAACAGGAGCAGCTGAAAGGAAAATCGGAAACAACAGCCCTGAAAATGGCCCAAAGAAAATGGGTAGGCACGGACTTTGCCAGAGGGGAATCAGATGATCCTTACTTTGATATCTGCTTTAAAATGGTCGACCCCTTTGACGCTTCGTTTCAGGAAATTGCCGAAACAGTATTCAAACCCTTATTGGCAAATTGCATTGAAATCGAAATTTAAAAACAAAAGGAGATAACCATGGCAATGATAGTTCAGCTGCACGAGGGTGTGGCGATTAATAAATTTAAACTAAACGCCAAAACCATACTGCGAATCGGACGTGATCCGGACAGTGACATTTTTATCGATAACGCAGTGGTCAGCAACGCCCATGCGGTCATCGAAGCAAAAGACAATCCGGAATCCGCCGGCACGCCGGAATATTACATAAAAGATTTAAATAGCACCAATAGTACGTTTGTAAACGATCAGAAGATTACACGCCATAAATTACAACACAATGATATGATTCGAGTCGGATGGAATAATTTTAAGTTTCTCGATGAAGGCGAAGGAGACCCGAATAAGACCTCCAAAATCCGTAAAAGCTGGATTCCGGGAGTGTATTATACTGAAGAAGAAGAATAAGTTCTTCGGATAAAATATTCTTTTTCTGATCAATAGAGTATTAAAGAAACTTACAAATCCGAAGCACGAAATACGAAATAAGAAACAAATTCAAAATCATAAATTCGAATGCTCAAAAGGTTTTGAATTTTGTAAATTTGATATTCGAAATTGTTTCGGGTTTGGGTATTCGAATTTCGAATTTTATAACAAAACAAAATGTTACCAGATTAATGGATTCAAAAGTGCGTTGAAACCTTTTTCTCCAAGGGTTGGACCCATATATGGATATCTCTTCTCTTTTACAAGCAATTTTAGACCCGCGGCTCAACCGATCCGCATGGTTCCAGGAGATTGTTAAGCCCGGGGATATCTTTAACTTAAAAATTATCGAAGTCCAGGACAATAATCGCGTTTTGGTCGATCTCGGAAAATTCCGTGCTTTAGCTGAAGTCAAATTTCCGGTTAAAGCAGGTGCCGAATTGCTCGTAAAAGTTAGCGACACCGACGGACAACTTCGGCTTCAGGTGGTGAATCCTGATTCAAAAGACCTTGCCGGACGCAAAAATGTGTTGGGTCGCTTAGAAATTCTTTCCTTTGACGTATTTAACAAAATTCAGTCAGACATCAAGCAGGCTGCGCACCAGATTTTAAGCCTGCCGGACCGCCAACTGCCTCCGGAGCAGATCCATCGGGCGCTGGCGACTCTGGATACGCATTTTGAATCCCTTGATTTAAGCAAAACCGCGACAAAGTTGCTTCCTTTGCTCAAATCATATGTCGAAAATGCGGGTTTTTTCTTTGAAAAAAATTTTGCCAACATCATCAGTAAATTCGTTGAGGGCTCTGAGGGGGATTTAGCCAAAGAACTGATTCGGTCTCCGCAGATAAAAATGATTCTGGCAAAAGATTTAAAACCGATCCTTTTCATGCTCAAGGAATATTTGGAAACCCAGGATCCGGCTTCCAAATTTCTCAATACCCGAAACCTGGCCAGTTTCAAGGGCAGCATTGATCTGCTGCTGGCTGATATATTCAATCAACAAACCCGGGCGGCCCATAGGCTCGAATTGCCGGATCCACACCATGTTTTTTCTTTTACGCTTCCGATAAAAGAAGATCAGCATAAAGCTAAATTAAAATTCTATTACCCCAAGAAGAACAAAAATGGATCAAAAGCCGGCTTTAAGATCTCTTTGTTATTGGATATGGACAAAATCGGAGCGGTGCGTGCGGATTTTTTTCTGATAAAAAAGGAATTGTCGATTACCTTTTTTGTTAATGATAACAGCCATAAGCTAAAGTTTGAAGAACACCTGGACGAGATCAATGATCGCTTAACCCCTTTCTTTGATTATTTGATTTTAAAAACAGTTGTATCTGCCAAAAAAATTCAGGATTTCCATCGCGAAGATTTAGATATTGGCAGTGATAAACAAATCGATCTAAGGATTTAAGGATGAAAAAGAAATCCAGAGCCGTGGCGCTTAAATACGACAAGGAGAAAGACGCGGCACCCAGGATCACAGCCAAAGGCCGGGGCTTTGTTGCCGAGAAAATTATTGAAGCCGCCCGGGCGCATAACGTCCCGCTGCATAAAGATAAAAATTTGGTACAGGTGCTGGAAGCTCTCGATCTGGAAACTGAAATTCCCGCGGAGCTTTATCGTGCCGTGGCGGAGGTTCTGGCGTTTATATATAGATTAAACGGAAGAATGTAAAATTTAGGGTTCAAGGTTCAACGTTCAAAGGTTCAGGGTTAAAAGATAAGTAATGAGTGCTGAGGACTGAGGACTGAGCAAAAAAGTCTGCACGATATTTGATGCCTAACGCCTAAACCTTCTAACCCTGAACCTCTGAACCATTAAGAAGTTACAAGTACTGATTAATAAATATTGGAAAATGAAGTAATTTGAAACCCCTTGATCTCATAAACACCCCTTTGGAGGGCATCAATTTGATTGATGCCAGTGCCGGTACCGGCAAAACCTACACCATCGAGGGATTGTTTTTAAGGCTGATTCTGGAAAAGCAGTTCCGGGTTGATCAGATCCTGGTGGTAACCTTTACCATAGCGGCCACCGAAGAGCTGAGAGATCGGATTCGGACCAAACTGCTGCAAGCCGAAATAGCCTTTACTACGGGAACCAGCAAGGACAATCTACTGCTGGATCTGCTGAAATCCCAAACGGATCATGGGGCCGCTATTGATTTGATCCATGCGGCTCTGATTGAATTTGACAAAGCATCCATCTTTACCATTCACGGATTCTGCGCCCGAATCCTTTTTGAACATGCATTTGAAACCGAAAATTTGTTTGATACAGAGCTTATTTCGGATCAGACCGAATTGATCAGGGAAGTCGTCGAAGATTACTGGCGCAAAAATTTTTATAATGCCCCCCTGGAGTTCATCAGCTTTTTTACAAAAAAAATTAAAGGACCCGGGTATTTTTGGCAGCTGATGCGTAAAATGAGAGCTGCCGACATGAATATAGTCCCACAGATCAATAAACCGCCTTTAAACAGCATACCTGCTTTCCAGCAAGCCTTTCAAGATTTAAAAGATCAATGGACCCAAGGGCGTGACGCTGTCGTACGAGCCCTGCAAGACCCGGCCTTGAGCGGCATCCAATACGGCAGCCTGAAACCCGCTGAAAATGCCGCCGGTATGACAAAAAGGGACCTTAAAATTCAAACCATGGTCGCGGCCATGGAAAAATATGTGGCACCGAACAGTACGGGCTTTCCGCTGTTTAAAGGTTTTGAAAATTTTACAGCCCAAAAAATAAGCCGGGCCGTCCGAAAAAACCATTCAGCGCCCTCCCATGATTTTTTTGTGACCTGCGATGCAGTATATCGCCATGCAACCGAGTTGGAAGCCGAATTGGAAAACTACTTTGTTTACCTGAAAAGCCGGCTGTTTGCGTATGCCGCGTCGGAGCTAAAGGAGCGCAAGTCGCAAAAAAACATCCAGTTTTTCGATGACTTGCTGGTTCTCGTAAAACAGGCTTTGACGGCGCAAAAGGGCAACCCCCTCGCGGAAGCCATTCGTCAAAGATACAAAGCCGCTCTGGTGGATGAATTTCAGGATACCGACAGTGTGCAATATGAAATTTTCTCGCGGCTCTTTGCCGCCAGGGGCAGCCTGCTGTTTATGATCGGTGATCCCAAACAGGCAATTTACAGCTTCCGCGGGGCGGACATATTTTCTTACATACAGGCCGCCCGCCATGCCCGGGCCAAGTTTACACTCACTGAAAACTGGCGATCTGAACCGCTTCTGATCAGCGCCGTTAATACTATTTTCTCAAATATAAAAAACCCCTTTCTTTTTGAAGACATCCCCTTTGAAAAAGCCAGACCGGGGAATAAAGGTTCAAGCGCCTCGCAAGAAAACAAGGCGCCTTTGAGGATATGGTATTTGGATTCCAGGGTCCATTCGGATCAGGATAAACCCATCGGTAAAGCCGAGGCAGTCGGGCTGATCGCCGGGGCATTAGCTGAAGAGATCTGCCGAATTGTGACTGCCGAATCCGAGCCCCGGCCCCCGGGTGACATAGCGGTGCTGGTTCGAACCAACCGCCAGGCTCAGCTTGTAAAAGAGCGCTTATCCGCCAAAGGTCTTCCATCGGTGCTTTACAGTACCGGCAACATCTTTGATTCGCATGAAGCCATGGAGGTTGAAAAAATTTTGCTCAGCATTTCAGAGCCGGATAACCTGGCGCTTCTCAAAGTAGCTCTGGCAACGGATATGATGGGCGCTAAGGGTGAAGATCTACTATCTGCGCAGATCGACACCCGGCGGTTGGAAAATCGACTGACTGCAATTCGAGACTATTTTCAGGTGTGGCAACGATTCGGATTTATCCGCATGTTCCGAATGGTTCTGGCGCGCGAAAAGATCAGAAAACGCCTTATATCTTTTGCGGATGGTGAACGACGCTTAACCAACGTGTTGCATCTAGCTGAGATCATTCATCAAGAATCCGTACAACGAAATTTCGGCATCAGCGGCCTTTTAAAATGGCTGGCGGAGCATCGCGATCCTCAATCACCGCGGCTTGAAGAACATCAGCTTCGATTGGAAAGTGATGAAGGCGCTGTAAAAATTGTGACCATCCATAAGAGTAAAGGGCTTGAATATCCGGTGGTGTTCTGCCCCTATGGATGGGAGGGCTCATTTGTAAAAGACCGTGAAATTATTTTTCATCAAACAGATGACGACCTGAGCCTGACGCTGGATTTGGGTTCGGATGCGCGTGATTTAAATGTCCTGCTCGCCCAGAATGAGCTGCTGGCTGAAAATATCCGGCTGTTATATGTCGCGCTAACCCGTGCAAAATCCATCTGCTACCTCGTGTGGGGGCGAATCAACACAGCCGAATCTTCAGCCCTTGCCTATCTGTTGCATCCTTCCGATCGTCCCCGGATCGATTACCGATGCGAAGATCTTGTTGCCGAGTTGAAGCGGCACGTCAGCGCAAAATCAGACGAAGACCGTATGGCTGATTTAAGTCGATTGGTTAAAAAATCGCAAGGGAGTATTGAGGTGCTCCCGTGGCCCGAGCCTTCGGGCCGCAACTTTTTTGAACAACCGCAGACCGTTGAAGCATTGGCCTGTCGAAAATTTGCAGGCAAAATTGACCGAACCTGGAAGGTTTCAAGCTATTCGTCGCTGGTTTCAAGGCGAATTTCCGACATTGATCTTCCAGACCGCGATGCTTTTGCGGACCTTTTCAGATACCTCGCGGATACTCCAGATGAATGGATTGCCCTCCGGGAACCCGGTGATCGTAACGATATTTTTGCATTTCCAAAAGGTTCCCGTGCCGGGAATTTTTTCCATGATCTGTTTGAGCATCTGGATTACACCACCAGTTCAGTTCGAGATTTGAGCAAACCGGTTCAAAACTCACTGCGGGCCTATGGTTTTGACAGGACCTGGCAGCATATTATTTCTGAGACGATTTCGGATGTTCTGAATGTACCCTTGCAATCAACTGCACCGGATCTAACGCTATCTTCAATTGCCTTCAAACACCGCATCAACGAGATGGAATTTTACTATCCGTTGAATGCGATTACCCCTCAAACGCTGCGATTTGTGTTCAAGCAACACGGCCGCATCGATGGGAAGGGCGATTTCCCCGGCAGACTGAAAAAGCTAGTTTTCAATCCCGCCGCCGGTTTCATGAAAGGATATATGGATCTGGTTTTCCAACATCAGGGTCGATTTTATCTGGTAGATTGGAAATCTAACTATCTCGGCCCGACGATTGATGACTATCGTCAAGACGCCCTTCATCACGCGATGCAGGAAAATTACTATATACTGCAGTACCACCTATATGTACTGGCACTGTCTCAGTACCTGCGGCTGCGTAATTCCGGTTTTCGATATGAATCCGATTTTGGCGGCGTTTTCTATATGTTTATCAGGGGCATCGACCGCCGGCGCGATCCGGAATTTGGAATTTTCTATGACCTTCCGAAACCGGAACTTGTCAATGCGCTGGGAAAAGCACTGATTCCTGGCTTTTCTAAAGTTTAAGCTATACATAAAAAATTATGATTTAACCATTTATTCTAACACGGAAAACATGGTCCTTTTGGTCAGGTCAGTCCCGCCACCGGCGGGATTGCTGTAATCCAATGCCATGGGGTACTGGAATAATGGAATGTTGGAATACTGGGTTTGACGGAATGAAATCTATTTTATTATAGATGACATTGATCAGAAATTAAAATCAGAACATCATCCGCTTTTCATACCCAATATTCCATTATAGCGCTAAAGTTTCACTGCGTGCCCACCATTCCATTTTTCCATGGGTTAGTTAACGGCAAACACTACTCCTCCGGGGTGAAATCAAAGCCTAGTCCTCTGGGCCAGGATTATTTAATATTATTAATAATACTGTGTATAAATAATATTTTAAAACTCAAATGCTTAAAAGAAACACGATAAAAAATCTCCTTGCGAAGGGTCTGCTGTCTGAGATTGATATTCATTTTGCGAATTTTATCAACGGCTTTTCGCAGGATAACGATCCGGATATATTTTTAGCTGCTGCCCTGGTTAGCCATACCACCGCCAGCGGTAATATCTGTCTTAACCTGGAAACGAGCTCCGGAAATCTGTTCAGCGGCACACAGGAGGACAGTGAGCTCATCGAATGCCCCAAGCTCGATGTCTGGTTGGAAAAACTTAAAACCCATCCGGCCGTTGGCCGACCCGGAGAAAAATGCCCCCTAATCCTGGACGCTAAAAATCGATTCTATCTGTATCGATACTGGGATTATGAAAATACGCTTTCAAAATCCATTAAAAAAAGAATTTATAAAAATATTGCGGACCTGGATTTACAGCGGCTAAAGAATAGTCTGGATCGGCTGTTTCCAAAAACCAGAGGACAGGGAGCTAACTGGCAAAAAATTGCCGCGGCAGTCGCCAGCTTAAGGCATTTCAGTGTTATCACCGGCGGGCCGGGCACCGGAAAAACATTTACGGTCACCAAGGTTTTGGCGCTTTTATTGGAGCAGGTGCCCGAAAAGAGGCTTCAAATTTATCTGGCAGCGCCTACCGGAAAAGCCGCTGCCAGGTTAAAAGAGTCCCTCGAACAAGCCAAAGGCCGCATGAATTGCGATGATGCAGTTAAATCCGCGATTCCTTCTGACGTGTTTACCATTCATCGGATGCTCAAACCCATAAAGGGTTCCCCGTATTTCCACCATGATCCGGATAATCCCCTGATGGCGGATGTGGTTGTCGTCGACGAAGCCTCAATGGTCGATCTGGCCTTGATGGCCAAACTATTTCAGGCGGTCCCCGAAAATGCGCGGCTGATTTTAATCGGTGACAAGGATCAACTGGCTTCAGTCGAGGCGGGATCGGTACTGGGCGATATCTGCGATCGGAATGTGATGCACGGATTTTCGGTTTCCTTTTTGGATCGTATCAAAAAATTAACCGGAGAGGATCTGGACCAGATGGTTCCCGCATCCGACGAGGGATCCGGGCTGCAGGACTCCATCGTCGTACTACAACAAAGCTATCGGTTTGACGCCAGCAGCGGCATTGGCGGATTAAGCCGGGCAGTCAACCGCGCAGACGCTGATCTGGCATTTGCCATACTCGACGATTCAAATGAAAAATCCCTCAACTGGCAGCAATTGAAAGCCAATCAAGATCTGATTGAGACCTTGTCGCAGCAGATCGTATCGGGCTATCAATCCTATCTTAAAACCAGGGACCCGGCAGGCGCGTTACAGCGACTGCGGCGCTTCAAAATATTGTGCGCTTTAAATATCGGTCCGCTGGGGGTTAAAGCCATCAATAAACTGGCGGAACAGGTATTGAGCCGGCAGAATCTGATACAGTTGGATCCCATTCCCGGAAATCCATGGTATGCCGGCCGGCCGGTATTAATTACCCGTAACAATTACCAACTTGGATTATTCAACGGCGACATCGGTATTACCATGCCGGATGCTGAAGCCAGCGAAAAGGAACTGTTTGTTTATTTCCCGGAAGATGCCGGAGGCGTTCGCCGCTTCCAGATCCATCAACTCCCGGAACATGAAACGGTCTATGCCATGACGGTTCACAAAAGCCAGGGTTCCGAATTTGATGAGGCGCTTTTCATACTGCCGGACAAAGATTTTTCGATCTTAACCCGTGAACTGATCTATACCGCGCTGACCCGCGCGCGCAAAAAAATTCGCATCTGGGGAAATCGTTCGATTATCCGGAATGCCATTGCGCGAAAAATTGAGCGGACATCGGGTCTGCGCGATGCCTTGTGGGGTGTTTGATGACAGAAGACAGAAAACAGAAAACAGATGTCAGAAGACAGTTGACAGAGAACAGAGCGCAGAAGACAGAGAAAAGATGACAGGGGTAGGTGACAGGGATCAGAAAATAAGCTCATCTATTTCATACGTTAAGTATCTTTAAGTTTACGTTTTTTGCCCAAGAGATCCATTCGCATCGGCTCGAAGAAAGGAGATATATTATCTGGGCTTTCAGCTTCTAACAGCGCTTCTCTGGCTCTTTTCTCGATCTGTTTTTGGGATTCAGCGGTAGGTTGAAAAGC